>JAFEBN010000164.1 GCA_018242645.1 Planctomycetota bacterium | reverse complement strand
CTGAAGCGGTCGCCGTAGTTGCGGCCGATGGCGCGGCGGTCGTCGATCTGGGTCGCATCGGTGGTGGTCTGGATGAACGGTTCCATCAGCTTGGAGCTGCTGCAGGGAACCTGATGGATGAAGCCCAGACCGTGGCCGTGTTCGTGCGTGATGACGTTGCGGAGATAGCGGTAGTTGTTGCCGGCAGCGTTGAACGTGGTGGCGTCACCGAAGTAGGCGGTGTTGATCACCATATCGCCGCCGGTCAGGGTGCCCGCGAGGCCGCCCGAGGCCGGGAAGCAGTTGTATGCGAGCACGCCGCTCTGGCCGTTGAGCGAGATGCCGCCGATGCGGATGTCGCCACGCGCGTTGTTGTGCGCGGCCGAATTGGTCATCGATGTGTTGTCATCGGCGACTTCGGTGTACGTGACGCCGCCGTACTTGCGCCAGGAGCCAAGGCACTGGCGGAGATACTCGCGGCCGCGATCAAGGTTGCCGAACTGAGAGGTCAGCGAGGCGCCCAGGACGTTTTGAGAAACAGCGAACCCCGAGGCGGCAAGGCCCCAGGTCGCGGGTGCTACCTGGTCGGCGGGGAAGCTCACCGTCAAGTTGGTGGCGATCGCCACGCCGCTGGGGAAAGATGAACTCGCCGTGCCGGCGGGGCCCCAGCGGTACGTATCCACGTTGAAGCGATCGCCAAAGGGATCGTTGGGGTCGGTCGGCGTCTGCGTGACGGGGAGGAACTGGTAGGTGTTCAGGAGATTCTGCCACTGATCGGGCGTCAGATCGGCGCTGTAGCATGTCTTTGTGTTGTGCATGGCGCGAACGACGGCGGAGCGCAGGACGCTCGCGCTCATGGTCGTGGGGGCGGTGCGGTTGATCGCCATTTC
The DNA here is from genome assembly GCA_018242645.1 of Planctomycetota bacterium. Taxonomy (GTDB): domain Bacteria; phylum Planctomycetota; class Phycisphaerae; order Phycisphaerales; family UBA1924; genus JAFEBO01. Next base: position 3,548 of record JAFEBN010000164.1, on the reverse strand, counting down.
GAGCTGGAAGGGCAGCAGGCTCTGGCTGTTCACATCCGAAGCCGGGAACGAGCCGAGCTGGGCGTTGGCGGAAACCGCGCCGCCGCACACGGCAAGCAACGTCCCGACAGAGGCGAATGCGGTGCGACCACTCTTCTTCAATTGCATGGAAGTCTCTCCCTCAAGCGCTAAGCGAATCAAGCCGCGCATCGGCATGATGAAACACAACCACGAGCCCGCGACTGCGGGGCCCTAAAACAGAATACGACAAAAACGGTGTAAACGCGACACAAACCTTCATTTACGCGTCACGATTCGGTAAGAATTCGCACGGTTTTTATCGGGCGACCCCGGGTTGGTTCAGGGGCAAGCGAACTGGTTGTACCCGTCGGCGAAGTAGACAAAGTCGGTGTCATCCGTGACCCCGTCGCCCGAGAAGTCCGCGCTGTTGGTCAGGAATACGTCATAGGCCGACGCGAATTGCACAAAGTCCGCATCGTCGACGAAGTTATCGCGGTTCAGATCCGCGCGGCAAAGGCCCGAGACCATGGCGATAGCCGCGGCCAGGCCATCGTTGCCCGAGGGGATGATCTGGGAGGTGGGCAGGATGAACCCGTTCAGTCCGGTATCCCGGAGTTCGATGGTCAGCCCGATCGCGCCCGTGGTGCCAAAGAACCAGTCTGGAGCGGTGCCGGACGCGAGGTACAGGATGTCCGGGCCGCCGTACTCGTAGCTGGCACCGGTCTTGGCCGCAATCGCATCAACCATCGCGTTGCCGATGCGGTCAAACGCGGCCTTTCCGGGCGGCAGCGTGTACTGGTAGGTCCAAGGGCGGAGCACGAGCTGTGAATAGCTGTGGAAGTCGATGCTGGCGACCAGCTTCGGCACGGACAGGGCGTAGTTTCTCAGGATCTGGGTTTCGGGTTCGGAGAAAGGGGCCGAGCCTCGGTAGGTATCGCTGGTTGAACTGCCGCTGGAACCAGAGTCGAGTCCCCAGCCGACGCCCCAGTTACGGTTGAGGTCGACGCCGCGGACGGTGCCGTTGATTGTGCGGGCGTTCTTGCGCCAGAGACGCTGGGTCGTCCAGGTGATGTTGTAACCGTCCGGATTCGAGAGCGGGACGAAGACGAACTCGTAGGTATCGAGCAGGGATTTCACCGCGGCGTTGGTGTTGTAGGTTTCAAGGAATTGCGTGGCGATGTAGAGGTCGACCATCACGCCGATCCATTCGCGGGCGTGCTGTTCGCTGTTGAAGAAGACAACCGGCTTGCGGGGCGAACCGCCCAGCGGCGGGACGGGGCTGGTCAGCCGGAACCCGAAAATCTCTCGATTCTGGATCGAGTTGCCGAGCGAGATGCGCGTGACAAATGACGGATAGGTGGCGGCCAGCGTGTTCACATAGCTGCTGACGCTGGCGTAGTTCTGGTAGGCATCGAAGAACGCGCGGTCGTGAAACGGATCCTGACCCGCGCGCTCTTCGTCGATCAGCTTCTGCACGTCGCTGATGATGACGGTGTAGGGAACGCCGGCCTGATCGAGCGTGCGGAGGTCGGCTTCGCGGACGCGGTAATCGGCTTCGCCCGCGGCGCCGCCCGGGCCGCAGGTCCAGCGGTCGCCCGAGACGCGTTCGAGGAGCTGGATGTCGGCGATGCCGCGGGGCGTGACGCGGACCACTTTCTGGTTGTCGTAGCGTTCCGCCGCCAGGTGCGATTCCTGGGCGGATGCGGGAAGAGCAAGAGCGCCCGCAGCGAGCGCGATCAACAGAGCACGGTGCATGTGCATCCTCCGAGCGGCGAAGTCGCGCCCACTCGGCGACAGGACTCCGGCGAGAACCATGGTACAGCCCGGTGCAAGCGGGCGGAAGTGCGGAGGGGGTGGGTGCGTCCGAAAACCGGTCAGGCCCCCGGGTTCGGCGCTTTCTGGAGCGGCGCGGGTTCGGATACGAGCAGAGCCTCGTCGTAGGCGGCCAGGATGTTGTTGTTGCCGAGTCGATCGAAGTCCGAAGCCGAAAGGCGCCGGTATCGGATAGCGCCGTTCTCGCGAACGTATCCGTACGCGGGGCACTCGAGAATCTCGAGTTGCTCGAGCGTGCCCTTGGCCTTGTCCTTGCCGTGGAGGGCGATGGCCATGCGGGGCTTGTGGGTGCGGATGGTTTCGCGGCCGCCGATGAGGATCTTGACCTCCGCGCCCTCGGTATCGATCTTCATCATCGCGGGAGGCTTGACGCCGGGCCGTTTCACGAACGCGTCGAGCGTCTCGAGTTCGACCGATTCGGTCTTGGGGGGCAGTCCGAAGTGAGCGCGGCCGCTGGAGGCCTGGCCGCCGGAGATGCTGTTGAGCACAGCGGAGCCGGAATTCATGTCGTCGATCTGGAGTTCTTCTTTGCCGGGAGCATCGGAGAGCGCGAGGGCGGAGATCTCGCAGAGCTCTTGCATGTTGCCCAGGCGGATGTTTTCGGCGAGCAGGTCGCGGTTCTCACGCATGGGTTCGAAGGCGTAGAGATACGAAGCGCCGAACCACTGGCGCATGATGCGGGTGTAGAGGCCGATGTTGGCGCCGATGTCGTAGACCACGTCGCCGGGACGGATCAGTCTTGCGAAGAGCGAGACCATGAACGCGTCGTGTATGAGCGGGTGCTCCCAGAGCAGATAGCGATGACGACGCAGGCGGATCGCGACGGGCCCGATGTCGCGCATGTTGGTGACGTGGTGGCGATCGGGGATGGCCTTGACGCAGGCGCGCGCCATCGAATTGAGCGCGGGGCTCTTGCGGATCCCGTTGACGACCGATCGAAGCACCTCGCGCATTGCGGACTCCTGTGTCAGGCGATTATCGTCACTTTGAGCCGGTGACACGAATCCGGTCGGGTTCCGGCCGGAGGATCACGGGGCGACGGAGGACTTTTTGGAGAAGGTCCGCCTTTTTCTGGGCCGCCCGCAGCGCCGGGCCGCCGGCGGGGGCTCCTTCGGCGAACAGGACGAGTCCTGAGCGAGTTGCTTTCGCGTGCAGGCCGTGCACGGCTTGATCGTGCGGTCGATCCAGTCCGTCGGCGATGCGGAGGATTCCCGCCAGGATCTGCGCGTGCTGACGGCTTCGGCGCGGCAGGGCGGCGAAGGGGGCGTGATCCATCGCGGGGAGCGACTTGCGGTGGTAGCGGGCGATGTTGGCGATCAGCGCCCGTTCGTCGGCGCGCACACCGGGCCAGTGCGCGAGTTCGACGATGCGGCGGGAGACCTTGTGATGTCTGGGGTATTCGATCGGCACGCCGAGGTCGTGAACGAGTCCGGCGGATTCGAGCAGTTCGCTGGCGTGTGGGCAGTCGGCCAAGCCGTCGCGTAGCGCGGGCAGTTCCGCCAGTTCGTGGAGCAACGCGACCGCGAGATGTGCGACGTGTTCGCTGTGCCGGCGCTCGTAACGGGCGCGCTGCGCGAAGGTGCGCGTCAGTTGGACGAGCGGGCCGGGTTCCTGCGCGGATCCCATTTCACGGAGGATGCCGTCGCGCACGCCGCCGGCGTGCGGCACGATCCGCTCGACGCGGAGGCGCTTGCAGAGTTCCATCGCGACCAGCA
>JAFEBN010000163.1 GCA_018242645.1 Planctomycetota bacterium | reverse complement strand
TCTCGGGCACGCCCGAGCGTTCCAGTGCGGCGACGAACCTTTCGCACACATCGCTCATCAGGTCCGCGCCCGCCTTGGTCGTGTCGATCTGGCCGAGCATCTGCGCCTGGAAATCGGAGAGCTTCTTGAGCTGATCGGCACGCTGCTTCTCTGCCTTCTCGGCCGCGATCGCGCGTTCGTCGGCGCGGGCGCTCTGCTGCTCGGCCAAGGCTCGCTCCTTGGCCTCGGCGTCCCTGGCGGCGATGGCCTCGCCGCGCTGCCAGAGGGAGACGGCCAGCCCGGCGCCGAGGGCCACAAACACAGCGGCCGCGGCGATGACCTGCGGCTTGTTGCGTGACACCAGCTTTCTCGCCAGGTACATGCGCGACTCGGGTGCCGCCTGCAGCGCACGCCCGTCGAGATAGCGGCGCACGTCCTCGGCGAGCGCTGCGGCGCTCTCGTAGCGACGATCCCGCTCCTTCCGCATTGCCTTGAGCGGGATCCACTCCAACTCGCGGCGGAGCTCGCGAATCAGCGCCGCGGGCGAGTGGTGACGCCGCGACAACGCGAGCGCACTTCCCTCGACACCGATCGCACTCAGGCGTGTGCTCGGTCGTGGCGGATCTTCTTCGCGGATGATGCGACGGACTTCGTCAAAGCCGAGCTGATGCAGCGTGGCCGGGTCGAACGGCAAGCGTCCGACCAGCAGCTCGTACAGCACGACTCCAAGCGCGTAGACGTCGGTGCGGGTATCGACGTCGAGCCGCCCGCCAGCCTGCTCCGGGCTCATGTACTCGGTTGTGCCGATCGCGACGCCCTCGGACGTGAACTGGGCGACGGACGCATCCTGGACGATCGCCTTGGCGATGCCAAAGTCGATCACCATCACCAAAGGCTTGCCGTCGACCATCTCGGCCAAGAGGTTGCTCGGCTTCAGATCCCGGTGGATGATCCCCTTCATGTGCGCGTGCTGCACGGCGTCGCAAACAGATGCGAACAGCTCGAGCCGCTGCCGGATGGTGCATCGGTGTTCGTCGCAGAAGTTCGTGATGGGCTTCCCGGCCACATACTCCATCACGAAGTAGGGCAGGCCACGATCTGTGACGCCGCCGTCGAAGACCTTGGCAACGTTGGGATGATCCATCACCGCCAAGGCCTGGCGTTCCTGCTCGAAGCGGGTGACGACGGCCTTGGAATCCATCCCCGGCTTGATGATCTTGATCGCGACCCGCTGCACCATCGGTTCGCGGCGTTCGGCGAGCCAGACCGTGCCGAAGCCGCCTTCGCCGATGAGTTCCAGCAGGGTGTAGGGGCCGATCTGCTCCCCACGCTGGGGAAGGTTCCCACCAAAACGGCGTTGGGCTTTCAGAGGCGAAGGCAATGGCGAAGGCGACGCATCACGCGTCGGCTGATCCGCACCCGTTGGAGTTTCGTCCATCGCGAGAACATATCAAATTGGCGAATAAAAAGATCGCTCAGCCGGTGCTCTGCATCGCCGCGGCGATAGCACTGACGCTCTGGAAAAGCAGCTGCTCGATCTCCTCGCGGTCGGATTCACCGGCGCCACGCCGGCGCTTCAGCAACTCAATCTGGATGAGATTGAGAATATCCGTCCACGCGTTGCGTTCACGGATCGACCGCGCGATGATGGGCGACTCTTCTTCCAGCGACGTTCGCCCACTGATCCGCAGCACCGCACAGACCGAAGCGTCGTACTCGGCCTGCAGCAGCGCGAAGAACCGCTCGCCGACATTCCCGTCGGTGTTGAGCGCGTAACGCCGGACAATCGACATCCGTGCCCGCAGCAGTTCCTGCGTCGCGTTGTCGATCACGGCGCGGAACCATGCGCTGCTCTGGTACTCCGCGCTGAGCAGCGCGGTCTCGCGCTCGCTCGCGCTTCCGAACGCGGCGCCGAGCCCGAACCAGCCCGGCGCCAGGCAACGCATCTGGATCCATGTAAACACCCACGGAATCGCCCGCAACTGATCGAATCCCGACTGCTTGCTCCCGGCTATGCCCACGCCCGAACCCTCAGCGCGCATCACCGGGCGGCTGGCGATCGGCAAGCCCGCGATCGGCGCGATAGGTCCGGCGCTCACGAACCATCCCCAGAACTCCGGATCGTCGATGAGCATCCGATACCGCTTCATCGATTCGTCGGACAACCGGGCGAGCAGCGAGGAAAGCTCCGGCGAGCGTTCCGACTCACGCTGATCCGCCGACGCGAGCAGCGAGGCGTGCATGATCTGTTCGAGATGGCGTGCCGCGATCGGCGCGAGCGCGTACCGGAACGAGATCACCTCTCCCTGTTCCGTGAATCGAATCCGCCCGGTGCGTGCCGGAGCCGGCGCACCGAGAATCGCGCGTCCCGCGCGCCCGCCCCCCCTTCCGACCGTCCCGCCCCGGCCATGAAAATACCGGAGCAAGATTCCCCGCGATCGCACGGCATGCGCCACCCGCCTCTGCGCACGCTCGAGCGCCAGGTTCGCCATCAGGAACCCCCCGTCCTTGTTCGAATCGCTGTACCCCAGCATCACTTCCTGCAGCGGCGCTCTGTTCGGCGAATCGGGCGCGATCCCGGCAGGCACGAGCGATTCCAGGTGCGACCGATACAGCGGTTCATCCAGCATCCCCGCCACCAGCGATTCACCCCGCTCCAGATCCTCGATCGTCTCAAGCAGAGGAACAACGTGCAACGACCCCTGCAATCTCGTCTGGCCGGTGTTCCCACTTGCTCCGGCGCTCGGCACCGCCCGCGCGAGCCCCGCTTCTTTCAGCAGCAGCAGCACCTCGAGAATGTCGCTCACACCGTGCGTCATCGAGATGATGTACGACCGCACGCTCCGCCGATCCTGCTCGATCGCCTGCCGCACCACCCGCAGCGTCTGCATCAATTCCGAGGCCTGCGGAGAGAGCGGGGCATCCATCGGACGCAGCGGCCGGGGCTGCGCCAGCTCGGCGCGCAAGACCTCGATTCGTCGTTCCTCAGGAAGCGTGGCGTACTCCCGCGTGACGCCCGCGAGCGCCAGCAGTTCGGCGACCACCGCTTCATGAACACGGCTGTGCTGCCGGATATCCAGCGTGGCCAGGTGCGTTCCAAACACGCGGGCGCGCACGATCGCATCGGCAAGGCGCCCGTTGCGCGCCACATCGCGAAGCCCCGCGCCCTCGACCGCGTCGCGGATGGCCAGCAGATCATTCGTAAGCAGTTCGCCGTGATACGAAGGATCACGCTTCAGCCGCCCCCGCATCTGCATCAGCCGCACACGGATCGGCTCGTGCTGCCGCTGCTCGAGCGAACTCGAATCTTCGATGAAGCGATCGCCTTCCGCACGCACCATATCAACAAACGAATCCGGGATCGGCACGCGCCGGCGCGAAAGTGTCAGTTCCTGCTGCAACTCCAGCAGTTCCCGATCCCACAGTTCCACCGCCGCGGCACGCAGGATGTGCAGCGTCCCGCCGGTGACATCGTGCGTCACCCGGGGGTTTCCATCGCGATCCCCACCGATCCAGGTTCGATACCGAATCAGCGCGGGCAATTCCGTGAGATCGAGCGTCCCCGGGCCAAACGCATCGTTCGCCGCATCCACCACTTCCCGCATCAGCCGCGGCACGACATTCCAGATCGATGACTTCAGGAAGAACAGCCCGTTCTTCACCTCATCAATCACCTCGAGCCGCTTCGGGCGCACATCGTCGGTCGCAAGCAGCAACTGAACGAGGCTTTCGAGCTGCGCATCGCTCGTACGCCGCTCGTGCTCCGGTGTCGCCGAATCGTCGAGCCGCAGCAGGAGATCGGTCGCCCGCACCAGATTATCGAGCACGCTCCTGCGCTTGGATTCGGTCGGATGGGCGGTCAGCGTCGGCTGGACGTCGAGCCGCTCGGTCAGCGCCCGCACCCCGGCGGGATCGATCCCCAGGGCCCGCATCCTGGCGAACGCCTCGGGCAACGACTCCGGCCGAGGATGATCGGCAGTCGCTCGCCGGGCGCGCTCCACATTTGTACGGATGATCCGGACCTGCTCGGTCTGGTTCAGCAGGTAAAACCGGGTGGTGTCGATGCGGAGCACCTCGCCAAGCTCGGCGGGCGAGAGCTTCGCAATCATCGCCGCGGCCTCGGCATGCCGGGGCGAGTCGATCGCGTCGCCCGCCTCGGCGCACAGAGCGTGCAGGCGCTGCGCCGTGGCGAGCGCCGGCGAAATGGCGCACGCGCCGGCCGCTCGCTCCAAGAGACGGTCGACCGTGTTCACGAGATCCGATGACATCGGTGCGATTATTGACGAACGCACGCACTCGCCGGCCCTCGCTTTCGCGCCTATGCTCTTCCCCACATGACGATCCTCGCGTCCAAAAAAGGCAAATCGAAAAGGCTGAAACAGCCGGCGATTGCCCTTTGCGCGTAGTTGATCTGATCTGAATCAACAAACCCACGGGCTCGCCGGCAGCGGCGGGCCCGTTGTGCTTTTGGCACCG
>JAFEBN010000162.1 GCA_018242645.1 Planctomycetota bacterium | reverse complement strand
CCGTCTTCCGAGCGAGCAGAGAAGAGTGCCGTGTGCAATCCCGTCGAGCGCGTGTCCGCGGCTCGACGAGCGGAGGAGAGAGAGAGTTCTTGCCGTCAAATCTGCCCGGAGACCGCCGTATTCCGAGCGAGCAGAGAAGAGTGCCGTGTGCAATCCCGTCGAGCGCGTGCCCGCGCTTCGACGAGCGGAGGAGGAGGAAGAGAGAGAGCATGGTTTTCAAGTTCGCTGCGCGAAGGCGTGCAGCACGCTTGGAGATTTCCTTGATCGTGCCACGAGCTTCGTCACTCGCGCCCTGGTCCTGAGTTCGAGTTCGCTCTCCACGCGCGCTCTCATGGCGCTGTTGGAGGTCGCCGCGATCCAGAGCAGCTCGGTTCCGCTCAATCCTTTCAAGAACCGCGAGAGATCGGTGTTCATGCGACATCCTCCGAATAGGGTGAAAAGTCATCTCCGCCGACGAGCCCGTGACCGATCGGTTTGTCTTCTCGCCCGCCAGATGCCGAAAGTCGGCAGAGCGTGTTCGTTTGCTGAACCAGACGGCTCATCGCATCGCGAATCTCCGGGCAATCTCGCAGCAGAATCGCGCCGCTCGCGTGAAGTCCGGCAGCGGTCTCGGGAGACACGTCGTGCAGCACGACGACCCGCCGGATCGACGAAAGGCGTCCGAGGCGCTGCAGCAGACGTGCGCCAGCCCGGACGCTGTGTTCATCCAGCATGGTCAGTATGCCCGAAGCGCCACGGCTCACGATGTTGCGGATCGTGTCGTCATTCTCCCGGACCAGCAAGACCATGGCGTCGTTGCCCAGGATCTCCCCCATCGCGGTCGTGTTGGTCTCGCGCCGAGGAGAGTCGATCACCAGGCCCACCCACTGATCTCCGAATTGGCCCCGGCGATTGCTCATACGAGCACCAATTGCAAGCCTCGTGCCAATCGCGTCCCACGCCGCGATCGCTCATAACCCCGCGCCCGGTGCGTTCCACGACGCCCGGGCGCGACCATGCGACACACCTGCCGCGCGACACCTGTGACAAACGGCGCGCGGGAAAAAGAAAAGCCCCCGACACACGCCATGAGCGCGTGCCGAGGGCATCGGAGAAGTTCTGAATACCCGGGCTAAGCGACGGATTGCGGGTGCGCCCGCTTTTCGAGCCGCGCGAGAAGGCGATACAACTGCCGGCGATCAACACCGAGCTTTCGCGCCGCTTCGGATCGATTGCCTTCCGATGCCGCGAGCGCGTATCGGACCGCTTGTTCTTCCGACTGTTCCAGCAGACCAATGCCGGGAGTTTCCGGAAGATCCAGGCAGAGGTCGGCGGGTTCGATCAGTTCGCCCGCACACAGCACGACGGCGCGTTCGATGCAGGTCGCGAGTTGTCGCACATTGCCCGGCCATCGGCACAGCAACATTGCGTCGAGCGATCGCTCGGAAAAAGCCCTGCGCACGCCGAGCAGATCGCAGAAGTTCGAGAGAAGCGCGTTGGCGATGGGACGGATATCTTCCGCGCAATCCCGGAGCGAGGGAGTAAACGCCCGAACGACGTCAAGCCGGTAGAACAAGTCGCGCCGAAAGCCCCCCTCCTCCACCATTTTGGCGAGATTGCGGTGGGTTGCCGCCACCACGCGGACATTCACCGGGACCGGTTTGGTCGAACCGACCGGCAGCACGGTCCGCTCCTGAAGAAATCGGAGCAACTTGGCCTGCTCCGGTGGTGGAAGCTCGCCAAGTTCGTCCAGGAAAATCGTTCCTCCGTCCGCGCATCGGATCAGCCCCGGCGTGCTCGCAATGGCGCCGGAAAACGATCCCTTTTCATGCCCAAACAGCAGGGACTCGAAGAGGGTTTCGGTCAGAATCGTGCAATCGACGGTTACAAACGGGCCCTGGGAACGAGGGCTCAACTCGTGAATCGCCCTGGCAACAAGTTCTTTTCCCGTGCCGCTCTCGCCGTGGATCAGCACGGTCGAAGGAAACGCCGCGGCGACTCGGATGGTCTCCCGAACACGCATCATGGGGGCGGAATACCCCACCAGCCTGCCAAAGGCAGGTGACTTCTCCTCGTTTTCCATAGGTCTCTCGGCCCCTCTCCCGTTTTTCAACGGCCCACACCTTCTGACCCAACGTGTAAAACATCGAGTCCCACACCCCATAATGCGCAGAGACAACGGAATGCCCTCCTCCAAACTGACAAATTTTCGGTAGATTCCCCGAGAAGCAGCCCGCGAATGCCCAACGGCGTGCCGCAAAGCCGGTTTGGCGTTCGAATGAGTTGAAATTTAATTCATTACGAACCAGAAGCCGCGACCACTCGCCGCTTCATGTCCGACACCCACGTTCCCCCGGGTTCTTCGATGGTGAGGGCGAACAACGAGGGCTGACCTACGTGAATGCGTGGGGAGATCTCGACAATCAGTTCGTCGCCTACGCGTTCTGCGCGCACCTCTCCCTGCCAGCCGGTGGGTTTGCCCGAGCCGTTGAAGATGCCGCCGCTGATGCGTTGGGCCAAGCCACGGTCGTCGACGATCCAGAGCTGGTACTGCTCCCGGAGCGGGTCGTTCTCGGGCAGCCCTTTGAAGGTCATGTAGCCCTTTTGCTTGTCCTGGCTCCAGACCACCTCACCCTTGACGCCCTTGATCTCCGGGTTATCCCAGTCCTTCCACGGAGCATGGCGTGCATCCGCGGCCTTGGCGACCGAGTCGCGCAGCGAGGCGAGCGATACTTGGGCGACCGGGGCAGCCTGGCGCTGAGCGAACATCTGGATCCAGCCGATCGCGGCAAACGCGAGGCACGCCGCAGCGGCCATCCAGCCGAGCCACGCCGCACTGATGCGTCGGGGGGTGGGATTGACCGGCTCGGTGAGCCGAAGCGCAGGTTCCCCCACCATGTTGCGACTGTTGATCATTTCGCGGCCGAACGCCTCGGCCGCTTGCCCGGCGCGGGTGTAAACCGATGCGGGGGCTTGCTCGATGGGGCCAACCGCCGCAAGCATCGCGGCCGCTGCGGCCAAGTCGAAGCTGTCGTCATCCTCGCGACCAGCGGCACGGAGCAGATCCGCCAGTTCCTGCTCCTGAGCGGACTCAAGGCCGAACAGCGCACGGTCCGCCAAGAGCTCGTGGAGCAGTTCCTGCTTTTCGGGGGGGAGGTTGTGGAGGTGCGTGCTCATGCCTGCACCTCCCCCATCTTCTTTCCGGTGAGCAATTCACGGATGCGCATCAGACCGCGACGGGCGTGCGTCTTGACGGTGCCCAGGGGCAGCCCGGTCGCCGTCGCGATCTTCTCGTGGGAAAGCCCCTGAATCAGGGACAACCGCAGGACTCGCTGCTGCTCGGCGCTCAGATCTTGCATCACCCGCGCGGCGGCCGCGGCTTCTTCCCCGAGTTCGCTGGCGAGATTCTGGGCGGGCGCTGCGGCGCCCGCTTCCTCGAGGGGGGCCCGATCCTTCTGGCGCGACGCCCGCCGCTTGCGGTCGATCAGACGCCGGCGCGCGATCATGGCGATGAAGGTGGTCTCGGAGGCGACGGAGGGATCGAACCGATAGGCGTTGCGCCAGATTTCGACAAAGATCTCCTGAACCGCGTCTTCGGCGTCGGCGGTATTCAGGCACATGCGCCGGGTCAGTGACCAGACAAGTCCGGTGTACCGCTCGATGCACTGCTGCACCGCGGCCTTGTCACCCGAAGCAATGCGTTGGAGTAGCGGCTGATCCAAGAACCCGGACTGCTCCCGCGTAGCGGCAACGTCCTGTGCCGCGGCACGCGACCGATCATAGAGACACCGAATCGCTCGCACCGGGCATACCCCGCTGGAGGCGCTGGGTCGACGGGATCGGGTTGGGTTCGCGGCAAAAGAAGACATAGCGGTCCAGGATCGGCCCATATGGGCTCTCTAGTGCTTCGCTCGCAGAGGGTGGCTGGATGCCCGGCTATCTCGGGGAGATTCACTCGGATGCAGGGCCCGCCATCCTGAAAGCCTGTTCCGGAACGTCGGAAAGCGGCACCGGTCTTTTCAGACCGGTCACCACGGGCCTGGTTCACTCCGGAATGAGCACCGCATCGATCACGTGAATCACGCCGTTGCGGGCGTCGATGTTGGCCTTCACGATCCGCGCATCGTTGACGCGGAGCGATTCATCACGCACGGAGACCCGGATCTCTTCGCCCTGGGCGGTCTTGGCTTCCCCGGCCTTGGCGGCCTGCTCGCTGTAGACGCGACCTTTCACGATGTGGTACTTCAGGATGTCCTTGAGCTTCTGCTTGTTTTCCGGCTTGAGCAGGTTGTCGAGCGTTGCACGATCGAGCTTCGCAAAAGCGTCGTCTGTCGGCGCGAACACCGTGTAGGGCCCCGCACCGCTGAGCGCCTCGGCCAGGCCCGCGGCTTTCACAAGCTTGCAGAGCGTGGAAAACTGCCCGTTCTCCATCGCGATCTCGACGACCGACTTGTCGGTCGGGATCAGCACCGTGTCGATGGCGTGAATAACGCCGTTGGAG
>JAFEBN010000161.1 GCA_018242645.1 Planctomycetota bacterium | reverse complement strand
CTCACCGCTTTCGAGCACACGGAGCAGCTTGGCCTGCATGCTCATGGGCATATCGCCGATTTCGTCGAGGAAAAGCGTGCCCCCATCGGCATATTCGAACACACCGGGCCGGTCCTTGTCGGCACCCGTGAACGCGCCGCGGACGTGCCCGAAGAGCTGGTCTTCCAGCAGGCTCTCGCTCTGACCGGCGCAGTTGAATGCAACGTACCGACCGCCCGCACCGCTGCCTCCCCCCAGGAAACCGCCACCCGACGGGTTCGGCGGTGCGGCACGCTTGCTGAGCTTGTGCACAGCGAGCGCAATGAGCTCCTTGCCCGTGCCGCTCTCGCCGGTGATGAGCACAGGGATGTTACTCGGCGCGACCGTCCGGATCGTCCGCAACACACGGCGCATCGGCTCGCTGCTCGCGACAAGCCCGTCAAACCCCGCGCTATCCGCTTGCACCTTGAGTTCATCGTTCTGATGACGGAGCAGGACCGTTTCTGCGGCGCGATTGACCAGATTCCGGAACACCTCAAGGTCGAGCGGCTTCTGGATGAAGTCGTACGCCCCCTGCTTGAACGCGGCTCTCGCTGTCGGCACGTCACCGTGCGCCGTCACCATGATGGTCTCGGCCGAAGGCTGCAGACGACGGGCGGCCTCGAGAACCTTCAGCCCCGCATCCGCACCGTCCGCCGCGATGCCGTTCTTCCCGCCCGAATTGGGCATGCGAAGGTCGGTCACAACGACGTCGAATGCGCCGCCCTTGAGTTCCTCGAACGCGGCCGGGGCATCGTTGACGATCGTGCACACGTGGCCGGGCTTGCGCAGCGCGTCGGCCATCACATCGGCGTGGTCGGGCTCATCCTCGACAATGAGTACTTGTGCCGCGAGTTTGTCGCGTTGGTCAGACATGACCAACTTTATCAGGGGTTGCGGCGGATGTGGCGGCCGTACACACGCTTCTGCGTGCGCACCGCCCTCTTGTGTGCGTGCCGCCGGTCAGGCGATCTCCGCAAGCAGTGCGCGCCGCGATGCACAAATGGCGACGGCGAGCGCATCCGCCATGTCCGGCGGCTCTGGAATTTCCTGCAGACCGAGGACGGCACGAACCGCTTGCTGCACCTGCGCCTTCTTCGCCAGGCCATTGCCGGTCACCGATTTCTTCACCATGGTCGGCTTGAACTCGAGCAGCTTCATCCCCATCTGGCGGATCGCCAGCAGCAGCACGCCCCGCGAGTGACCCATGACGATTGCCGTCGCGGGGTGCTTGTAGTGCGCAAAGAGCGCCTCAACCGCCACGAGGTCCGGCCGGAGCCGATCGAGCATGACGCGAAAATCGCGGTCGAGCTCCGACAGCCGCGACGAGATGCTGTGAGCATCGCCCACCCGGAATTCCACTTCGTCGCGCTCCCGGGCATTCAAGGCCTTGCCCAATCGGAACACCCCCGCCTCGACGAGCGTGGCCGCGCCGTCGGTCACGTCCAGGCAGCCGTAGCCCGTGATCCGAAGCCCAGGGTCGATTCCGACAATCCGCATCCGGCGATTCTCCCTCAAGCCTTCCACGCGGCGTAGTTCCGGATCCACTGAATCATCGTCTTGGCCATCGCATCGGCTTCGACATTGATCCCTTCCCCCGGTCGCAGCTCGGAAAGCGTGGTTTTCTCCAGCGTCGCGGGAATGAGCGCGACCTCAATCCAGCCCTCGCGTGGGTCGACCTCCGCCAGAGTCAACGAAACCCCCGCAAGAGCGACCGACCCCTTGGGAACCATGTACTCGCGAAGCGCTCCGGGCAGCCGTACCCGCACCCGCCAATCGGCGCTCCGTGTGACCGACTCGACGGTCCCCACTCCGTCCACATGGCCTTGCACGATGTGACCGCCAAGAAAAGTCGCCGCCGTCGCCGCGTGCTCGAGGTTTACCCGCTTGCCGGCTTTCCACGTGTCAAGCGTCGTCTTGGCGAGCGTTTCGGGCACTGCGTCAAACGCCCACTTCCCAGAATCCACCTGCACCACGGTCAGGCAACACCCATCCACAGCGATGGAATCGCCCGCCGCAGGCACAAACCCCCATGTGCCCGGATCGACCCAAAGCCGCCGGCCCTTGGGGGTCGGTTCGACCCGTGCGACATGACCCACAGCCTGCACGATCCCGGTGAACATGCCGGAAGTGTCCGCAAGACTTGCCTCAAACGCAACCGCAGCAGGCTTGCAAACGGACAAACAGACCGGCGAGTCCCCGGGAACGGGTCGACGCGCCGGGCGGAGCGGTCCAAGAATGGCCCCCACCCCCTACCGCCCCACCGCCCGACCTCGCCGGATCGGGCCAAACGCCGGGCGGGGCAAAATCTGGTAGAAGAGACGATCCAGCGACCCCCCGAAAGACCCGCTATGGCGAATCTTCAGTCTGTCCGCAGCTTTGCCCTCCGCCTTGTTCTCGCCTCTGGCGTTTTGGCCCTGCCGGCCTGCGCCCACAAGAGCACGGCCAAAGCCCCGGATGCCGACACTTCCAAACCCGCATCCCCCGCCACGACGCCTTCGTCGCCCCCCATTGGCGGCTACTCGATCAACGACGCCAATTTCCTGGAACTTGGCTACCGGCGTGACTGGACGGCCTTCCCCTATCTCACGCAGCGCCAGCGGCTCCAGTCGGTGGTTCCGGCGGGCGACCTGGTCCTGACCCAGGAAACCGGATCCACGGTGACCGGCCTCGAATCCTCCAACGGGGCCATGCGCTGGGCGAACGAGCTCGCCAGCCCTCTCACCCGCTTTGTCGGGCTCAACCGCGACGGCGAGAAGGTCCTCGTGTCGGCGGACAGCGAACTCTTCGTCCTGTCCTCGGTCAACGGCGACGTGCAATCCCGCCAGCGCTACGCCCGGGTCGTGAACACCGCTCCGATCGTCTTCGGCAATTCCTGCATTTACGGCACCACCACCGGGCACGTGCTCGCGCACCGAATTGATCTCGGGGTCACCAAGTGGTCCTTCCTCCTCCGCGGCGCGATCGATCACAAGCCGGTTTTGGTGGGTCCGCTCGAAGCCGATGACGCGATCATCGGGGCGATTTCCCAAGCGGGTCAATATGTCTTTGTGAGCGCGAAGTCGGGTCGTCCGCTCGGGCGAGGCGAAATCTTCGGCGGGCTCGACACCGATCCCGTCGCGGCACAGGGCCTGATGGTGGCCGCCGGACGTGATCAGTCGCTTTGGGGCCTCCGTCCCAGCGGCGATGTCGCATGGCGCATCCGCTGCGATCAGCCCCTGAAGCGCCAACCCTCGACCGACGGAAAGACCGTCTGGGCTCAGCTCGGCAACGAGGGCCTCTCGGCGGTCGACGGCGCCACCGGCAAGATCATCTGGTCCAATCGCGTGGTTGAGGGCACCGTCGTCGGCATCCGGGGCGGCAACCTGCTGGTGTGGAACGGCTCGCTCGCGCTGCTCCTGGACAAGGACCGCGGCGACATCATCCGTTCCTTTGTCATCCCGCAAACCGTCGATCTCATCACCGACAAGTTCGAAGACGGCAACCTCTACGCCATCAGCGACGGAGGCGTGCTCGTCCGCTTTGTCCCCCGCAACTGATCCACCCGAAAACGGAGCGCCGCGATGAACGACCTGGTCACGATCCGACGGGCCATCATCTCGGTCTCTGACAAGGCCGGGCTGATCGAGTTCGCACGCGCTCTCGCACGCCGCGAGATCGAGATCATCTCCACCGGCGGTACCGCGGCGATCCTCGAAAACGCCGGCATCAAGGTCACGCCGATCGATCAGGTGACCGGGTTCCCGGAAATCATGGACGGTCGCGTGAAAACCCTGCACCCCAAGGTGCACGGGGCCCTGCTCGCCGTCCGGGATGATCCCGAACATGCCGCGGCACTCGAGCGCCACGAGATCGCGCCCATCGACCTGGTTTGCGTCAATCTCTACCCCTTCGAGCAGACTATCGCGAAAACGGGCGTCAGCCGCGAGGAGGCCGTCGAGCAAATCGATATCGGCGGGCCCTCGATGATCCGGTCTGCCGCCAAGAACCACGACTGGGTCACCGTCGTCATCTCGCCCGAGCAGTATGCCTCGGTCGTGCGAGATCTCGACTCGCTGGGCGGCAAGACCAGCCTGGCGCTGCGGCGCGAACTCGCCGCGGCCGCTTTCCAGCGCACCAGTTCCTATGACGCGACGATCGCCAATTACCTTTCGACGCCGCCCGAATCGGCCCCGCGCTTCCCCGCGCGTCTCCAGCAGCAGTTCTCGCTCGTTCAGGAACTCCGCTACGGCGAGAACCCGCACCAGGTCGCGGCGCTCTATGCGGGAACGCAAGGGCCGCAGGCCTGCATCCCCCGCGCCCGCCAACTCCACGGCAAGGAACTCGGTTACAACAACATCGCGGACGCGGCGGCGGCGCTGGAACTGGTGCGAGCCCTGCGGGTGATTGCTCCCGATCAGGTCGGCGCCGCGGTCATCAAGCACGCAAACCCGTGTGGATGCGCGCTGGCCTCGTCTTCGCTCGCTGCCCTCGAGAACGCCATCGCGGGCGACCCGCTAGCCGCCTACGGCGGCATCATCGCGCTTTCCGGGACCGTCGATCTTGCGGCGGCAAAGCGGCTCTGCCGCGACGACACCTTTGC
>JAFEBN010000160.1 GCA_018242645.1 Planctomycetota bacterium | reverse complement strand
GGAGTATTTGTACCCCGCTGGCGGCCCTGAAAACGCGGTTTCCGCCGATCCCCGTTAACGCCCCGTATCGATCGCACACCTATCGGGCCACCCCGAGAGTGGTCCGCCAACCCTCCGAAACGGTCTTGTACAGGGAGCCGTCCGTCAGACTTGGACTGTGCTTTGCGGACCAACCCCTTGGCCACCAACGCGGCGGTCGCCTCGCTGGCCGTCCCCATCGTGATCGCCATTTGTCTCGATACTTCCTTGAGACCGATGGGCTCGGGCGAGCCCGCGAGGATCGACAGGATCTGAGTCTGCGTCGGCGTCAGCCCGCGTCTCCCGGCGGACTGCCACGATTCGTGCCGCATCACGAGCGAGAGCTTGGCGAGGCCGGTGAGGACTCGATCGGCCGTGGACGGGTTGGTGTTGGTGCTCGGGGGCATGGGCGGCTTGCATATAGTATGGAGTCCGAAGCATTCGGGCAAGCCGCGGAGCGAGGCTAGTCCCATGGTCGGCGATCTGCATCAGCGTGTGTGCCATTGGCGATCCGCACGGTTGTGGGCGGGCACTTACGCTGCGGTCTCTTGCGTCGCGAGCGGTGCTCGCGTTCTTCAACTGATGGTCGCCCGATCGCGGCGACCTAAACCGATGTGCCTGTCGTGGCGGCGAAGAGCGCCAACGATACACCGTCATGATCACCGAATCTCTTACCGCTCTGCTTTCCGCACACGACCTGCCCGAGCCTGCACCGCCAGATCCGATGCCGCTGTTCGTGGGGTGGTTCAGGGACGCCGAGGCGTGCGGCAAGTACGACGATTCAAACGCCATGAGCCTCGCCACCGCGACACCCGATGGCTGGCCCTCCGTTCGAATCGTCTTGTGCAAGGGCATTGAGGCAGATACCGGCGCTATTCACTTCTACACGAACTACGGCAGCAGGAAGGGATCGGAACTCGAGCACAATCCGCTCGCGGCGGTTGTCTTCCATTGGCCCCACGCCAAACGCCAGGCTCGTCTCGAGGGGACCATCGAGAAACTCACCGAGGCCGAAAGCGACGCGTACTTCAAGAGTCGCCCGCTGCTCTCACGTATCGGCGCGAGCATCAGCCGCCAGAGCACGCCGATCGAATCGCGGCGGCAGCTCGTCGAGGCGGCCCTTTCGCTCGCGAAGTCGGTCGCCATGGGCCAGGAGATCCGGCGCCCCGAGGATTGGGGTGGATATCGCATTCGTCTCCGGTCCGTGGAACTCTGGTCCGGGCGCGACGGACGCCTGCACCAGCGCATCGTGTGGCGTCGCGGATCGACCGATGCTGGCGCGGCGTGGACGAGCACACTTCTCTCGCCGTGAGCGACATCCATAGGTTGCAACGCGTCGAATTCGGGCATGACGCCCACGGGACTGCACCCAACTGCGCGGCTTCCGCGGTCAACAGCCTACGGATGCGGCTGAGACGCGGGGCCGTGTGCTTCGCACGAGGCGGGCGGCGGCGTACATCACGCGCGCTTGAAGAGCGTGAGCACGAAACGCGTGGGCTCGAGCGCCGTCAGCCGGTGCGGGGCGTTCGCGGGCATCAGCAGCCAATCGTTCGGCCCCATGATCTTCTCAGCCGCTTCCACACCAAAGCGCAGCCGACCATCGAGCACATGGACCGTGGCGACGAACGGCGCCCGGTGCTCGCTCATCTCCTGCCCGGCGTCCATCGCGAAGATCACGACCTTGCCCTCGGGCAGGTTGAGCAGCGGCTTGCTCACCGTGGCGCCGGGCACGATCGGGCAGATCTGCAACAGATCGAGAAACTCGGGTGTGGTGGCATCGAGAAGTGGGGCGGCCATACGGGGCTCCTTGCGATCGACTACGCGGACGCAGCGATGCACGCAGTGCAAGACTCACAGTACGCCAAGGGCATCGGCGACGATGCGCCGAGCGACGTGACGCCGGTCACCCTGCCGCGGCGTCGGGGCTCTCCGAGGCGTGGACCGCCCGCCTGGGGCGAGCACCACCGCGGAGTGCGGGGCGCTCCCGTATCAAAGCTCCTCGAACTTCGCCGTAAAGTGCCGCAGAACCTCTGGAGCCTCGACAATCCGCAGCCCACGCATCTCCTCGCGCTTGCCGAACAGCTCCGCGCACGCTTCAGCCACGTAGTCGTAGTGGCTCTGCGTGTACGCGCGGCGAGGCAGGGCAAGTCGCACAAGTTCCATCTTCGGCGGTGCGGCCGGGCGCGGGCCCGTCATCACCGAGCCGATCTCGCACGAGCGGATACCCGCGGCGCGGTAAAGTCCACAGACAACCGCCTGTCCCGGGAAACGCTCCGCAGGGATGTGAGGGCAGAAGTGTCCAGCGTCGATGTAAATCGCATGCCCGCCTGGCGGCTCGATGATCCTGATCCCCGCCGCGAGCAGCTTCTCTCCCAAGTATGCGACGCTGCGGATGCGGTAGGAGAGGTAGTCCTCCTCCATCACCTCCTTGAAGCCCTGGGCCATCGCTTCGAGATCTCGCCCGGCGAGCCCGCCGTAGGTGACAAAACCCTCGGTCAAAATGAGTAGGTTGCAGGCTCTGTCGAACAGGGCCCGATCTTTGATCAAGAGCATTCCACCGATGTTCACGAGGCCATCCTTCTTCGCCGATATCGTGGCGCCGTCGGCCAGATCAAACATCGCTCGCGTGATCTCACGCACGCTCATCGCTGCGCACTCGAGTTCGCGGATCTTGATGAACCAGGCATTCTCCGCAAAGCGACAGGCATCCAGGAAGAGTGGCAGCTTGTGGCGGTCGCAGACGGCCCGAACCGCTCTGAGGTTGGCGAGGCTGACCGGCTGACCGCCGCTGGTGTTGTTTGTGATGGTCATCATCACAAGCGGAATGTTCTCGGCTCCGACCTTGGCGACCAGGCTTTTGAGCGCCGCAACATCCATGTTGCCCTTGAACGGATGACGGTTGGCGGGAACGGAGGCTTCGGGGATCGGCAGATTGACGGCCAGTGCGCCGCTGTGCTCGATGTTGGCACGCGTGGTGTCGAAGTGGGCATTGTTGGGCACAACCTTGCCCGGGCCGCCAACGAGTTCGAAGAGGATGCGCTCGCTCGCGCGCCCCTGGTGCGTCGGCAGGAGGTTCGCAAACCCGGTGAGGCCCAGCACCGTTTCCTTGAGCCGCCAGAACGACTGGCTTCCAGCGTAACTCTCGTCGCCCCGCATGATCCCGGCCCATTGCTCGCTGCTCATCGCGCTCGCCCCGGAGTCGGTCAGCAAGTCGATGAGCACATCCTCGGCACGCAACAGGAACGGGTTGAAGTGAGCCTCGCGGAGTAGCGCATCCCGCTGGTCGCGCGTGGTCATCCGAATTGGTTCGACGGCCTTGATACGGAACGGCTCGATGATGGTCTTCATGAGGGATTACACTCCATGACTGTGGCCGAGACCGATGCCCCGGTTCTCCCGCCTTCCGCTCGTGCCCCGATGGTGCCCACACCACATCGACGACTCACCCCGCCCACACCGCCCTCTTCCAGATCGGGACGTCCTGCTTCAGCCGGTCGATGAAGTCGGCGACCGCGGCGAGGATCTCGGCGCGGTGCGGCGCGGCGACCTCCAGCACGAACGAGACCTCGCCCACGCCCACGCGTCCCCGGCTGTGCAGCGCGACGATGGACTTCAGCCCATGCCGCTCGGCCACGCTCACGGCCAGCGCTTCCAGCCCGCGCTGGGCCATCGGGTCGTAGGTCTGGTAGTCCAGCGCGAGCAGGTCACGCTCGACGTCCGCCGCCTCAGGGTCACGCTCCGCTCGGCGGACGACTCCCTCAAAGCGCAGCGTCGCCCCGATCGTGCCGTCGTGCGCGAGCGAGCGCCACTGGTCCGCGTGGGCGAGCAGTGCGCGGGCCTCAAACTCGGGTGTGAGCGGGCCATCGATGATGAGCGCGAAGACCATCAGCCGCCCCCCACAAGCGTGATGAGCGCGACCTCATCGCCCGGCCGGATCGCGTGGTCGCCCCTGGCGAAGGAATGGTTCACGGCGAGGCGGCCCGACTCTGGCGGCGGCAGAGCGAACTTCAGCGCCGGGTGCTGCGCGTGCAATGCGGCCAGTACCTCGCGTACCGTCGGCGCGGCGCTCACCTCGACCGTCACTCGGTCGGTCTTGGCCCCGAAGGACGCCGCGCCGAAGATGAGCACCTCAACTTGCATCGCGGGAGTGTATGGTTTGGCGGCTGAATACGCCGGAGATTCGTGCATGGGCTTTCGCGGTCAGGACTACGCCTTCGACTCACCCGCCGCGGCGGTGGCGGGGATGATCTCGCGCCTCGCGGGCGCTGGCGCGGCCCGTCCGCCCGAGGTCGTCGCGATCGACGCTGCACGCGGGCGGGTGTTGGCCGAGGATGTCCGAGCTGACCGCGACAGCCCGGCCTTCGACTATTCGGCGATGGACGGGTACGCCGTGCGTGCGGCGGACGTGGAGGCGGTGTGGCGCAGCGCGGAAGCGGGCGCGAGCGTCACGCTCGCGGTCGTTGGAGAGTCCCGCATCGGGGACGCGCCGCCGGTGCTGCCGGGCGAGCCGCACGGTGCAGGCATGAGCGCCGCCCCTGCTGGCGTGGGAGGGCGGGCCATCCGCATCGTGACCGGGGCGGCGATCCCCGAGGGCGCGGACGCCGTGCTGCGGCGGGAGGATGTCGTGGAGCACGGCGCGGGGTTGGCAGCAGACGGCGAGTGCATCACCTCGATCTCGCTCGCGCCGA
>JAFEBN010000015.1 GCA_018242645.1 Planctomycetota bacterium | reverse complement strand
ACCTGAACGCCGACACCCTTGTCGACGATGCAGACTTCGTGCTCTTCGCCGGAGCGTACGACGCGCTCGCCTGTCCCTGACCGCTACTTGAGCAGCCGCTCCAGGTAGTGAATGTCGACGCCGCCTTTGCGGAAATCGGTGTTCTCGACCAGTCGCTGGTGGAGCGGGATGGTGGTCTTGATCGGCCCGACATTGAATTCGCGCAGCGCGCGCGCGGCGCGATCGAGCGCGTGCTCCCGGGTATCCGCATGCACGATCAGCTTCCCGATCATGCTGTCGTAGTTGGGGGGCACGACGTACCCGCTCACGACGTGCGTATCCATCCGCACGCCCGGGCCGCCCGGCGGCTCCCAAGTCGCGATCTTGCCGGCACTCGGGCGGAAGCCCTGAGCCGGGTCCTCGGCGCAGATGCGGCACTCGATCGCGTGGCCGTTGATCTTGATGTCGCTCTGCTTGAACGGGATTTTCTCACCCGCCGCGATCATGATGGACATCTTCACAATGTCGACGCCCGTGATCAGCTCGGTCACCGGGTGCTCCACCTGCACGCGGGTGTTGACCTCCAGCATGTAGAAGTCGCCCTTTTCGTCGAGCAGGAATTCGCACGTCGCGGCGCCGGCGTACTTGACGCTCTTGATCATCTTGGCCGCCGCTTCTGCGACCTTCTGCAGCTTGACGCGATCGACGTTGGGGGCCGGAGCCTCCTCGATGACCTTCTGGTGGCGGCGCTGCAGCGAGCAATCGCGCTCCCACAGATAGACGGCGTTACCGTGCTTGTCGCCGAGCATCTGCATCTCGACGTGCCGGGCCCGCTCGAGGTACTTCTCGATGAAGACCGCGCCGTTGCCGAACGCCGCGGCCGCTTCCTGGCTCGCAACCCTGAGCATGGAGCGCAGCGAGACCTCGTTGTGGCACACCTTCATGCCGCGCCCGCCGCCGCCTGCGGAAGCCTTGATGATCACCGGGAAACCGATCTCATTGGCGATGCGGACGGCCTCTTCTTCGTCCTCGATCGCATCGGGTGAACCGGGGAAGACCGGCACGCCGTTGGCTTTGGCCGTTTTCTTGCAGTCGACCTTGTCGCCCAGCGCCTGCATCGCCTCCGGGCTCGGCCCGATGAACTCGATCTTGCAGTCGCGACAGGCCTGGCTGAAATCGGGCCGCTCCGACAGGAAGCCGTATCCCGGATGGATCGCGTCCACATCGGCCACTTCCGCAGCGCTCAAAATGCGGGCGATATTGAGATAGCTCTCCTTCGCCGGACCCGGCCCGATGCAGATCGCGCGATCGGCCAGCTTCAGATAGGGCGCGTCCTTGTCCGCCGTCGAATAGACGCAGACGGTCTCGATACCCATCTCGCGGCAGGCGCGCATGATGCGGAGAGCGATTTCCCCGCGATTGGCGATCAGTACTCGTTTAAACATGGAGTTGGTCGTGCCTGTCGAAACTAGGCGGCCGATTCAAAAGGCCCGATCGCACTAGTGCCCAGTCCCTAGTGCGCACGGCCTTGCGTTCAGGGCCGGATCAGGAAGAGCTTCTGCCCGAACTCAACCGCCTCGCCGTTTTTCACAAGCACGCGCTCGACCGTGCCCGTCTTCTCGGCCTTGATCTCGTTAAAGACCTTCATGGCCTCGATCAGACACACAACCGTACTGCCCGTGATCTTCGCGCCCGCGCTGACAAACGGCGCCGAATCGGGGTTGGCGGCGGAATAAAACGTGCCGACCATGGGCGACTCGATAGCGATCAGACCCGCATCGCCGCTGGCGGCCGCGGGCGCCGCAGCCGGAGCGGCAGCAGGAGCGGCTGCGGGAGCCGTTGCTGCCTGGGGGGGCGCGGCGTAGACAACCGGCGCTGCGGCTCCCGGGGCGTGCCCGCGCCTGATTGTGACGGTTTCCTTTTCGTCCTGCAGATCGATCTCGGTCAGGTCGTTGTCGACCATCAGCTTGATCAGATCCTTGAGTTTGGTGGGGTCGATCATGGTGTTTCCAATCGCGCAAAGTGCTGGAGTGCCCCGGAGGGCTTCAGCGGAGAGTGGCCCAATCCATTGTCATGGGCAGCGTGCAGAGGTTGGCCGCCCCGTTTTCCTGGATGACGTAATCGTTTTCGATGCGGACACCCCCCACGCCCGGAAGGTAGATGCCGGGCTCGATCGTGCAAACCTGCCCGACCTCGAGCCGAGACCCTGCGAGCATGTGGGTCAGGCGCGGATCTTCGTGCGTCTGGAGCCCGATGCCATGCCCGAGCCCGTGCCCGAACTTGTCCCCGAAGCCGGCGTCGTTGATGACTTCGCGGGCGATCTTGTCGATGTCGGAGGTCGATTTGCCGGGCGCGAGCGCCGCGGCGGCCTTCTGGTGGGCTTCCAGCACGATCGGATAGATCTCGGCAACGGCTTTGGGCCATTTTCCGAGCGAGAACGTGCGGGTCATGTCGCTGTGGTAGCCCTGCCAGATGGCGCCCCAGTCGATCAGCACCGGCTGGTTGGCGGCGAGCTTGGTCGAGCCGGGACGATAATGGGCCATGCTGCCGTTGGCGCGAGCGGCAACGATGGTCTCGAAGCTCGGCTTGCTTGAGCCGCGGCTCTTCATTTCTGCTTCGAGTCGTGCTGCCACCTCGAGTTCTGTCAGACCGGGTTCGAGCGTGGGCAGGACGGCTTTCAAAGCCTCTTCCTGAATCTTGATCGCTTTGCGGATCAGCGCAATTTCTGCCGAATCCTTCACCGAGCGCATCTTCATGATCAGCCCGAGCGTTGCGGCCACCCGCTTGGTGCCAATCTTCTTGGCGAGTTGGTCACGCTCGGCGACCGTCATGATTTCGGCCTGGATGCCGACCCGGGCAACGTTCTCGCCCGAGAGCAGCTCGGCGATGGCCTCGCCCATGGAACGCTTGCGGATGACGATCTCGCACAGGCCCTCGAAGTGGCTCAGTTCTTCCTGATAGCGGAAATCGCTGACCAGCACAGGGCGGCCGGGGCCCAGGATCAGGTAGCTGTCACCCCCGAGAAAGCCGGTCAGGTAACCGACATCCAGCGGGTTGGTCACGAGCATGTGCGACAGCTCGTGGCCCCCCATCGCCTCCCGCAGCTTTTTCATCCTCTTTATGTAGTGGGCGTCTGCCGAAGACCCCTCGGCCTCGGGTTCCGTGGCCCGGGGCTTGGGCTGGGCTGGCTTCTGCTGTGAGGCCTTTTTGCCGGCCGCGGCCTGAGGGGTGAGAGTGGACATAGGGGTATCGATGATACTCTGAAACGGCCCGGGTTGCGACCGGGCGGCGTTTGCCCCGCTTGGGCGATGGTCGGTGGCCGTGCTTGGCGAAACCCATGCGTGAACGACTCGGCGGCTCGCTCGCGGGCTGGCTCCTGCTCATCATGGCTTGCTTGCTGGTCGGCTTGCCGATCCTCTGGGCAACCGGCGTGGCACTCCGGACGGCCAACCTGACCGGGGCGCTTCCCATCGAAAGCGGACCGGGTATCCCTGGGGCGACCGTTTCCGGACCGGTGGCGGGCGACTCGCTCACCTTTTTTTCAACTGCGACAACCCTGAAGAGCTTTGGGGTGGCCCTGCTGATCGGCGCGATCGGCGCCGGGCTCGGGTGGCCGCTGGCATGGACGCTTCGGCTTCGCGGATGGAAGTACCTCCCACTGGTCGCCACTCCCCTGCTGCTTCCCAACTACCTCGCCTTTGGCGCCTTCAACCTCCTGCGTGCACCGGGGACGTGGCTGGGCGACTGGCTCGAACAATCGGCGCGAGGCGAATCGAGTTGGATACCCGTTGCCGCGGGAAAAGTGCTCGCGGTTGGAGCGCTCGGGCTGTGGTCGGCGCCGCTTGGAGCCATCGTGCTTGCGGCGTGGCTGCAGAATGTCGACCGGGAAGTCCTGGCCCAGGCGGAGCTCGATGCCCCGAAGGGCCGAGTCGCAGCGGCGAGGGCGAACCTGCGGTTTCGGATGGGCCTGTCATGGCCGGGCTTGATCGCGGCGGCTGGCCTGATCGCGCTGATCATGCTCGGTTCGGCGATTCCGTTGCATGTGGCAAGGCTGGAAACGCTCACGATCCGCGTGTGGTTGGCGATGGATCTCTTGCCACAGGAGCGGCAATGGCGAGCGTGGATTGTCGCGTGGCCCGTGGTGCTTGCCGCGGTTTCGGCGGCGTGGGTCCTGAGCGGAATTGCGGCGCGACCCCGGAGCGAGAGCGATGAGACTACGGCCACAAAGGTGCGGAGCACCGGTGCGCTGGCGGGTACGTGGTGTGTCCTGATTCTGAGCGTGGTCGTCCCGGCGGGTTTGTTTGCAAGTCACATCGCGTCGGTGGGTGGCCTGGCGGGATTCACGCACACCTATCGCGAGCAGTTGATCTCGAGTTTGCTGCTGGGCCTGGTCACGGGGGTCGGCGCGTCGTTGCTGATGCTGCTGGCGTGGACTGCTTCACTTGAGCGGCGGGGAAAACCGCTGGTTCGCGCGAGCCTGTTTCTCTTGCTGATCAGTGGGCTGGTTCCCGGGGTGATGGTCGGCGTATGGATTTCCGGCGCTGTGCGTTCGATGTCGCCGGCGCTCGAGAGCACGGCGCTGCCGCTGGTGATGGCGCACCTGGCGCGGTTTGGCATGGTTCCGGTGATGCTGGGTTGCTGGATGGCATCGCTTGAACCCAAAGCGTGGGCCGATCAGCGGGCGATCGACGGGGCGACCGGTGTCCGGGCGCTTGTTCGTGTATCGATCCTGCCCCGGTGGCCGGTGCTGGTCGCGGCGGCGCTGGTTGCAGGAATTCTCAGTTTCCACGAGATCGAATCGTCGATCGTGGTGCAGCCTCCCGGCATCGACACGCTTGCCCGAGCAATTCTCAATCAACTTCACTTCGCCCGGACGCAGGAGTTGTCCTGCGCCGGGCTGATTCTGCTGGGAGGCGGGTTGTGTCTCGGCGTGACAGCGTTGTGGATGATCGGGCGGCTGGGCGGTCCGGGGGCGCCGGTGTCACGACCGTGATGGAATATGGAACCTTGCACCCGGGATTCCGAACACAAACGAGAGAGTTTTCGTAGGATTGGGCCCGCATGCGGAAGACTTGGGCAACCACGGCTGGGATGGGCGCGCTGGTGTGCGCGCTCGCCGGCTCGACCGGATGCTCCAGAACCGATGCCGGCGGCAGGGCGATGCCGGTCAGCCGCGTGCTCGGTGAGGTTGGCATCAGCCCGGGTCAGTTCGCTTTCCCGAGGTGCCTGGACAGCGACGGGCGCTCGATCTGGGTGATAGACAAGGCCGCCCGCGTCCAGCGGCTCGATCCTGCGACCGGGGACTCCATCAGCGGGTGGCGGATGCCGGAGTTCGCCGCGGGGAAGCCGACCGGAATCTGCGTCTTTGACCCGACGGGTGACGACCGCGACGAATTGCTGCTGATCCCCGACACGCACTACCACCGCGTGATGATCTACAAGCCGGGCGTCCCCGGTTCGCAAATCAACCAGCCGATCGGCTCGTTCGGCGCTTACGGCACGGGGCCGGGTCAGTTTATTTATCTCACCGATGTCGCGGTGGTGCCGGGTGCGGACGGGCGCAGCATCAAGCGTCTTTACGTCAGCGAGTACGGCGGAAACGACCGCATCTCCATCTTCGAGCCCGATGCGCAAGGCACCTTCGCGTTCGTGCGCTCCTTCGGCGCGTTCGGCGACAGCGCGGATCCTTCCAATATCCAGTTCAGTCGCCCGCAGTCGATGGAGGTTGATCCTGCGCGCCAGAGGCTGGTCGTGACGGATGCGTGCAATCACCGGATCGGCGTGTTCACGCTCGACGGCGCACTGATCCGCTGGATCCCCGGCTCCGCCGAGTTGACGGCGGACAAGACCGCGCTGCATGATCACTCCGAACTCTTCCGCTATCCCTACGGCCTGGTACTGCTCCGCGACGGCACGGCGCTGGTCAGTGAACAGGGCGCGGCCCGCGTTTGCCGCGTCGATCTTGATCGGGGAATCGTGCTCGAGCGCTGGGGCAAGCCCGGCCGCGGCGAAGGAGAGCTCATCACGCCCTGGGGTGTGACCGTTGCCGGAGGCGACGCCTTTGCGCTCGACTCGGGCAACAACCGCGTGCTCGCCTTCCATACTCCGCAAGCCCGCCTCAACATCGGGGCCGCCCCGCTGGCACACGTCAAGCCGACCGGCACGGGGGGCATGCCTTGACCTGCATGCTGGGTGCGCTCGTTGTCGGGCCGGTGCAGTTTGATGCACAGTGGTGGCTGCTGGTCGGCCTGGGCGCTTCGGTGCTCTCGGTCCTGATGGCCCTGCGGAGTATCGCCGGTCTCGGCCCGGTGGCGCGCTGGATTTCGCTCGGCGCGCGCACGCTTTTGCTGATGCTGATCTTCGCGACGCTGGCCGAGCCCCAGCTCCGCCGGGTGGGCAAGGACGTGGCGGTCATCAACGTGCTGGATTCCAGCCAGTCGGTCCCTTCCGATCTGCAGTCGCGGGTCGATCGTTTCCTGGAGCAGGCGCGCCAGCAGGATCCTAACAGTGACGACCGCATGGGCACGATCACGGTCGGGCGCACGGCGATCGTGCAGCAACTGCCCTCGCGCACGACCAAGAACGTCGAGCGCCAGAACGTCGGTGCCGCGGACGCGAGCAATCTCGCCTCGGGCGTTCGCATGGCGCTCGCCCTTCCGGTTGAGGGCGCGGCGCGGCGGATTGTCCTGGCGACCGATGGCAACGAGACCGAGGACTCGCTCATCCGCGCCGCCGAAGCCGCCAAGGCGGCGGGCGTGCCGATCGACGTGCTCCCGCTTCGATTCCGCTACGACAGCGAGGTCCTGGTTGATCGTCTCGTCGCTCCCGCGACCGCGCGCCAGGGCGAAACGATGAGCCTGCGAGCGGTCATCCAGTCGACCAAGCCGGTGAGCGGCAAGCTTGTCATCACGCTGAACGGGCAGCCGATCGATCTGTCCGGCAACGGCTCGATGCTCGGGATGGAAGTCGATCTCAAGCCCGGCTCGAACGTGTTCACGCTGCCGGTGATCGCGCCACGCCACGGGCCCCAGGAATTCCGCGCGGTCTTCGAGCCCCGGATGTCCGGGGGCAAGCCCGAGGGCGACACGGTGCTGGAGAACAACGTTGCTTCCGCCGTGACCTTCGTGACGGGCGAGGGCCGCGTGCTCGTGATTTCCTCCGGGATCAAGGAGTCCGGCGAACTGGTCGACGCGCTGGTCAAATCCGGGATCCGCGTGGACGAGGTCACGCCCGACGCCGCCCCTCGCACCCTGACGGAATGGAGCGCGTACGACGCGGTCGTCCTCGTCAATCAGCCCGCGTTCAACTTCAGCCAGGCGCAGCAGGAGGAACTGAAGCGTTACGTGCAGGACTCCGGCGGCGGCCTGGTGATGACGGGCGGCCCGGACTCCCTGGGCGCCGGCGGGTGGATCGGCTCGCCCGTTGAAGACGCGCTTCCCGTCAAGCTCGATCCGCCCCAGAAGCGCCAGATGCCCAAGGGCGCACTGGTCATCATCACCCACTCCGTGGAGATGCCCAACGGGGTCTATTTCGGGAAGCAGACCGCGATCGCCGCGGTGAGCGCGCTGTCGCGCCTCGACCTGGCGGGCGTGCTCGAGTACAACCCGATGTACAGCACCGACTGGGCGTTCCCGATCCAGGAAGTCGGCGACGGTTCCAAGATCCGGCGCGCGATCAACAACCTTGTCTTCGGCGACATGCCCGATTTCGGCCCGATCGTCAAACTGGCGTATCAGGGCCTCATGAAGGTCAACGCCGGCCAGAAGCACGTCATCATTATTTCCGACGGCGACCCGCAGCCCCCGCCGAATTCGCTCCTGCAGGATTACGTGAACGCCAAGATCACCATTTCCACCGTCGGCGTCTTCCCGCACTCGGGCATGGACACCCGCAAGATGTCGGACATGGCCAAGTTCACCGGCGGCCGCCACTACGACGTCAACACGCAGCAAGCGCTGGCCACGCTGCCGCAGATCTTCATCAAGGAAGCGCAGACCGTCAAGCGCCCGCTCATCTGGGAAGGCGATGCGTTCTCGCCCGCGATCGCGGGCGGCATGCTCGACACGCTCCGCGGGATCAAAGCGGTGCCCGCCATTTCCGGCTATGTGGTCGCCGCCGATCGCGAAGGACTCTCGCAGGTCACGCTCCGCGGCAAAGAAAACGACGCGATCGGCGCCCAGTGGCAGTTCGGCCTGGGGCGCGCCGTGGTCTTCGCCAGCGATGTTTCCACCCGGTGGGCCAAGCAGTGGGTTTCGTGGGACGGCTTCAAGAGTTTCTGGGAGCAGCAGGTGCGCTGGGCCATGCGCCCGAGCGGCTCGCCCAACATGCGCGTCACGACCGAGATGCAGGGCTCGTCCGCCCGCATTTTCATCGACGCGCTCGATTCCAAGGGCGAACGGCTGAACTTCGCGGCGTTCCGCGGGCGGATCGCGATGCCCGACGGCACGAGCCAGAGTGTCGAGGTTCGTCAGGTCGGCCCGGGCCGCTACGAGGGTGTGGTCCGCAATCCGCCACCGGGCACGTCGATCGTCGGCCTGGTCTACTCCGCGCCGGGCGAAAACGGTCCCATCGAAGGTTCGGTCCAGGCGGCAATCAACCGGCCGTTCGCCGACGAATTCCGCGTGCTGCAGGACAACTTCGCGCTGCTCGAACAGGTGCGTTCGATCACCGGCGGGCGGCTGCTCACCGATGATCCCACCAAGACCGACCTGTGGTCGCGCGAGGGGCTGAAGATGCCCGTGGCGCTGCGGCCGATCTGGAGCTGGCTCGCGCTGGCGGCGGCTGCGGTCTTCCTGGTGGATGTCGGGGTCCGGCGCGTCCGCGTGGACTTTGTCGCGTTGGCCCGCGGGCTCACCCGGCGGACGAGAGCCCAGAAAGACCAGAGCAAGCAGATCGATCGGCTGCAGGCCGCCCGTGAGCAGGCCAAACAAGCGATGGCGGCACGGGGCGATGGCGAGCGGGTCGCCGGCGTGAAGTTCGAAGCGGACCCCAATGCCAAGCCCGCGGCACCGATCGTCGATGCGAGCAAACCTGCCGCGGCAGCGACGGCGAGCCAACAGCCCAAGGAGAAGCCGTCCGAAGACGGGATGTCCGCGCTGCTCAAAGCGAAGAAGCGGGCTCGCGATGAAATGGGAGATTGAGCGGGCTTTGTGTCCGGTTGTACAGGTGACCAGGTTTCGAGGTGTCGCGGGATGTCAGGAAGTGTCGGTCGTTCGGAACTGTCGCAGAGAACCAACATGACGCATCAAGAAATGACTCCGGAACAGGTGAAGGCGGCGTGCGAGAGCTTCCGCTCGACCTTTGGCAAGCTCAGAGGCGAGATCGGCAAGGTCGTCGTCGGCCACGCCGACGTCGTGGAAGCGGTGCTGATCTCGCTGTTTGCGGGCGGCAACGTGCTGCTCGAGGGCGTGCCGGGCCTGGGCAAGACGCTGCTGGTGCGCACGCTGGCGCGCACACTGAGCCTGCCGTTCAGCCGCATCCAGTTCACGCCCGACCTGATGCCGGCCGACGTGATCGGAACGAACGTGGTCATGGAAGATCCGGCGACGGGGCGGCGCAAGTTTGAATTTCAGAAGGGGCCGATCTTCGCGCAGGTGGTCCTCGCGGACGAAATCAACCGCGCGACGCCGAAGACGCAGTCGGCGCTGCTCGAAGCGATGCAGGAACGCAGCGTGACCGTCGCGGGCGTGACGTACAAACTCGAGAAGCCGTTCCTGGTGCTCGCGACGCAGAACCCGATCGAGCAGGAGGGCACATACCCGCTGCCCGAAGCGCAGCTCGACCGCTTCATCTTCAAGATCGTCGTGGGCTACAGCAAGCTCGACGATTTGATCACGATCCTTGATCGCACAACCGGGCAGGACAGCCCGGACGCGGATCCCGTGCTGGACGGGCCTGGCATTCTCAAAGGACAGGAACTGGTGCGGGGTGTCATCGTGGCCCCGCACGTCAAGGATTATGTGGCCCGGCTCGTGCTGGCGACACACCCCGGCACCCAGACTGCCGCGGGCGGCACGGATGGGCCCACCAACAAGTACATCCGCTGCGGCGCATCACCCCGTGCCGCGCAGGCGCTGCTGCTTGGCGCAAAGGTCAAAGCCCTCATCGACGGACGGTTCCACGCCAGCTACGCCGACGTCAAGTCCATCGCGGCGCTGTCCCTGCGTCACCGCCTGCTGATGAACTTCGAGGCCGAGGCCGACAAGATCGACCCCGATGCCATCGTGCGGCAGATCCTGGAGCTGACGCCGACGGGACCGGAGAAGAAGTAAGGCCAGCGACATTGGAGAGAACGCGGAGAGGCGGAGGGGGCGGAGTTTCGCGGAGTGAGGAGATTGGTTAAGGCAGCTTGAAAGGTGTGCATGGAGCGTGATGGGCGACAGCATGTGGGGCCGGGCGATGTACCGGCGGAGTGGAACCGGTTGACCGAGGCGGTCATCGGTGCCGCGATGGCGGTGCATTCGGAATTGGGGCCCGGGCTGCTGGAGAAGTTCTACGAGATCGCGTTCTGCCGCGAGCTTGAGATGCGCGAGATTGAGTTCTCGCGCCAACACCCGATCCGGCTGGAGTACAAGGGCGTGGCGCTCGGCGATCAGTACGTCGATCTTGTTGTCGCCGACCTGATCGTTGTGGAGCTCAAGGCTGTCGAACGGGTGTCGGATATACACCTCGCGCAGCTCACGAGCTACATGCGATCTGCCAAGCTCCCTCTGGGCCTGCTCTTCAACTTCAACGTCGCCCGTCTGAAAGACGGCATGTACCGAAGAGTGCACAGCAAAGACACGCCGACACCCTTATCTCTCCTCCAAATGAATCCCCCCTCCGCGTAACTCCGCCTCCTCCGCCCCACCGCGTTCTCTCCCTCTCCGATGCTCCGAACCAGTTCCATCTCCCGTCCGACCAAACTGGAAGACCTCCTGTCTTCCAAGGAGATCGCGCGCCTTGACCCGCTCGATCTTGCCTCACGGCGCGTGTTCTTTGGCAAGCTCAAAGGCGAACGTCGATCCAAGAAGCGCGGCCATTCCGTCGAGTTCGCGGATCACCGGCCGTATGTCACGGGCGACGACCTGCGGCACATCGACTGGAACATCTTCGGCCGCCTCGACAAGCTCTTCCTCAAGTTGTTCCTGGAAGAGGAAGACCTCTCGCTCCATGTCGTGCTCGACGCGTCCGCCTCGTCGGACTGCGGCGAGCCCAACAAGTACCTTTTCATGCAGCGCTGCGCCATGGCGCTGGGCTACGTGGGGCTGGTGAACCTCAACCGCGTGGCGTGCACGATTATGTCGGGGATCGACGCGGACGCGGCCGGCCGCGGCGAGCAGTCCGCGGCACGCGAGGCGAAGCCCGCTTCCCCGATTCGGGCGCTCCGAGATCTCCGCGGGCGACGTCGCGTCCACGATCTTGCACGGTTTATCTGCGCCACGATGCCGGGGGGCACGCTTTCGTTCCGTGCCGCCGCCGAGCGCATCGCCCTCTCCCGCCGCGGCAAGGGCGTCATGATCATCTTCTCCGACTTCTTTTTCAAGGACGGCTACGAGGACGGCCTGCGCATCCTCAGCGGCCACGGGTACGACCTGATCCTGGTGCAGGTCCTGAGCCCGCAGGAACTGGAGCCGCCGATCAAGGGCGATTTGCGCCTGAAGGACATTGAAGACGCCGACACGGCGGAAGTGACCATCAGCGCACCGCTGCTGAAGCGCTACCAGGCCAACCTCGCGGCGTACTGCCAGAAGCTTCGCGAGTTTGCCCTCCGCCGCGACATGGCTCTGCTCACGGTTCGCAGTGACACGCCGGTCGATTCGCTCGTGGCCGACCAGCTCCGCCGATTGGGGGTGCTGAAATGACCTTCCTTGCCTGGCCTCTGGCGGTCGCGGTGGGCGCCGTGGCGGTGCCCGCCCTGATCATCCTCTATCTGCTCAAGCTCCGCCGGCGCGATCTGGAGATCTCGACCACGCTGCTCTGGAAGAAAGCGGTGCAGGACCTGCAGGCGAACGCGCCGCTGCAGAAGCTGCGCCGCAACATCATGCTCTTCATCCAGTTGCTCGTGCTCGCGGCGCTGCTGTTTGCTCTCGCCGAGCCGGTGATGAAGAGCAGCAGCTTCAGCGGGCAGCGCCACGTCATCCTCATCGACCGCTCGGCCAGCATGGCCTCGCTCGATTCACCGCCGAATGCCGCGACGCCGGGAGCACGGCTGGCGCAGGCAAAGAAAGAAGCCATCGCCCTGGTCGATTCGCTCCGCGAGCCCGGGCTGTTTGCCAAGGCCGCCAACGCGACGGGCGACGAGGCGATGGTGATCGCCTTCGACAACGCGGCCGACGTCCGCCAGAATTTCACCAGCGACAAGCAGAAGCTGCGGGAAGCGATCGAGGGCATCACGCAGTCCGATGCGGGCACCAGCATGAGCGAGGCGATGCGCCTCGCCAAAGCGCACGCCCCCAAGCGGCTGCACGTTGACAACGACGGCAGCACGCAGGTGATCGAGGGACTTTCCGGCGGGCCGGAGATCCAGATCCATCTCTTCAGCGACGGGCGCATCCCCGATTCCGATCAGGCAAAGCCCTCGCACGAAGACAAGTTCCAGTTTCACAGCATCGGTTCGCGCAGCTCGGGCAATCTGGGCGTGGTCAGCGTCCGCGCCCAGCGCCAGTACGACGCCCCCAAGAAGCTCAACATCTTCGTGGGCCTGCAGAATTCGGACACGGTTGATCGGACCGTCGATGTCGAACTGACGGTTGAAGGGGCGGTCGCGGCCATCAAAGCGGTCACGCTCCCGGCCGCAACGACGCCAAACGCCCAGGTGCCCCCTTCCGGGGCCAATACGGGCGCCGCCACGCCGGCGGTCGCGAACTCCGGCAGCCCCTCGGCGGATACCGAGCCGCCGCTGGTGCTCAATCCGGGTGTCGGCGGCGTGGTGTTTTCGATCGAACGAGAAGATGCGCTGCTCGCCGAGATCCGACTGCGTCCGCCGACCGGATCGGCGGGCGATCTCGATGCCTTTTCCACTGATGATCGCGCGTATGTCGAGGCGCCGCCGGCCAAGCGGCTCCGTGTGGGCGTCGTGAGTTCGGGGAGCTTGTTTCTTTCCTCGGCGCTCGCGGGGCTGCCGCTCGCCGAGCTTCGGAACATCCCTGCCGCCGAATACAAGGCGATGACGCAGAAGGGTGAGACGCCGCCCTTCGATGTACTGATTCTCGACGGCGTGTTGCCGCCTCTGAACAACATGTCCAATGCCGCGGGGTTGCCGCCGGGGCGTTTCCTCATTCTGGGAAGCGTGCCAGCCTCCACCGCGAAAGACGGCCCTCCGGCGCCGCTCACCGACAAGGGCAAGTCGGGCAACGCGACCATCGTGGATTGGCAGCGCACGCACCCGGCGCTTCGGAGTCTCACGCTCGATTCCGTGTTCATCGCCGAGGGGCGCGATGTCGAAGTCCGTCCGGGCTCGACCGCCGTCACCATCGCGCGCACGGAGCGCGGGCCGGCGATTATCGAACTTTCCAGCGGACCGACCCGGGCGATCATCGTGCCGTTCGATATCGGGGCGTCCTCTTGGCCGCTGGACGTGAGCTTCGTGGTCTTCCTGGCGTCGGCTTTGGACTACCTGGGCGGGGATGCGATCGCCGGGGCAAACGATGCGACGCAAATCGGAGCGACGGTTTCCGAAAGACTGCCGGTGGGCGCAGCGGACGTGCGTCTGCTTCCTCCTCCGGGCGTGGAGGATGTGTCCGAATCGGTGTTGTCTCCCCTCCCCGACGGCACGGTCGTTTTCGGCCCGGTGAGGCGGGCGGGCGTGTATCGCCTGACGTGGAAAGGAGCGGCGGCGCCCGGTGATATCCAGGAATCGGGCCGGACGATCCGGCGCATCCCGGTGAACCTGCTCGACCCGCAGGAGTCGGTCATCGGGACGACCCGCTCGGTGGAACTGGCGAACACGGTGGTGAACGCCTCCGCGGAATCGACCTTTCAGGGCGATCAGCGGCTGTGGCCCTGGCTGCTGCTGGCGTGCGCGGGGCTGCTCATGATCGAATGGTTCATCTACAACCGCAAGGTGCATATCTGAAAACTGCCGCGGCACAATGAGCAGACGCTTGCGACAACGCTGGATGCTGGCTTGGGCGGTCGCGGGGCTGGCCGCGGGTGCGGCGGGCGCCCCGACCGCAGCGATTCCATTTGAGCGCGTGCCGCCGAGTCCGACGATCGCGCCGCACCGAGCCGCGACGATCGAAGCCGTGGCATTCGGGTTCTCGGGGTATGTGCCGTCCGACGCGTGGTCGCCCGTCCGCGTGCACATCAGCGGCAACCCGGAGATCCGCTCGGGCGCGTTTGCCGGCACGCTCTCCATCGAGTTCGAGCAGGACGCGACGCAATCCGGCCGGATCACGACCGCAATCTCAACAACGCCCGGGCGGATCACGCCGGTCGATCTCGTTGCCGCGATCCCTTCTTCCTATTCCAATATCACGCTCGAACTGCGGGATGAGCGCGGTTCGCTCGTGCACTCGCGCCGTTACGCCCGGATCAACAATCTCGGCGAGCCCACGCCGGGCGAGTGGGTGGACGAGGCTGCAATGGTGGTGGCTGTTGCGGACAAATCCGGGCTGGTGCCGAGTTTTTCGCGTGTGGTTGAAGACCCGGGCAGTGTGCAACGCCTGCTTGCCGAGGCGCGAACCAAAAACGAAGAAGAGAAAACGTCCCGCCTTGCGAGCGTCGTTGTCGCAGCGGACGACTTGCCCCAGATCGCCGAGGCCTACGAAGGGCTGATGGGTCTGGTTGTCAACTCGGACGCGTTGGGGGGGATGCCCGTCGGCCAGACCGCCGCGATCGGTCGCTGGGTGCGCTCCGGCGGCACGCTCATTGTGCCCCTGGGAAGCGACGCCCAGTCGTGGCGGAAGCTCTTTGCGGCAGCAGAACTGCCCGTTCAAGTGCTCGAGCCCCGTGCCGTCACGCCCGGGGCTGATCTTCGCCCATTTTTCGGCCCCCAGTCGGAGCCCATCACGGGTCGCGTCCTCACGCTGCCCGAAACGGCCGCGGCATGGAAACTGCGCTGGACCCCCGAAGGCGTCACGCGGCACGACGGCGCGCCTGTTGAAGGCTTGCTCGCCGAAGGACCCTGCGGCTTTGGATGGGTCGTCGTACTCGGCCTCGAGCCCGGCGCAGTCGCCGGTGAGTCGAAGCGGCTCTCCAAACTCTGGACATCGGCGATCGGCGGCACGCGTTTCGCGACTGTGCACGGGCAGGCGGAACAGGATTGGTATGCCCAGAGCTCCGGCGCCACCGAGGAAAACCGAAGGGCGATTCGCGCGGTGCTGAACAGCCAGGTGGAAGTGCCGCCGGTGGGTGACGGGCTGTTTCTTGCGATCGCCGCGTTGATGGTGGCGCTCGCCGCCGCCATCGGGCCGGTTGATGCCATCATCCTGCGTCGTGCGAACCGGCGGTCGTGGTCGTGGATGACCGCGCTCGGATGGATCGGGGGCGCATCGATTCTGGCGGCCGCGGCGCCCCCGCTCATTCGAACCGCAAAGTCGACGTTCGGACGCCTTCGAGTCGTCGATGTGCTGGCGGGTGAAACGCCGCTTGCGGAATCCACCGCACTCTCGTCCCTTTTTTCCGATGCGCCGACCGATCTCCAAATCCGGGGAACCGGCCAGGAGCCCGAGCCACTGAATGGCTGGTTCCGGGGCGTCTCGGGTCTCTGGCGAAACAAATTCGAGAATTCCTCTCCCCTGATGACGTTTGCGACCGCTCAGCTCGACGTGCGCCTGCCCAGGGGTGAATCGCGCCGATCGAGCGTTCCTCTCGAACCGGTCGTGCTCTCGCAGTGGACGCTGCGGTCGTTCATGGACCGCTCGAGTCAGAACGAAGTTCCGAGGGTGGAGTGGAGTTCCGGTCCGGAGGGGCTGGTCGCCACAATCCACGGATTGCCGGCGACACCGACGCAGATCGGCATTCAACTCGGCGAGACGGTCTTCGATGCGACCTTCACGATGACGGGGAAGGACTGCCGCGCAGTGGTTGGAACGAATCTCGCCAAAAACAACTGGTGGACCGGAGACCCCGGTGCGTTCAACATCGAGTTCCGGCGAGTGGAGGACGTCCCGCCGCGCCTCCTCTTTGATGTCCCGGGCGCGGACGCTCGGACGCACGCCATCGATCGCTACACCGCCAGCGGCGCGTGGGGCTGTGTCTATGTCCTGGTCCCACAGTCAACACCCACGCTGAGGGCGTTCAACCCATCGGGGCGTGAGCTGACTCCGCACGAGGCGACCGTCTGGCGCATCGTTGCGCCCGTTCCGCGCGACTGGCGTGCGGCACCTCGAGAGGCCGGCGACAAGGCCGACAAGCACGCCGAGGAGAAAGACCCATGATCTCCATCAACGGGCTCACCAAGAAATTCGGCGCGTTGACCGCGCTCGACAACCTCTCCCTCGAAATCGGACCCGGGGAGATCTTCGGCTTCATCGGCCCCAACGGCGCCGGCAAATCCACGACCATGAAAATCCTCGCGTGCCTCATGCGCCAGGACTCGGGCGAGGCCAGGGTCTGCGGGCATGACACCCGCAGCGACGCCGATTCGATACGACGGCTGGTCGGATACATGCCCGACTTTCTCGGTGTGTACGACGATCTCCGCGTCGATGAATACCTGCAATTCTTTGCCGCAGCGTTTTCCGTGCCCCGCGTGCGGCGGCGCGCCGTGATCGACCAGGTGCTCGAACTCACCGATCTCACTGAGAAAAAGGGCGCGATGGTCGATTCGCTCTCTCGCGGCATGCAGCAGCGGCTGGGCGTGGCCCGCGTGCTCATCCACGAGCCCAAGGTGCTCCTGCTCGACGAGCCCGCGAGCGGGCTGGACCCGCGAGCCCGCATCGAGATGCGTTCGCTGCTGATCGAGCTGCGCAACATGGGCAAGAGCCTGATGGTCAGCTCGCACATTCTCAGCGAACTCGCCGAGATGTGTACGTCCATCGGCATCATCGAGCGCGGCAAGCTGCTCTACGCGGGCTCGATCCAGGAGGCCTATGCCCGCGTGCGTTCCACGGCGCTCGATATCGGCGAATCAGCCCAGCCCGGCACCATGGACCGCGTCGTGGTCTGCCTGCACGCGTCGTCCCCGCCCGCGGAGTCGCTCGCGCCGCGCCTGCAGGGTCACGAACGTATCAGCAATATCAAGATCGATTCGCCGCGGATGCTCACCGTCGATGTGCGCCTGTCCGACGCCGACGGGCACTCGTTCCTGATCGATCTGCTCCACGCCGGTGGCGCACGCATCCACAGCGTCGCGCCGATCGAGGTCAAACTCGAAGACGCCTTCCTCAAACTCACCACCGGAGCGCTGCA
The DNA here is from genome assembly GCA_018242645.1 of Planctomycetota bacterium. GTDB lineage: Bacteria > Planctomycetota > Phycisphaerae > Phycisphaerales > UBA1924 > JAFEBO01. The sequence continues at coordinate 13,019 of JAFEBN010000015.1, read as the reverse complement.
GTAAGCCGGTATGCCCAAGCTGCTCCACAAACTCGCCAGGCCGCTGCGACTCGTCGACCGGGGTGCGTTCGGGCCCGTCTTCCAGCGCGATGCACGGATCGCATCGAAGCGCACGTCCGCCTTCTGGATTCGTGGGCTCTACGCGCTGGGGCTGATTGCGCTCACATCGCTCATCTACATCGCCGACTCGATGGACCGCCGCTTCACCTACATGGGGCCGGCGGCGACCATCCAGCAGTTGCAGCGGTTCGCGCCCATGCTCGGCGCGTTTTACATCTGGTTCCAGTTCGGCATCGCGTGCCTCATCGCCTCGATCTTGACCGCGGGCGCCATCTGTGAAGACCGGAAGAAAGGCTCCCTGTCCTCGCTGCTTGCGACGCCGCTGACGCCCGGGCAGATCGTGCTCGGCAAACTGACGGGCAATCTCACGCAACTGGTTGTCATTATCGCCGTGGGTCTGCCGCTTCTTCTTGCAATCCGACTGTTCGGCGGCGTCTCGCCGCGATTCGTCTTCACCGGGACGCTTTTGGCCCTCTCGACGGCAGTCGTTCACGCCTCGATCTCGCTGGCCGCATCCGCTCGGGTTCGCAGCACGACCGCCGCGGCAAGCTCCGGCGTCATTTCCGGCGTGCTCTGGGGCCTTGCGCCCATGTTTGTCACGCTCCTGCTGATGCTCAGCAGCCGGCGACCAGGCCTCACCGGTTTTCCCGAGTTTGTCATGTCGCTGAGCCCGTATTACAGCCTGGGCGTCGAGACGATCGCGTCGTTCGGCCGGGTACCCGGGCTCGATGACACCGGGTGGATCTACGCCGTCATGTACAACGTGCTCGGGAGCTCCTTTTTTCTGTGGATCGCGACAACCCGGCTTCGGTCGCTCGCGATCGCCGGAGAAACCAGCGCACCCGCGCCGACCCCCAAGGCCAAGGAAAAGAGATCCGCGATCGGACTGTCCGATGCGCTCAACGTTTCCGACAATCCGGTTCGATGGCGCGAACTGCGTCAGCCGCTCTTCGCTCGGAAGTGGCATCCATACGTCTTCACCGGGGCGGTGGTCGCCATTCTCTCGTATGTGTACAGCCAGGTCGGCGTCGCTTCCGGCGAAGTGCTCACCGTCGTCTCGGCGATCCTGCTCACCCTTTTGTACTTCCAGGCATCGCTGATTGCGTCCAACTCCATCGCCGGCGAACGCGAATCGCGCTCGTTCGAGGTGCTCCTGACCACGCCGCTCACCGCGCGCCAGATCATCGTCGCCAAATGGCTCGGCGCGATGCGCCGGGTTCTTCCCCCCTTTGTTCTCTACTACGCGCTGGTTCTCGTGCTGGGCATTCTCCCGGGGACGTTTGCCCTGCCGCTGCTGATTCATCTTCCGCTCACCGTGCTCCCCCCACTCGCATTTCTGGTCGCGACCGGCGTTTGGTTCAGCGTTTTGCTGCGCCGGAGCACCGGGGCGGCCACGGTCAATCTGCTTTTCGGCGTGGCAATCTGGATCCTTCTTCCCATGCTCGTCGGCATCACCTATGGCATGCTGCACCAGTTCATTGGAAACGCCCAATTCGACGACACCTTGTCATCGCTTTTGGTCACGAATCCGGCCCCGATGACCTTGACGGCTCTTCAAGGGGCCCGTGAGTCCGTCTGGGGCCCGAGCGCCTCGGAACGCCGATACCACACCTTCCTGCCTTTTTCGCTTCTCACCTTTACGCTGACGTGCCTGTTGTTTGCGCTCAGCTATGGACTGTTCACCTGGCTCGCCCTTCGCGGGGCCTCCCGGTCACTGGCCCACCGGACGTTCAGAATTCCCGCCCGGTTGTGACGGCCGCGGCGGGGTCTGGTCGATAGCTGTTTTTGCGCCCCCGGTGCGCCCGGACCCCCCAATGGCCCGCACGAGCTTCCATCGCTTGCTTCCCGTTCTGTTGGCGTGTGCCGGCGCCGCGCGCTCGTGGGCCCAAGCTCCCACCAATTCCTCAGACGCGTCCCGCCCCGCCGCGGCGGGACGCATCGTCCGGCTATTCGACTTTGAGGAGCAGTCGACCAATCCGAATCCCGTGCCTCGGTTCTGGACCCGCAACCAGGACCAGGATGATCGACCCCGCCCGGGTTTCCCGCGATTTAACTCCATTGAGCTGGATGAGTTACAGGATGAACCGGCGGCCAGTCGGGGCTGCGTCCGCCTCTCGACCCGGGGGGGATCGACCTCCCTTCAACTCGATGCAGGCGTGATTCCTGTTTTTCGTGAGGCCGACTACCTCGTCGGCGCCCGGGTACGGACGGATGGATTGGTGAATGCCCGTGCGGCGGTGGCCGTCCGGTTCCTCGACGAACATCTGAAGCCGATCACCGGGAGCGAGCGTGTTTCGAAGCTGGTCGTTTCCCAGGGAAAGTGGTCGAACCTGGCCGTCGATATGCACGGGGACTTTCCTACCGCCGCCTTCGTGCAGATCGAGCTGCTTCTGCTCCAACCGGACAAGTTTGAATCGCCCACTCAGGTGCGGATGGCGCAGGAACCGGCCCCGGCGGAACAGCCCAAAGGTCGCATCGACAGTTCGATCGAGCTTCGGAAGCAGGACCTTTCGGGTGCGGCATACTTCGACGATGTGAGCGTGGTGCAGTTGCCGCGGCTGGAGTTGTCCACGCAGACGGCGGCCAACATCATCGCGGCGCCGGTGCAGCCAACGATCCAACTGCTGGTGCGCGATCTGACCGGCGAGGCGCTGACGGGCAAGCTTGTGCTGTTGGACGCTGCCAGTCGCACGGTGGATACCAAGTCGATATCGGTCGGAGAGGGTCGGAGCCGAACGTCGTGGACTCCGGCGCTGCCCGGATACGGGTGGTATCGAGCCGTCCTGGACATGTCCAACTCGGTGGCGCGGGTGGGCGCGACGTATCTCGATTTCGCGTGGCTTCCTCCGGTGCAGGAACCGACGGTGGAGTCGTTTGGCCCTGGGGCGGCGAATTCCCGCTTCTGGCTGCTGTCACGCGATGTGCCGCAGGCGACCTACGGCGCCCTGGCGGCGGCGTCCCGAGACGCACGGAGCAGCGGGCTGAGCCTGCCGGTCTGGACGCTGAACCTGACGCCGGCGATGGTGCCGGAGCGTTCCGGTGCGCTGCGACCCCTGGTGGATGCTTTTCGGTCTGAGCGGCTGGATCTCGCGTTTTCGCTTCCGATCGTGCCGGAATCCGCCACCGACCCGAAAGCGTTGGTGCCGCCGGATCCGTGGACGTTGATCACACAGCAGCAGAATCTGGCGCATCCGCTGCTGGATGAGTTCCTGGATGACTATGGCCAGACGGTTCAGCGCTGGCAGATCGGGTGGTTTTCGGCCAAGTCGGCGGGCGCGCGGAGCGCCTTTGGCGCGGACTTCCCGCAGGTCGAATCGATGCTGGGCAAACTGGTTCCGGGACCGATCATTCAGATCCCCGCGCCCCTCGAAGACTTCTCTTCCTTGATCGCGGCGGCCGCAAAGGCGCCGGCCCTGGAGCCGGCGGTCTACATGCCGTACGACGCCCTGCCGGCGTCGTGCGGGATGGCGGTTGAACTTTGGCGGAATGCGACGGTCGAGCGGCCGTTTGGGCGATTGCTGGCGGCGTTGGGATCGGCTCCGGACTCGAGCCTGGATGCGACCGATGCCGCGGCATCGCTGGCCAAACGGGCGGTACGAGTCTGGGCCGCGGCGAGCGGTAAGCGCACGGCGGACGGCAAGCTGGCGACAGGCATCGAACTGGGGCTGGTGGATCCCTGGACAACACGACCGGATCTCTCGCGGCAACTCATGCCGCGGCCGGAACTGGCGGCGTGGCGCGCGATCATCGACCGGCTGCGCGATCGTCGGTTTGTGTGCGAGTTTCCGCTGGCCAGCGGGGGCGAGGCATTTCTGTTTTCGGCGCGCGGAGCCGAGGGCGGCTTGCTGGTGCTGTGGAATGATGCCGCCAGCCCCGATCAGGTCAAGCTCACAAACTATTTGGGAGCGGGACCGATCTCCATTTCAGACGTTTTCGGGAATCTCTCGCCTCTCGCGGACCCGTCCCACTCTCCGCTGGCGATTTCGTCCACGCCCGTGTTCATCGAAGGCGTGGATTCGGAGTTGCTGCACTTCGTGTCGACGTTCAGCATTGATCCCCCGCTGCTGTCGATGACCGCCCCCGAAACCCAGCACAATGTGCGGGTAACCAACACATGGTCGGTGCCGATCAGCGCGACGATGTATCTGCTTGAGCCCGGCGGCCTTTCGAAGGCGGTGCGCCGCGATCGAACCTGGCGCATCAACCCGCGCAATTTCACGTTTGCGCTTGCGCCCGGTGAAACAGCGACGCTGCCGATGACCGTTTCGTTCGGCACGGCCGAGGAAGTGGGCACGAAGCCGTTTGTTTTCAGTGTTGATCTGTCGGCGGGGCACTCGTACGAGACATTCCGCGTCTCGACGAACATGGAACTGGGTCTGCGGGACCTGTCGTTCTCGGTGACCGCCACGCCGCGAGGTGATGACCTTGTGCTGGAAGCGACGATCAGCAACCAGTCACGCAGTTCTTTTACGCTGGCGATGACCGCGTTCCCGCCCGATATGCCGCGGCAACTGGTGGACGTGGGCGAGGTTCTGGCGGGCAACCAGGTGATCCACCGTTTCACGCTCAAGAACGTCTATCCCGCCCACAAGGGCAAGCGGATTCCCATCGCGATCTCGGACACGGAGGCCGGCGTGCGGATCAACCGTTCCGTGCTGATCCCGTGATGGATGCGAGCGGATGATCCTTGCGGGCGAGGATCCAGATACCGTAACCGATCTCCCCCGGGTCGAAACGAACCGCGTTTTCGTTGACCATGCCGATGACGCGAAGGCCGGCCCGAGCGATCACGCACTCCCACTGCTCGCGTGAGTATGTGAGGAGGGAGTAAGAAGACGATCGAACTTCGCAGCGCCGGCCGCGGCGGATCTCGAGCACGGAATCGACGCGTTCGGCCCGAGCGGCCGGGCTGCGGCTGCCTTTTGCCGGCGTGTAGGAGACCACCTGCTTCACGCGGGTCTTGGCGCGCCGGCCGGTCCACACATCTTCGGTCGGGGCCTCGAGCCCGTACGCGCCGAGGCTCATGCCGACGGCGTACGCGCCTTGGGGAGCCAGCGCCCGACGAACGGCTGCGAGGTGAGCAACCATCTCCCGGTCGCTGCCAACATGTCGGATCGAATTGATGGGACAGAACGCCAGGCCGATCGAATCGGGCGCGACTTTTCTTCCGAACGATTCAAAGCGATCGACCCACACATGGCTGCCGGAGGCGGCGTGCCTGAGACGGCGCGATGCGTATCGCACCATGCTCGGGTCGATATCGAACCCGAGAACACGCCAGCCCTTCGCGGCGAGGCGCTCGAGATATCGCCCCGTGCCGCAGGCGGGCTCGAGGGCGGCTCTGGGCGCGCCGACGCACGCGCGTCTCCAGATGCGCTCGAGCATCCGGATTTCGCCGGCGGTGCCCGGCTCGTGAAGGATGTCGTAGATCTCGGGGTCGTCGTAGAGACCCTTCGAGCGTGCGCTCACGTTGCGGGCGCCGAGAAGGAAAGGCGATTGCCGGACTGGGCTGGAGGCTCGTCCTGCGGGTGGCGATTACGTTTCACGATGGGCTTCCATGAATCGGGCCACTCGTAATCGTTGGGAGAATTCACCAGTACGCTTCGAGCAAGGAAGTACATGTTGTGGTGCAGAGGCCACGCGCCCATGATGTGGTCGCGGCGGAGGCACACATCGCGACGGCCGGCGGCGAACGAACGGGGCATGTGGCAGCCGCGGATGGCGGAGGCGCAGCTCTCGTACCCGAGGTCGAAAACGGCCTTGCCTCCCTGGGCGCTGAAATTCTCCCACTTGCCGCTGGGCCAGGCGAAGTGCTTTACGCCGCCGAGCCGCTTGCGGAGCATGTCACCCGACAACTGGAGTTCGTCGATAGCCTGCTCGACCGACACCTCGCCCATATTGGGATGAGAATACGTGTGGCTGCCGATTTCGTGACCGCGGGCGATCATGTCTTCGACGTCCGCCCAGTTGAGCACGTCCATCGGGGGATAGTGCAGGCGCGTCTCGGCGAAGCGCTTGACCAGGCCCCGGTCGGACTCGCCCACAATCGCCGGGCAGACAAAGAAACACCCGGAGATACCCAGCTCGTCCATCACCTGTGAGGCGCGGTAGGTGGTCTTGAGTCCGTCATCGAAACTGATGCAGACGTACGGCTTGTCCGCCTGCCCGCTGTACACCAGTTCGACCGCCTTGGAATAGGTCACGAACTGATGGGTCTTCTGGATCTCTTCGAGCGTGCGCCGGAAGTTGGGGATTTCGTCATCGAACACATGGTGCAGGTAAACGAAGTGCACCCGCGGCCTGGCGATCAGCTTGTCGAAGAGCCCGGTCGCCTTGAGCCGGAACATGTGCGCTTCGATGAAGGCGTGACGAATCCCGCCTCTCAGTGAGAGATCGCTCATCTCGCGCGAATGTGTCGCGAACCCATCAGCGTCCACCGGGGCCTCTCCGGATGACCTGCTTCACAACTCGGTACATTTGTCTATGTTTGAGCATAGACAAATGCGCGCACTGCGTGGCCAGTATTCGGGCAATCACGGTGCGGGGATCGCGTTTTCGGAGATCTGCCTACCGATTTCGGATGAAGTCGAAATGAAAACCCGGAAAAAATACCTTGTTTAAGCGTCAAAAATGGAAGGTATTTGTTTGGGCTGATCGCCCGCGGAGCCAGACGCCAACCCTTCAGAACATGCGATGCCTCTTTCTGCTCACCTGCGCGTTTTTGGGACTTGATGCGGCGGGGGCCCCGACACTTCGCGTCGAGTTGCCGCCTGAAGTCTCCTCGCCCGCGAGCGATGCTCGGGTGGTGGTGTTTCTGATTTCCGAATCTTCGGGCCTGGACGAAAAGACCGAGCCGATCGACGGCCCGTTCTGGTCGAGCGAGCAGCCGTTGTTCTCGGCGCCGGCGGAGGCTGGGGCAATCGAAGTTGGTGATTCGTGGGCGTTCTATCCCGGGAAATGGTCGAGCCTGTCGCCGGGCACGTATCGCGCGCAAGCCGCGCTGATCGCGCGGCACGCCGACAGCCAGTGGCGCCGGGTCGCTGGCAATTTTTATTCCGACGCAGCGACGCTCACGGTTCTCCCCGACAAGCCGACTTCCCTCACGCTCAAATTGTCGCACGCGACAAAGAACGAGGAGCGGCCGGCTGGCGAAGGCGTGTCGTGGTTTTCGACCCCTTCCAAGATTCTGTCCGCCTTTCGGGGTCAACCGGTCCAGCTGCGCGCGGGCGTGGTCTTCCCGGTCGGGTACGACCCGACGAAGAAGTACCCGGTGATTTACCGCGTTCCCGGGTTCGGGGGCAACGATCGTGCCGCGGCGCAGGTTGCCCGCGAGCGTTCGAACGCGGAGGGTGATGCTCTCGAACTCGCCCGCGCCTGCTTTGTGATCGTGCTCGACCCCGAGGGGCCCAACGGGCACACACTCTTTGCCGATTCGGCGAACAACGGTCCGTGCCAGCGAGCGCTGGTGGAAGAACTGATTCCCGCGCTCGAAAAAGCCTTCCCGCTCGACGCGCGGCCGGAATCCCGGATGCTCTTCGGCCACTCCTCCGGCGGATGGGCGACACTGTGGCTCGCGCTGACGCGTCCGGATGTTTTCGGTGCGACCTGGTCGCTTTCACCAGACCCGGTGGACTTCCGTCGGTTTCAGAATGTAGACATCTACAAGGATGCCAACTTCTACGAGGACACGGCCGCGCCCTCCAGGGAACATGTGAGTTTCCGCTCGTTCGATCCCCGGACGGGCGAAACCCACGATGTCATGACGATCCGGCGGGAGGCGAGGCAGGAAGACGTTCTCGGGCCGGACAACACCTCCGGACAGCAGTGGGATTCATGGTTCGCGGCGTTCGGTCCGCGCGGTGCGGACGGCAAGCCGGCGGCGCTGCTTGATCCGCTCACCGGCGTCATCGATCACAGCGTGGCGGAGAAGTATCGCGTCTTCGATATCGGCGCGATGGTGCGCAGCGACCCGGAGAAGTATCTGCCGCTGCTTCGCAACAACGTGCGGCTCGCGGTGGGCGGCTCGGACAACTTTTTCCTGAATGAAGCGGTTGAACTGCTCCGGGCGGACGTGCAGAAGCTGGAACACCCGGGACGGCTCCAGGCATCGGACAACATCCGGATCGTGCCGGGTTACGACCACGGCACGATCTTCCAGTCGCCGGAAGCAAAGGCCATCCCCGGCGAGATGCTGAAGCACATCCGTGATTCCACGCGCTAGTTACTTCAGAGGGGCGCGAGTGAGCTCGAAGTGAAGGTCGTTCCTCCGCGACTTGCCGGCCGCGGCTGCCTCGGGTGACAGCGGCGCGAAGAGCACATCGATCAGGAGCTTGTCGCCCTGACGCTCGTACCGGCATCCTGCAACGCTTCCGGTGTCGCGAAGCGAGACGAAGCGCGCCAATGTGGGCGATTTTTCCGCGAGCACAAAGACCATCGGCTTGTCTTTGTCTTCCCATGCGATCGCCGCGGCATTCTGGTGACGCAAGCGCAACAGGAGCGTGCCGTTCTCTTCGGTGATGGAGATGATCTCCTGCACGTCGGAGACGCCGTTGCTGTCGTTCCAGCGGAACATGCCGATCATGTTCTTCCCGTTTGGCTCGCTCCAAATCTCTTCGGCGAACGAGTCCTTCTGCGGCCCCATGGCGGCTTGCCAACGCCCGGCAAGAAAGCCTGCCTCGGCGATGGTGGCATCGACCTGAGGGGTTTTCACGGGCGGCTCCGGGTCGGGCCTCCGCGCCGCCAGCAGTGAGATCGCCGCGAGTGCCGCGGCAGCGAACAGCCAGCGCATCGTGCTTGTCATGCCTGTTCCTTTCGGCCCGCTCAGGCCTTTTGGAGATCCTGAAAGAGCATCAAGGCGTTTCCATCCAGATCAAAGAACGTCGCGAGCTTCACCATTCCCGGGATTTCCTGGGTCCCGCCGTCAAAGCGAACGCCCTGCTTTTCCAGCTTGGCCCGAGCGGACGCGATGTCCCTGACACCAAAGGTGGGAACAGGGCCGCTGCCCACACGCGGGTTTTCCACTTCGGAGAGACCAATGTTCACGCCCGGCACCGCAGTGGCCAGTTCGCACCAGCCGATCTCGGCGACGTCGTAGAGCAGCTTGAAGCCCAGGTGCCGCTGGTACCACTCGGCCGCCTTTTTGCGGTCGGCGCATTGGCAGGCGAGTGTGAGCCCACCGTCGAAACCCAGATCCGTCCCCGGACTCATCTGTCTGGCCGGCCCCGTTGCGCTCATCGCACACTCCTTTTACCCGAATCGGGCTTGAATACACAAAGTATAGCGACTATACTTTCTATGTCAAGACAGTTCTCTGGTCATCATGCCATCCGTTTCGCCCAACATCTTGCACGTTTTTGCTCGGCGTTGGTGTCTGCCAATCCTGGCCGAGCTCAAGAAGCGCGAGGGCAGCAAATTCGTGACGCTCGCGCGGGAGCTCGGAGCGACGCCCGCGGCTGTGCGGCAGTCACTCGATCACCTGATCGAGCTCGAGCTCGTTCAACCCAATCCGGGTTATGGCCATCCTTTGCGACCCGAGTACATCCTGACCACGGAGGGAAACCGGTTGGGGCCTTCGGTCCTTTTACTGGAACGGGCGGTCAATCGGTTGGCCGACAAGGAGGTGGCGTTCTTGCGCTGGTCGATGCCCGCGCTGGCGGTGGTTGGCGGCAGCCCTCTGTCACGCTTTTCGGAAATCGGCGCGGCGCTCAGCCCGGTGACCGATCGGGCCCTGGCGCAGACACTGAAACGCATGCAGGCCGGACAGCTCGTGACACGCGGCATCGAAGACTCGTATCCGCCGGTGCCGGGCTATTCCTTGGGGCGACAGGGCAAATTGCTCGTCGAGCCGCTGATGGCGTTGGCGGACGCTTAGGTGGGCCTCGCTCGCAAATCCCAGACGTAGACGCGCCACACAATTGAGCGTCGAAAACCTGCTCGCTCGAGGTTTCGCAGAGAGATTGCCACTGTGCTGTTGGTTTCGACGGTGCACCACACGCACCCCGCGGCTCGGGCCCGTTCAATGCGAGCGGCGATCAATGCCGTCTGCGCTCCGCGGGCGCGATGGTCCGGCGAGGTTGAGGCGGCGCTGAGGTAGCCGAAGGGTCCGTCGAGCGCGAGCAGCCCAACCGCAACGGCGCTGTCGCCCTGGAACGCGGCAAACAACTCTTCGGCGTTGGCTTGGAGCAACGCTTGCGCCGCAGCGGCGCTGTCGGCCCCGTACCACGACGTAACTTGCGCGAGAACCTGGGCCGCTTCGCCGGGAGCAACCTGCCTCACCGGGTACGAGCACGAATACGGCGGCGACGGTTCTGCCGCGGGCCGGGCCAGTGCGATGTACTCGACGAACGGCCAGCGGGTGACGCCATGTTCATTCAAGGTGGTTTCGATTTGCGGAGACCAAGCCCAGGGAGCAAGCCACACGTATGCCTTTTCACACCCGAGTTGCCTCAGCTCGCGCCCTGCCGCGGCCACCTGAGCGGCCGTGAGCGGCTGAGTCTGGGTGAGCCAGTAGACGCGTTGCATGCTGGCGGACGGGAAGTCCCCCACCGGCGCGCCCGGCCGAGCGCTGATCCATCCGCCCGGTACATCGAGTGTGATGACGCCGGGCTTGAACGGCGTTGTGTGGCGGCGGACCCGATCCAGATGCGCGGCGAGTTGCAGCGGGAAGTCGTCGGACAAATCAGTTCTCCCAGATGCGAACGTCGAAGCGCCCGGTGCTATCGGCGACGCCGCGGAACATGCCCGGGCTGTTGAACGGCAGCGCGGCGTTGCCCCGCGCATCGACAGCAATCAGGCCGCCGTCGCCCGGTGCAAGCACGTCGCGGACGTAATACGAGCTGGCGGCATCGACCGTTTCCTGCAGGTGCTCCATCCGCAAGGCCACGCCTCCGGCCACGTGGTGACGCATGAACTGCTCGCCGGCGCCGGTGCAACTGATCGCGACGGTTTCATCGGCGAATGTGCCCGCGCCGATGATGGGTGCATCACCGACGCGGCCGGGCATTTTCGCGTTCATGCCGCCGGTGCTGGTTGCGGCAGCCAGGTGACCCGAGCGATCGAGCGCGACGGCGCCGACGGTGCCGGATCGCGCGGGGCCGGGGGCGGGCGCCGCTGAAGTCTTGCGACGCGCGAGTTCCTGCTGCAGCTGCTTCCGGCGGCGCTCGGTGACGAAGTATGCATTGGGCACGCGCTCCACGCCGACGCTCGACGCGAAGTTTTCCGCACCATCCGCCACCAGCATGACATGAGGTGATCGCTCCATGACGGCTCGGGCCAGCGTGACGGGGTTTTTCACGGTCTTCACCGAGGCGACGGCGCCCGCCCGCAGAGTCGCGCCATCCATGATGGCGGCGTCCAGTTCGGCTTCGCCCTTCTCGTTAAGCACGGCGCCTTTTCCGGCGTTGAAAAGTTCATCGTCTTCCAGCAGGCGGACCAGTGACTCCACAACGTCGAGCGCCGAGTCGCCGGCTTCGAGGCGTCGCGCGCCGGCGGCCAGCACTCGGTCGAGCGAGGCTCGATACGCCGCTTCGGCGGGGTCGCCTTTGGGGATGGCGCCGGCGCCGCCGTGGATGGCCAGCGCCCACACGGGCTTGTCGAAGGGGTTTCGCACCGAGGTGCTCGGTGTCTTGGGCATGGAACAGCCTCCGGCTGCCAGCGAAAGAACCGCTAGGATGATCCGAAACATCATCGCCGCAGCGTACATCGAATTGAACGCTGAACGACGGAGCCTCGAGGGATGACGGGCCGGGTATTCCGAACCATCGCAGGGTTGCTCTCGCTCGCCACGCTGGGCGGGTGCAATCTCATGAGCCAGATTCCGCGGGGGGGACCGCCTCCACCTCCCCCCGAAGGCGTTCAGGTGGTCAGCTTCGCGACCACGGACGACCTGATGCTCGAAGGTTGGTTCCAGCCCGGGCGTTCGCTCCAGCAGCAACCGGGCACGCGGCAGCCGGCGGTGCTTTTCTGCCACGGCGTGCAGGATTCGGCCGATTCCAACATGGCCGACTTCATCAAAGAAGCCGGATACACGGTGTTTTCATTCGACTATCGCGGGTTCGGCAATTCGAGCCCGGCGGAGCTTTCGGCGCAGGCCGTCTCGGATGACGCGTGGGCCGCTTTCCAAACGCTGCGGCATCGGCCGGATGTTGATCCCGAGCGGATCGCGATATACGGGCACAGCCTGGGCGGCGCGATGGCGCTCAGCGTGGGTGCTCGTGCATTTCGCGAGAACATACCCGTCGCGTGCGTGGTGAGCGCATCGGCCTTTTCCACCTATCGGCGGGCGATCAACGATTTCTTCCCCGTCGGCGGCTTTCTGCTGGGCGGCGGCAACGCACCGAACCCGGAAGACTGGGCCGCGGAGCTTGGCGGCATTCCGCTGATGATCACGCACGCAAAGGACGACGATGTGCTCGCGCCGTACCACGCGGAGCGGATCGCCGCGGCGGCGAAGGGCGCGGGCGTCCCGACCGAGGTTGTGTTCACCGATCACGGCGGGCATGTCGTCGCGTATTTCTCGCACAAGCCGATTCCCCGTGCCATCCTGGCGTTCCTGAGCACCCATATCGGCCCGCCCGGGAACGTCGACAAGCCCACGGAGCCGAAGCCATGACGCAACCGCAAACCTCGGAGCCGTATGACATCCTGCTGCGGCACAACCTGTGGGCGACGAGGAAGATCCTCGATTGCTGCCGCAAGCTCACACCGGAACAGTTCAAGCGGCCGTTCCCGATCGGTCCGGCGGAGCAGGGCGGGCTGCACGCGGTACTCGCTCACCTCATCGGCGCCATGGGTCGATGGTCGGACCGGATCGCGGGACGTACGCCTCGCCCGCCGCTGGCTCCCGCGTATCCGGGTTACAAGGGCCCGATGGATGAACGGGGCAAGACGCCGGATGAGCTCGACGCTTTGCTGCAGCAGTGCCACGACGATTTGGAATCGCTCGCGCCTTCGATCCGCCA
>JAFEBN010000159.1 GCA_018242645.1 Planctomycetota bacterium | reverse complement strand
GGGACGATCTTGGCGAACTTGATGCCGAGGCCGGGCTTCCTCGCGGCGGCCTTGGACGCGAGGTAGCGGTCGGCCTCGATCTGGTCCTTCAGCGGGTGCTGCTCGACGGACTGGCCGTCGACGGAGGCCTTGGCGGGCTGCTTCGCCGCCTCGCGCAGGGCTTCGTCATCGCTGGAAGGGTCGGGGGGCACACCCGTACCTCTCTGATCCAGCCGCCGGGATGTCGCGCGGAAAGTGGGCGGCGAGCCGAGTTCGACTACCGGTAGCGTGCGATCACCCGACCGGACGCTCGACGGTCGTGACGCGCCGCCCGCAGTGTCGGCATTGCCGCCGACGCCGAACAGCCCCGCTCGGCGCTGCGCGGGTGGAGAGCACCTCGAAGTGCTGGCATCCACACTTCGGGCAGACCAGCCCCTTGGGCGGCGGGCTGGGAACGGAGCCAAGCTTGGGTGATGGCCTGATCGTCATCGCGAGCGCACCTTCAGCGCTGAGAGCTTCAGCCGCGGCCTCGCGACGACCTTGGCGTCCGTCCCGAAGAGCACCGCCCCCTCCATCGACGCCGCCACGGCGGTGCCGACCAGGCAGTCCAGCCAGTGGTTGTCCAGCCCCTCGACGCGGAGCTTCCATTCATCCACCGTGCGGCCACGCCCTTCGGTCCGGACCCGGTACTCGCTGGTCAGGTGCTCGGCCAGAAGCCGGTGGTGCTCGGGCCTGTGGCCGAACAGCGACAGCCCGCCCGGGTCGCCCATCGGCACGGCGAGCCGCGCATGCACGAACGACTTCCAGAAGTTCGTGTCGAAGAGCACGTGCCGCACGGCTCGTTTGCCGGTCACCACCGGGACGCGCCAGTTCAGCCCGACCCGCTCGCCCCGCTTGCGCTTGTAGTCGCTGAAAGGCAGGCTGCTCGCGCCGACGTAGCGGCCGTGGCTGGGCGTCAGAACGCTGGCGTGCGGGCTCTGGCGACAGAACTGGTAGACCACGTCCGTGGACGAACCCCAGTTGGCGTCGATCAGGCATCGGTCGATCCGCACCATCGCGCCGTCGTCGCGCCGCCACTCGCGGGCAACCGTCGTTTCAATGAGCCGTTCGAGTCCCGCGTAGATCGCTCCCTCGGCACCGGCGCGAGCGGACGCCGCCCCGAGCGTCCGCTTGATGTCCCGGAGCGTGAAGTACGCCTGCTTCTGGTCCGGCTCGGTCCCGTAGTCGATGACGTGGCCGGTGAAGTCGTCCTCCCACGCGGCCACCAGGTAGAACAGCGCTTTGCCCTGCACGTCCACGAACATCGTCAGGTGCGAGCACCCGAGCGGGACGAGCCCGCGGGCGTGGCCGTTCACCTTGGCGGCGATCTGGTCGGCGCCGAGCAGGTCGTCGGCGACCTCGACCTCCGGAAGCGGCTCGTTCTGATACTCGGCGAAGAACGCCGCCTCGTTCTGCAGCCGCAGGTTCATCGCGTGCTGCACGGCGGACAGTTCATCGTGGTTGAACCGCTCAGGCCAGGCGATCACCGCGCCGGCGTCCATCTCGGCGCGGTGGGCCTTGTAGAACGCGGTCGCCTCCGCTCCGCCCCGGTCGGCCTTGAGGCCCTCGGCTCGCAGGCGGGCGTACTCGGCCCACAGGCGGTCGGCCGTAGGGAACGAGTACACCATCTTCGTTCGCTCGCCCTGCCACTGCGGGTGCTTGTCCCGGTCGAGGATGCGATCGGCCAGGTCGTCGGGACGGACAACCGTCAGCGTCATGAGCCCGGCGATCTTCCGGCCCGGGCCGGCCAACCCCAGGATCGCGCCGGCGAGGATCCGCTCGCGGTTGGCGCACTGCGACGGCGAGCGGGCGCTCTCGTCGGTTTGGGGATCGTCGATCAGCACGAGCGACGGGCGAACGCTGACGCCGTCGACGCGCTTGTGCTTCATGCCGCGGATGCGGCCGGTGATCCCCGCGACGCGGATGATCGCGCCCGAAGCCGCCGAGCCCGGGATGGTCGGCAGCACGATCTCCCGGGCCGTCCAGCCGATGTGCGTCTGCTTGCCCTGGTAGAGCTGCCCTGAGGCTCGCTGGTGGATGCCCTCGAGCGAGCGGATCGGATGGCAGACCTCCGGGAAGTCCGCGCCGAGGATCTCGCTGTTCTCCAGCTCCGCCTGGATCGACTCGAGCATCCCCGCCGCGTGCTCTTCGTCGGAGCCGATGAGCGCGACGAACTCGCGATGCCCGTACAGCAGCGACCACAGGCACGCCACCTCGCACAGGCTGGTCTTGCCCGAGCCTCGCGGCATCGCCATCGCGAACAGCCCGCCCTCGAGCACCGCCTGCTCGATCTTGGCGATGACCTTCAGATGGTCGCCCGACCACCTGAGGTGGAACGTCTGCCCGAAGTACGTCTCGCAGAAGTACCGGAAGTCCTTCGCGGCCCGGGCACGCCGCGCGGGATCAACGACGGGCGGCAGGTCGCCGATGTCCCGCCCCGAAAGCGAGAGCATGGCGTTGCGGAGCCGTGCCCGCTCCTTCATCGCCTCGTAGCCCGTGAGCCCTTCGGGCGTGCGAGCCGCTTCCGCCAGTGCCTCATGCCGCGTCGTCACCAGCCAGGCGACGTATCGGAACAGGTCGACCTT
This sequence comes from Planctomycetota bacterium, assembly GCA_018242645.1. GTDB lineage: Bacteria > Planctomycetota > Phycisphaerae > Phycisphaerales > UBA1924 > JAFEBO01. The sequence continues at coordinate 2,111 of JAFEBN010000159.1, read as the reverse complement.
GCCCGCGTCGCCATCGGCCGCGACGCGGAACCCCGCGCGCGTGCGGTGCCGGTGGAGCTGCCGCTCGCTGATCACCTCGCCCAGCGGCGTGCTGTTGAGCAGCCGCGCGAGTTCGCCGGGCTTGAGTTGGCGCGGGTCAATCGCCACCAGCACCCCCCACGGACATCTCCTTCACGAGCCACGCGGCGTAGTGCACGAGGTTGATGGTGCCGTTGGCGTTCGTCGGCGCGCCCGCGTCGATGTCGGCGCGGAGCATCTCGTCGGTGACGGGCTTCCCGCCGATCCGCGTCAGCACCCGCGCGGCGTCCGCGACGCCCAGCGCGGCGGGGCTGAGCCGGGACATCCCCTGTGCATGCTCGGGACTAGGCGCGTGTTCGGGAGTCATCGCGGACCTCTCGCGCAGGGTTGCCCACATCGGCGGCGGACTTGCCCACATGTCGCGGAATGACGGCGAACCCGCCGCGGTTTGCCTTGCCTCGTGGCGGATGTCATGGCTTCATGTGTCACAACGCGGGGCAAGCACCCGCGACGGAGACCGCGAACATGAACGCCCCGCAGAACGCCAGGAAGAACACCAAGCCCAGCCTCGACGGGATCGCCAAGCAGAAGGCCCTCGACGCCGAGATGGAATGGGCCAAGGTCGAGCTCCTGCTCGAAACGCTCGAGACCCGCAAGAGCGACAGCCTCGACTTCCACGAGATCCCGGTCTGGTCGATCCGCGACCTGGTCCGCCACGCCTTCGAGGCCGGGTACCGCGAAGGCCTGCACACCGGATACCGCCAAGGACGAGGCGACGCGGCCCGCGAGGCCGCACGCGAGGAGGCACCGACCAGCCCCCGCAACCCCGAACTGCCGACCACCTGAAGCCCGCGTAACGCGGGCTTCGCTGTTTCCATGCGACGCCACGCCCCCGCCCACCAGAGAGGTACAGACATGAAGAAGCACAACTGCAAGCCCGTCCTCCACCAGCCCACCGCCGCAGAGACCTACGCCGCTCGCCGCGGCGACATCGCCCGGCTGATGGACGTCCTGCAGATGGAACTCGACAAGCACGCCGAGGCCGCCAAGGCCGACCCGCTCAACTGGGGCCGCACCGGCGACCTCGGCAAGGTCCGCAGCGACCTGATCGACCTGGTCGGGTTCATGAGCGGGATGGACCGCGAGCACGTCGAGGCCTTCCTGAACGACGCCGAGTAACCCCCGCCACGGAGACACGCCATGAAGATCAAGCACATCGTCATCGAGGGCAGCGAGGAAGACATCACGGTGAGAGCCACGACCGACGGCGCAACCGCCAGCGTGGTCCGCATGAGCCGCGCCGAGGGCCGCTTTGACAAGGTCATCGCCGACTTCCGCCGCGATGAGAGCCGCGAGGCCCGCTACGCGAAGGCCGCCGAGGTGGCCAAGCACGTCTACGGCCGCGATCGCCGAGGACAGGCGGCCGCCACCAACTCGATGGTCCACGACGTCCTGAACGAGATCGAACGCATCGCGGGCTGCTGACCCCCACCCAGCCCACGCGGCGTCGCGGGGAACCGCGACGGCCACGCTTCCCCGCCGCAGCGCGCGACGGGCTTTCCAACCCCCAGTTCGGAGATGACCATGAGCACGAAGACCAAGAAGACCAGCAGCACCCCCGCGATGAAGCGAGCCGTCGGCCCCGGCGGCAAGCGCATCCCCAAGCGCAAGCCCGACGCCGCCGCGTCGAGCACTGAGCGCCTCCGCAAGGCGGCGCTCGCCGAGATCAAAGGCCGCCTCGAGGGCGGCAGGCAGGACCACGAGGTCCCCAGCGAGAAGGAGTCGGCCAACAACGCGAACGTTGAGGCGGCCGCCAAAGGCAAGACGGCCAAGGGCGAGAAGGCCCCGAAGACGCCGAAGGCTCCAAAGCCCAAGCGCGTCAGCGCCCTCGACGCTGCCGCACAGGTGCTCGCCGCGAGCGAGGTGCCCATGCGGGCCAAGGAGATGATCGCCGCGATGGAGGCCAAGGGGCTCTGGCGTTCCCCCGGCGGCAAGACGCCCGAGGCCACGCTGTACGCCGCCATCATCCGCGAGATCGCCGCCAAGGGCACCGCCGCCCGCTTCAAGAAGCACGAGCGCGGGGTGTTCGTCGC
>JAFEBN010000158.1 GCA_018242645.1 Planctomycetota bacterium | reverse complement strand
CCGGGATCCCCCTCGAAAGGCTGTACCCGTTCTTGTCGGCGTTGATGGCGTGGATCGCCGCGTCCTTGACCGCCCGGGCAACCGGGAAATCCGGCTGGCCGATCGACAGATTGATCGGGTCCTTCAGCTTGGCGCCAAGTTCAAAGGCCCGGCGGATGCCAGATCCGGACATGGCCAGCGTCCGCCGGCTGAGAAGGTGATCCATGAACAGAGAATAGCGGGAGGAGCCCAACAAGTCCCGACTACCGGTTGGTCGCTCTCGGCAAAACGCCGAGGCAAATCGCACGATCTGGACTGGTTTGGGGGCCGACTTCTGTATTGGTTGCAATTGAACCCGGCGCAGATGACATTCAGCACTGACACCGCGGGTTCGGTGTGCCAGGTGCGGCGCGCACCGGTCGTCGAGAGATTGCGGGAGTACCAAGATGAAGTTGAACGGACATCACGCGTTTTTTGCAGCCATCGCTGCCGCGGGTCTCGCGTCGGCGAGTTCCGCAGCAATCCTCCATTACCAGGCGGTCCTGAGCGGAGCCGTGGAAGCTCCCCCCAACGCTTCGCCCGGCACGGGCTTCGCGCAGGTTGATATCGACAGCGTTCTCAACACGATGCGGGTGCAGGTAACCTTCAGCGGGCTTTTGGGCAACGTAACCGCATGCCACATCCACAGCCCAACAGCGTCCGCGGGCAGCGGAACCGCCGGTGTCTCGACGACCACGCCGACATTCACGGGCTTCCCTTCGGGCGTGACCAGCGGCAGCTACGACCACCTCTTCGATCTCACCTTGGCAAGCAGCTGGAACCCCGCGTTTATCACCGCCAATGGCGGCACGCCGACGCTCGCAATGACCGCGTTCCTCAACAACCTCGCCGCGGGCAAGGCGTATCTCAATGTCCACACAAGCGCTTTCCCGAGCGGTGAGATCCGCGGCTTCCTTGAAGTCCCCGCGCCCGCCTCGCTCGCGTTGGTCGGACTTGGCGGCCTGATGGGCGCTCGCCGTCGTCGGGCTTGATCTGTCAAAGATCAGAGCATTGAAAAAGCCCCGGCATGTGCCGGGGCTTTCTTGTTTCATGGACGATCCGAGAAACCGGGAATCAGCCCTTACCGACCAGGGTCTTGGCCAGGCCCAGGACCTTGTCCTTCTTGGCATCGAACTTCTTGTCGGCAACGAGCTTGTTGATGCGCTCCTCGCGCGAGAGAACGCTGCGCTTGCCGGTGCCGGTAGTCGAAATCTTCAGCGAACGATCGAGGCTCATGTCGGACTCCAATCCGGCCGGTCGGGGCCGTCAGTCATTCTTCAACCAGAACGCGTCGGAGAACGAAAGGCTCCCCTTGTGTTCCTTCTTCCAAACCGCCCCCAGACGGGCGACTTCCTGCTTCAGCCGGTCGCGTTCGACCTGCTTGCCCGCGAACTCGCCGGAAGCGATTCCCCGGGCCGCAAAGAGCTGAAAGCGGGGAGAAGTATTGGCTCGCCCGCCCTTGCGATCAACCGGCTCGACCGGCACGGCAAAGGCCTCCAGACCGTTTTTTGCCAGATACTGGATTGCCCCGGTCGCCTCCTCCCGGGTAACCGTGCCCAGAAGCAGGTAATTCCACCCCGCCTGCCGGGGATCGGACCCGGGGCCCTTGACGGTGAGCACCGGGGCCTGCTCTGCCGCCGGTGCATGGCCGGGTGAAACAGCCGGCGTCGATGCCGGTTCCTGAGTCGCCAAGGGGTCTTTGGGCACTTCGGTCACCGCAGGCGCCAGCGTGCCGAAGCTCTGCTCAAAAGTCCGCTCCGCCTGGCGGCGGCCGTACGCGTTACCCAAGATCCAGACGGCCACAACCACAAGCAGTGCGCCGCCCGCGAGGAGCCAGAGGGCGGTGGTCCCCACCAGAAGCGGCTTGCCCCCCATGCCTGGGAGAACGCGCTTGACCTCGGCGCTCCGCTCCTGCCGCGGCTCCGGCGGCAACGGCTTGGGCTCGCGAGGCATGAAGTCCGGACCGGTTCCCTTGCTCGGTGCGGGTGCGGTCGGGATCAACGTGGGCAGGGGCTCGCGGCGTGCCGCGGCATCGCGGTCGCTCACGAGTTCGAACAAAGGCAGTGGTTTCTTGCCGCCCGGCATGCCTTCATTCTACCGGAACTCCCGCCCACGGGAATTTGCATCCGGCGGAAGCCTGAAAGCCGTGCTTCCGGACCGTATGATGACCCCCGCATGACCGTCCGCGAACAAGACATCCTGCGTCTGGCCCCCAAGCCCCTCAACGCTATCGAGAGCATCTACCTGCCCGAGGTCTTCAAGGGTTTCGGCACCACGCTCAAACACCTCTTTACCAGCTTCGGCCAAAGCAAGTTCAGCCCGGTGAAAACCAGCCGAACCATGCAGTACCCCGAAGAGCGCCGCGAGCACCTTCCCGTCGAAGAGGGCGGCCAATATGCCCCCAACTTCCGGGGCGTCCACCGTCTCAACCGCGACGAAGCCGGCCGCGTCAAGTGCGTCGCTTGCATGATGTGTCCGACGATCTGCCCCGCGCGCTGCATCCACATTGAAGCAGCGGAGAGTCCGTGGGATGACCGGGAGAAGTATCCGAAGAAGTTCGAGATCGACGAGCTGCGGTGTATTTACTGCGGCATGTGCGAAGAGGCTTGCCCGGTGGATGCGATCGAGTTGACCACGGAATACGACATTGTGGGTCGCAGCCGGCAGGAGATGATCTTCGACAAGGAAAAGCTCCTGGAGATCTACGACGTCACGATCAGCAAGAAGCCGATGTGACCGGGGACGGGGTCGAAATTCATACGGAATTTGGCAGAAGCGACAGTGTTCCGCTTGCGGGCGGGGCGCGAACGGGGTATCTTCAGGTACGCATGAGTCGAATTTCATGCGAACCTGAGTAAGGAACGCTCGCGGATGGGCATTCGAGAACGCTTTTTCTTCTATATCCGAATGCTCGGCTGGTCGCTTATTGGCCTGCTGGCAGCGGTTTTTATTGGCGACTGACTTCCGGCGCCCCAACAACGGACTTGATTTGAGAAGCAAAGTCGGCGGCGGCGGCGGCGACGTTGTCCTTCCACGATTTTGTGCCTTTGGGGTAAATCACCGACCTGCTGGCGGTGACGACCACACCCGCCTGTTCCGGGGGTTGGCGTTTCCGGACCATTTCGCGGATGTCGTCGGCCGTTCCGCCTTGCGCGCCGAAACCCGGGATCAGGAAGATCTGATCGGGCATAAGAGCGCGGAGCGACGCGGCTTCGGCTGATTGTGTTGCACCGACGACGGCGCCCACGGAGCTGAGCCCGGTGTGCCCGATGTAGTTGCGACCGAGTTCGGCGACCGTGTGCCCCATGAGCTCGGCGACGCTCGTGCCGCCGACGAGTCTTTGTGACTGAATGGTGGCACTGTCGGGGTTGCTTGTGCGCACCAGCACGAACACACCGAGCCCGGCTTCCAGAAACGGAATGATCCCACTGGTGCCGAGATAGCCGTTGACGGTCACGATGTGCGCGCCGGCATTTTTCGCTCCGGCGGCGTAGTGGGCCGCACTGATGCCGATGTCGCCCCGCTTGGCATCGAGGATGACGGTGAGGCCGTTGTCTCGCGCGTAGCGCATCGCGTGCTCAAGGACGCGCACGCCCTCCCAGCCGAACCGCTCGTAGCAGGCGGACTGGAATTTCACAGCCGGGGTGTGCGGAGCGGCTGCGTCGATCACCGCCCGGGAAAAGTACGAAAAGCGATCGGCGATCGTCGAGCCGGCAACAGAAGCGTCGAACTGCTCGAGCACGGGATCGAGCCCGACGCAGACGGGCGAGCCCTTCGAGGCGATCGCGCGAGACAAGAGGTCGGCGTTGCTCATTTCTTCTCGCCCTCGCCGGGCTGGGCGGGCGGCACGGTCGGCGTTGGCTTTGGCGGCTCACTCTGCGCGGCGGGGGCCGGCGCGGGCGGCTCGATCCCGAGGAAACCGCAGAGCACCGTGTCGAAACGGTTCGGATCGTCGAGTATCAGCCAGCTGCGGGCGCCCTCGACAATTTCCAGACGAACGTTGGGACGGTTGTACGCGACGTTCTGGAACGCCGCTCTCAGCATGAGGCGGTCGTTTTCCCGGAGCCAGTCTGCGAGGGTGCCGATGACGAGAACCGGGGTTTGCGTGCCGTCGAGATCCTCGCGGAGATCGAGATACAGCGGCTCGAGCATGTAGCGGCGCATGCTGGTGGCCGGGGCCTTGGATTGCATCTCGTATAGCCAGAGCGCCCGCTTGGGATCGGTCGTCTGAAGGGGGATCACCTGCTCGATCCGTTTGATCCACGCGGCCTGGTTCATGGCGACGAGGTTGGCGCGCTCGAGCTTGTCCACTTCCGCAGCGCGCGATTCCTTCATCGGGATGCGGCCGGGGCCGCCGACCGAAGCGGCCGGCAGCGCGTTGATCACGACAGCGCCTTTGGCCAATTCCGGTTCTCGCGCGACGAGCATGTAGGCGACGGTGGCGCCGGCGCCCTGGCCGATGATCACGGGTTTTTCGATCTTGCGGGACTTGGCGTAATCCACGACCGCGGCGACAGCGTTGACGAGCCACTCTGGATCGCGAATCTGGCCGCGCGCCAGGGGCGGCGCCTTGCTGTCCCTGGCGGCGCCGGGGAGAACCAACGTGTGGGTGGTGAACCGGTCCGCGTGTCGCTTGGCGAAGTCGGCGTACGCGGTCTCGTCGCAGCCCAGCTCGGCAAGGATGATGACCTGCTGCGGGCCCTGACC
>JAFEBN010000157.1 GCA_018242645.1 Planctomycetota bacterium | reverse complement strand
GTTACTTCGGCGACCTGTTCAACTCCGCGGAGTTCACCGCCGACGCGCGCCGCCCCAATCCCGACCTGATGGTCCGTGGATACAAGCACGCGGCGCTCACGCTCAATTTCATCCGCGCCCTGGTCGACGGCGGCTTCGCCGATCTCCACCACCCCGAGTACTGGGATCTTTCGTTCTTTCATCACGCGAGCCTGTCCGAACAGGTGCGCACGCAGTACCGGCGCATGACCGAAAATCTCGCGGACGGCCTGCGTTTCATGGAAGCCCTGGGCGAGAAGACCGTCGACGATCTCACCCGCGTCGAGTTCTTCACCAGCCACGAAGGCCTCAGTCTCGAATACGAAAGCGCGCAAACCCGCACCGTTCCCCGGCGCGAAGGTTTCTACAACCTTTCCACCCACATGCCCTGGATCGGCGAGCGCACCCGCGCGCTCGGCGGCGCGCACGTGGAGTTCTTCCGCGGCATCCGCAACCCCGTCGGCGTCAAGATCGGTCCCAAGGCCGCCCCCGCCGACGTGATCGCCCTGTGCGACAAGCTCAACCCCGACAACACGCCCGGTCGGCTCTCGCTCATCTGCCGCATGGGTGCACCCAACGTGGCCACGGCGCTCCCGCCGATCGTCCGGGCGGTGCACGAAGCCGGCAAGCGCGTCCTGTGGATGTGCGATCCGATGCACGGCAACCAGATCACGACCGCCAGCGGCATCAAGACCCGCTCGTTCGACGCGATCTGCGCCGAGATCGATCAGACCTGCGCCGTGCACGCCAACCTGGGCACCATCCTCGGCGGCGTTCACTTCGAGCTCACCGGCGAAGATGTCACCGAGTGCATCGGTGGCGGCGCGGGCATCACCGAAGCCGACCTGACGACCAATTACGCCAGCCCCTGCGACCCCCGACTGAACTACCAACAGGCACTCGAAATGGCCTTTCTTCTCTCGCATCGGCTGGCGCGCCGGCCCGAAAAACCCTGATTTCCCCCCCGCTCCGGCCCAACTCCCCCCAAAGTCGGCCCTGCCGCGGTCCGATACGCAACGTATGGACTGTGCATCCGCCGACCTCGCTCCCGCTCCGCTCCGCTTCGAACGCCGCCGCGGCGAACGTCGCACCGCGACCGGTTCGGCCGTCGCCGTCTTCCAGCGACCCGGCCGCTCGCCGCTGCTCGCCAGCGTGCGCGTGACCGACGCGGGCTCCGGCGGCATCGGCGTCTTCGCCGACGTCGAGATCAAGGCGGGCACCACGTTCCAGCTCTATCCGGATGATCCCTGCCAGCCCCGGCGCTCGGGCCGCGTGGCCGCCTGCCGATCCTCGGGCAAGAGCTTCCGCCTGGGTCTGCAGTTCCAGCAGGCCATCGCCGCCTGATTCAGGCGTCGCTACCGATCGCCTTTGATTCCACTTGCTGCTGAGGCGCCGCCTCGCGCTGCTTTTCGCGCTCGCGCATGGTCAACTCCGCAAGCACGATGTGCTTCATGAGCGTGCCCGCGCCCGTTGACGCCGCCGCGAGCACGCCGCGCCAGCCGTCGCGCCAAGCGCTCTTGACAACCATCTGCTTGAGAAACGCCGCCGGAGCGGTCGTGAGGATGTTGCGCAGCCCGCTCCGCTCGCCGCGCTCAAAGAGCGCCTGCGCCGAGAGCCGCGCGTACACGGCCTGGCGCTCGAGATGCTCGGCGAACGTGCGGAACGAATCGTGCCGGAGGGTGCCCGGCAGATCACGCTCATCGCCCGACCCGGGCAGCAAATCCAGCCGATCGTGCGGCTCGATGCCCGCCCACGCCGCGAATCCCTTGCGCACCAGCCTCAGCCGGGGTTCGGGCTGCCAGCAGTGGTCCAGGTAGCGACCGGCAAAGAACAACTTCCGGTTGACGCGGTAGCCCGACACCCGCGTGTCATTCTCCCGCACTACACGGATGATGGACGACACCAGCTCATCATCCGGCGGCTCGTCGCTGTCGAGCGCGAGAATCCACGGCTTGATGCAGTGCGTCAGCGCCAGTTGCTTGGTTTTGACGTGCCCCAGCCACGCCGAGCGGATGACCCGCGCCCCGTGGCTCTCGAGCAGTTCGATCGTCCCATCCGTCGAGCCGCTGTCAACCGCAACGATCTCGCCCGCGTCCTCCCCGCTGCCCGCAACCAGCGGCCGCACCGCCTGCAGCACCCGCGTCATCGTCTCGCGGTTGTTCTTGCACACGATGGAAACCGAAATCGGCGGCATGGAGTTCCCGGGGCCCCCCACGGGCTGGGCGAATCCTACGAGGTTCGCTAGGCTCTGCCGAATCCCCATGGCGCGCACCCCCAGAATTCGCATCGCCCGCATCACCCAGGACTGGCGCCCGCGCGCCGGCCGACTCCGCGAGTTCGTCTCCGTACAGACACTCCCAACCCCCAAGCTCGCGCTGCTCAAGAGCGAAAACGACTCCTTTGTCGCCCGCGCTGTCCTGGAAGGGGTGCCCGTCGTGGTGAAATGGCGGGCGCTCGTATCCCTGGCCGATCGCACCAAGGCCCTGATGGGCGCGTCGCGGGCGTTCCGTCAGTGGCGCGGGGCCCGTCGGCTGGCCCGTGGCGGCATTCCCGCCGCACGCCCGCTCGCCCTGCTTCTCCAGGCCGGCGCGTCGCACCCCGGCGAGTGGCTCGTGCTCGAAGAAGCGCCGGGCGAGACCGTGCTGCACGCGCTCGCCACCGACCGACTGTCTCCGCGCGACCAGCACGCGCTCGCCCGCGCTGTCGGTGTGCAGGTCGGAGCGATGCTCCGCGCCGGACTGTGCAACCGCGATCACAAACCTTCCAATCTGATCGTTGAGTTCGAAGGGGTCGATGGGGCACGCGTTCCGATCCTCACGCTTATCGACACCGTCGCGATCCGTCGCCGCTCCAATCCCGGGGAGATGGTCCGCATGCTCGCCACGCTGCTGATCGAGACGATCGGCGTCGGTGTGGCCCCGCGTGGTGCCATCGCCTTCCGCGTGCTGCGCGACGCGTGCGCCGCGTGGCTCGAGGGCACACTCGGGCGGCCTCTGGGGTCGCACCCCGGCGACCGCAAGGCGCTGCGGGCGCTCGTGCGCTCGACAGCCCGCCGGGTCGATCAGTACATCCAGACGCACGGCGACCCCACGCCCAAGGTCGATCCGCTCAAACGCCCGGTTTCCTGAGTGGCGCGAGGCGCCCGCCGCGGGTACGCTTGCACCATGAGTCTGGCCGATGCGCCGCAATCCGCTCCCAAAGAACGCAAGCGAACGGCGAAGAAGCACGCCGCGTCGCTCGACCAGGCGTATCGCAAAAAGGTCTCGTCCAGGCCGCTCCTCACGCTGAGCAACCCGGATCTGCGGGTGTACATCGGCGACTGCCGCGAGGTGATCCCGAACATCCCGGAGTGTGCCCGGAAGCAGGTCGACCTGGTCTTCGCCGATCCGCCGTTCAACTGGAGCGTGCCGTACGACCACTGGCACGACGGCATGCCCCGCAGCGACTACCTCGATTTCACCTACGCCTGGCTGAAAGCGTGCGCCGATTCGCTCGCCCCGCACGGCGCCATGTGGGTGAATATCCCCGATGACACCGCGGCCGAGATCGTGGTGTACCTCAAGCGGCTCGGCCTACACATGGTCAACTGGTGCATCTGGCACTACCGCTTCGGCCAGAACAACAAGGCCCGCTTCATCAACAGCAAGGTGCACGCGCTCTACTTCGCCTGGGAGGACGACGCGAAGAAGCGCCGCTGGAACCCGCAGCGCGTGCTCGAGATGTCCGACCGCGCCAGCACCTACGGCGATAAGCGCACGCTTCAGAAGAAGGACGGCATGCCCGCGGGCATGCGCGTGCCCATGGACGTCTGGTACGGCCCCAACTGGGGCCGCATCCAGGGCAACAACAAGGAACGCCGCCCGCGCCACCACAACCAGTTGCCCGAGGTCTACCTCGAGCGCGTGATCGAGGCGTGCAGCAACCCCGGCGATCTGGTCATGGACCCGTTCCTGGGCAGCGGCACCACCGGCGTCGTCGCGCACGCCCTCAAACGCCGCTTCATCGGCTGCGAATTCAGCGTCGCCAACGCCCGCAGCGCCTTCGAACGCATCGACAAGATCGGCGCAATCAACCTGGGCAAAACGCGGGGCATGAGCAGTGCGATCGCGCCCAAGCGGCGACAGTTGAAAGAACTCGAGGAAACCGAGCGCTAGCCGGACAGGCGTTCTTCGTCGCGTTTGAAGAACCGACCCGCGTTTCGTGCGATCGGGCTCCGAAAGGCGCTCCACTTTAATCGGCAAAAATAGTTGTTTCAATTTATTCTGAAAATATAATAGGTGTATGGGTCGCTCGATCCTCATCACCGGCGCCCTCGGCTACTCCGGCCAGGCTCTCGCCGAGCGCCTCCTCGCACGCGGCGATCACGTTCGCACGCTCACCAACTCGCCCGATCGTCCCAACCGCTTCGGTTCCGCGATCGAGATTCACCCCTTTGCCTTCGACGACGGCGTGGCACTCCGCCGCTCGTTCGGTGGAATCGACACGTTTATCAACACCTATTGGGTCCGCTTCAACCACAAACTCTTCACGTTCGCCCAAGCCATCTCAAACACCAAGCGTCTGTTTGCCGCCGCACGGGACGCAGGCGTTCGGCGCATTGTGCACGTCAGCATCCTGAAACCCGAACAGGGGCGGGGTCTCGCGTACTACGACGGCAAGTTGGAACTCGAGCACGCGCTCCGCGATCTGGGCGTGGCGCACTCCATCGTGCGTCCCGGCGTTCTTTTCGGCCGCGGC
>JAFEBN010000156.1 GCA_018242645.1 Planctomycetota bacterium | reverse complement strand
GCATGGGCCTGCGCCTCCTCGATGTCGAAAAGAAGATCTGGAACGACTTCTGGGTCAACGGCAAGAGCGGCGTGCTGACCACACCCGGTCAGACCGGCGGGTTCGAAAACGGCGTGGGCACCTTCGGCGCCGACGACACGGACGGCGACAAGCCCATCAAGGTCAAAGGCGTCTGGGATCGAATCACGCCCAACTCCTGTCGCTGGTGGCAGGCGGTCTCTTGGGACGACGGGAAGACCTGGGAAGAAAACTGGTTCATGGACTGGACGCGCGCTTAGAACTGGCCGCGAGCGGGATTTCGCGCGCCCAACTGATGCGACAGCAAGCGAGTCCGGACCGGGGGGGATCCGCTCACTCCGATAAACTCCGTTCATGCGTCAGAAGCTGACCGGTTCGAACTTCGCCCTGAAGATCATCGCGGTCGTAATCGCCGCAGCGATCACCATCGCCGTGCGGCGGGGCTGGCTCCCGGCGTCTGTACTCGAAAACGGACGTCGACCGGAATCAAGTGCTCCGTCCGCCCCGCGCTCGGACGGAGCTCTTTCCTCCGCTCCGACCGTTCGAGAGCTCTTTGAGGCGCGCAAGTCCGATGTGTGGATCGAAGCCGCGGGCCGCGTTGAAAAGCTCCTCCCCGACGACAAGGACACCTCCGACAACTCCGACGAGCACCAGCGCTTCGTGCTCCGTACCGGCGGCATCACCGTGCTCGTTGCACACAACATCTCCGCGGCACCCCGGGTTCCGCTCAAGCCCGGCGATAGTCTCACCGTGCGGGGCGAGTACGAATACACCCCGCAGGGCGGCACGATCCATTTCACCCACAAGCCCAAGTACAAAACCAGCCGTACCGACGGCGGATGGATCGAGTTTCAAGGCAAGAGGTTTGATTGAGTAGCCAATACCGGCAGTTGAAGACCGCACAGCGAAACGCACCCTTTCATCGCCTGCGGCTTACACGCTGTCAGGGTTCAAGCACTTTGCGCCGCGTGATCGATATCGCAGATTTGCGGACTTTCGCGTGTGAAAACGGCCATGTCACGCGCCGCCGCCGACGCTGATCGCGGTGCCTTTCAGATTTGAATAAACGGGACCTCCCCCCGGGCGATCATTCGTCTTTCCATGGGCTCACGATTCCCGCGAATAACGCAACGAATACCCCTTCTCTTTCCCGCCGGGCACAAATGTCACTTCCATCACGAGTTCGTTGGGTCCGTCGAGCCTGTACACGACGCTCGCAACGTCTTTCGCTTCGCCGGTACCCGTGCCCGTGAACTCACACCGGTTATTGCCCACGCTGACGAGTTTGAACACCGTCACTTCCGATTTTTGATCCGGCACCTCGAGCGCCGCGTGCAGGTGACGAAGCCGCAGATAGATTCCATCGGGCTCCGCCGTAATGAGCGACACCTCGTGCAGCGCCGGCTTGCCGTCTTTTCGCACCTGGCGGAAGAGCCCCGCCATCGAGCTCCCGCGCGGCGGAGTCCAGATTTCGTCATTGACCGTCTTGTTCGGATTCACCGACACCCATCGCCCGGTCAGGAATGCGAAGTCCGACAGTGCCGGCGCCGCCTTCGCGTGCTCGGGGATGTCCGGGAGAACGACGGGCTTCTCCGACAAACACCCGCCCACGAAAAAAACGAGGCTTGCTCCGGTCCACAGCACGAACGCGCACGCGATATTCCGCATGCTCCATGCTACGCAACCCCTCGATTTGACCCCTTCTCGTTTCCGGTACACTTCGGCCCCCGTGTTGCAATCCGGAACCAACCTCGGGCCTTTTTCCATTGAGCAAGAACTCGGCCGCGGCGGCATGGGCGTGGTCTTCCTCGCCCGCGATACCCGGCTCGATCGCCCCGTCGCGCTCAAGGCCCTCCCCGACCATCTCGTCGCAGATGCCGACCGCCTCGCCCGCTTCGAGCGCGAAGCCAAGCTCCTCGCCGCCCTCAACCATCCCAATATCGCCGCCATCTACGGCATCGAGCAGCACGACGCCCACCGCCTCCTCGTCCTCGAACTCGTCGAGGGCGACACGCTCGCCCACCGTCTCAAAGACGGCCCGGTCCCAATCCCCGAAGCGCTGCACCTCGCCATCCAGATCGCCGAGGCTCTCGAAGTCGCGCACGAGAAGGGCATCGTCCACCGCGATCTCAAGCCCGGCAACGCGATGGTGACACCCGAGAGCCGCATCAAGGTCCTCGACTTCGGCCTCGCCCGCACCGACGTCGCCGCCACATCGTCGTTCACTGTGCAGGCCGATTCGCCCACCGTCACCACGCCCCGCCTCGTCCACAGCCCCACCATCCCCGGCGTCATCATGGGCACCGCCGGCTACATGTCCCCCGAGCAGGCCCGCGGCAAGCCCGTCGACAAACGATCGGACATCTTCTCCTTCGGTTGCATCCTCTATGAAATGCTGACCGGCGCTGGCCCCTTCCCCGGCGAGACCGCCACCGATTCGATCGGCGCCGTCTTGCACAAAGAGCCCGACTGGTCGCTGCTCCCCACCCAAACCCCGCCGCGCTTGCGAGACCTCCTCGCCCGCTGCCTCGCCAAAGACCGCAAGCAGCGGTTGCACGACATCGGCGATGCCCGAATCGAACTCGCCGCCTGCCTCGCGGCGCGCGAATGGGAACATGCTCCGCGGACTGTGAAGCGCACCAGCTTACTCCTCACCGCCGCCCTCACCGCCGCGGCCCTCGCGCTGGGCGCCGGTCTCACCTACGCCCTGCGGCCCACCATCACCACCACCCCCGCCGCGCCCGCCAGTCTCGAGATTCCCTCCCGCTCCGACAAGTACATGTTCGCGAGCCAGCCCGCCATTTCGCCCGACGGCCGCACCATCGTCTTCCGCGCACGCAACATCGCTACCGGCACCGCCAGCCTCTGGGTGCGGCCCATCGATTCCTTCGATGCACGCCCGCTCGCCGAGACCGAGGAGGGCCAGCAGCCCTTCTGGTCGCACGACAGCAAGTCCATCGGCTTTGTCGCCGCCGGAAAAATCTGGGCCGTCGACGCTAGCCGGGGCGGCGAAAAACGAATGATCGCCGCCGAGTCCAACATCAGCGGCGCCTGCTGGCACAAGGACGGCTCGATCACCATCGGACGCATCACGCTCGATTCCGGCATCCTCCGCATCCCCGCACCCGGAGCCACGCCACAGGAACTCACCCGCATCGAGCCCGGCTCTACGGAGCGCCAGCACTGCTGGCCGCTCCTCCTGCCCGACGGCCAGCACTTCCTCTACAACGCCGTCGACTTCAACCCCGACAGCGAGATTCGCGTCGGCCGCCTCTACGCCTCCCGCATCGGCTCGAACGAACGCACCCTCGTCGGAAACATCATCTCCCGCGTCTGGTACCTCGAGCCCGGCTTTCTCATCTACATCGACGACTCGGTCATCAAGAAAGTCCCCTTCGACGCCAAAGCGCTCAAGCTCACAGGCGAGCCCGTCACCATCGGCGACGGCGTCTTCTACTTCAAAGAGTTCGGCTACTCGAGCCTGTCCGTCGCCAACGACGGCACGCTCGCTTACGCCCCGCCACGAGCCGGTGAGTCGCTCGTCTGGATCGACAACAGCGGCCACCGCATCGGCACCATCGGACCCAAAGCCAACATCGCCGATCCCCGAATCTCGCCCGACGGTGAGCGCATCGCTGCCGGTGTCTCCGACCGCCGCACCGGCACCTCCGACATCTGGATCTTTGAGACCTCCCGCCCCGCATCCCAGCGCCTCACCAGCGACGCCCGCGACGAGTCCGCTCCGGCGTGGAGTCACGACGGTTCGACCATCTACTTCTCCTCGGACATCGTCGATACCCCACGCATTTACTCCATCTCCTCCACCGGCTCGGGCACCATCACCCCCGTCTTCGGCGCCAACACCGGGGGCAACGTCTGGTACGCCACCGACGCCAGCCCAGACGGCAAGTTCCTGCTCGTCGCTGGACACTTCGCCAAGCTCGGCAGCGACATCCGCGCCGTCGATCTCTCCAAGCCCGGCAGCGAGGGCACGCTCTTCGCCAGCTCGCCCGCCGACGAAGGGGGCGCCGTCTTCTCGCCCCGGGGCGACTGGGTCGCGTACATGGCTAACGCCTCCGGCCGCTTCGAAATCTTCATCGAGCCCTTTCCCAGTACCGGCCAGCGCGTACAAGTCTCACTCAACGGCGGCTACCACCCTCTCTGGTCACCCGCTGGTGATCGCCTCTACTTTCTCACCATGCCCGCCTCTCTCTCCGAGCCCGGCACGCCTGTCATGGCGGTGGACTTCACAACTCCCGAGAGCTTCCGGCGCCCGCCCGCCCCCAAGGTCGCCTTCGAATCGCCCGTGAACATCAGCGGCTGGGACATCGCGCCCGACGGCAAGCGCTTCATCATCGAACCCGACCCGCGCGACACGCCGCCAATCCGCATTCTTCTCAATGCCACCCAGCATCTCGCGCCGGAAAGAAGCAGGTGACGCTTCCGCACCATCAGTTGGACCCGCCACGCCGACCGATGGTTCTTTGCGTCCGTGTGAAACCGCGCCCCGCACCAGGCATCAATCACGCACGACCCGCCGCTACCATCCGCGATGCTCCGCCTGAAACTCGCGCTGCTCGCTGCCCTTTCCGTTGCGATACCCGCGCTCGCTCAGCCTGCACCATACTTCCCCCCGCCCGGCGCCTGGGAGCACCGCAGGCCCGCCGAACTCGGCGTAGACAACGCCGCCATCCAAGAGGCCGTTGACTGGGCCAAAGAGCAGGACTCCGGCTGGGATTTCGCAAAGCAGCCCGAGATCTTCGGCAGGCTGATCGGCCCCCTCCC
>JAFEBN010000155.1 GCA_018242645.1 Planctomycetota bacterium | reverse complement strand
TCAACCGCGACGGCTTCGTCGACGATGCCGATTTCGTGGTCTTCTCCACCGCCTACGACCTCTTCGCCTGCCCGAGCTGACCAAAGCATTACCCTGTCCGTTCGTGATTTTCTCCTAAAGCACCTTTTTTACATCACTTCGGGTTGTTGTTCTCGGATTCACCTGCTCAAATACCATAATGTGTAGCATTCAAATGATGGCTTTCGGGGCGCGAGTTGTGATCCCGTTGTGCGTGGGGAGTTTTGCAGCAACAGCGGCAGAGCCAATCGGCTGGCTACCACGACCATCTTCGGGCCCATCTCCTCGCTTTATACAAGCGATGGCTCATGATTCGTGTCGAGGACAGACGGTTCTCTTCGGTGGAAGCACCAGTTCTTCTATTGTTGCCAACGGGGAAACTTGGGAATGGAACGGCGACCCACAATCAGACTGGATTCGTCGAGACGTTCCGGGCCCTAGTGCCCGCTGGGGCCACGGGATGACGTTCGACTCCACCCGCGGAGTGACGGTTCTCTTTGGCGGCAGCACTGGTGGAGATGAAACTTGGGAATGGGATGGGGTTGTTTGGAAACGGTGTCTGGTCGCCGGACCCTCGTCGCGAATGTATCCCGCCATGTCGTACGACTCTTCTAGAGGCGTCGTAGTCCTCTTTGGCGGCGCGACGACCGGGTCGAATCAACACGATGGCGAAACTTGGGAATGGAACGGGACGGATTGGACAAACCGCTCTGTTTCCGGTCCCAGCGGGCGATTCGGAGCGGCAATGTCCTACGACGCTCGTCGCCAAGTCTGTGTGCTGTTCGGAGGCTCCACTGACTCCGCAGGCGGAACCAGCGCTGAAACTTGGGAATGGAATGGAAGCATTTGGCAACTTCGGGGGTCTGACGGACCCTCCAAGCGATATGGGCACTCGATGGTGTTCGACCCCGCGCGGGGAATCTCGCTGTTGTTCGGTGGTTGGCGTCCCGGTTTCGGACTGGACGGGGACACTTGGAAATGGAACGGGGTTTCTTGGTCGCAGAGAACGGTTAGCGGCCCTGCTCCGCGCTATTACCACTCGATGGCCTTTGACCACCGGCGAAGAACAATTTGTTTGTTCGGGGGAGTGCGTTCTCTTGGAGTTGGCGAGATATTGAACGCTGAAACGTGGGAGTTAAACTGCTTCGCCGACTTGAATGCCGATGATTTGACCGACGACAACGATTTCGTTCTATTCGCTGCGGCGTACGACATTCTTGATTGCGAAGACTCGGCAATGGCAGCCGATTGTGCTTCGGACCTGAATCATGACGGCGTGGTGGATGACGCGGACTTCGTAATGTTCGCCGCGGCATATGACGCATTCGTATGCCCCTAGCGAGTTGGGGCCGGTTCCAGCTTTTTCACGACCACTACCGCCGCCTTGGAACTGTCCATCATCAGTCTCCGATTCAAGTTCAACACTTCCCGAGCACTCCCTGACCCGCCCCGTTAGGCCGCAGTGACTCCGCAATCCCCCTGATTGTGTATCCGCCCCCGATAACTCGCGGGAGATATGCCCTCGTAACTCTTGGTCCCGCCATGACCTTGTGTTAAGATCGGGCCTCTCGAGTTTCACCACACCGAAAGGTCGTCATGTCCAACTGCTCCTGGCTCCTTGCCGGCTCGCTCGCCCTCAGCGCGCTTGTTGTTGATTCGCTCGGCGCCATCCGTGTCGTCACGTACAACACCTCGTGCTCCGGCAAGAGCATCATCGCCCCCGTGACCGGCTTCGACACGATCATGCAGGGCATCGGCAATCACCACCTCGCCGGCAACGCTCAGCCCATCGACGTGCTCGCCCTCCAGGAACTCGACGGCACCAGTTTCACAACCGGCAATTCCGCCACGCTGCCGTTCGTTGTCAGTGGCCTCAACGCCATCTACGGCGCCAACACCTACGCAGCCGACACCGTGAAAGACCCCACCACCGGCGGCACCGGCGGCGGCCCCAACGGGCTGGTCTACAACACCTCCACCATCCAGCTCATCCAAACCAAGGTCATCGGCTCCGCCAGCGGCAGCGGCGCTCCCCGCGCGCCGATGCGCTATCAGCTCCGCCCCGTCGGCTACGGACCCGAGGCCGATTTCTACATCTACGTCGTTCACTACAAGGCTTCGAGCGACAGCACCAGCAAGAACCGCCGCAACATCGAGTCCACCACTATCCGCCAGGACGCCGATGCCTTGGGCTCCTCCGCCCACATCATCTACGCGGGCGACTTCAACTTCACTAGCGGCCGTTCCGAAACCGCCTACGCCACGCTCTTCGCCGCCGGCGCCGGCAAGGCCAACGACCCGGCCAACCCCGCCAACACGTGGACGAACACGTCCACCTATCGCGCGCTCATGACCGAATCGGCCACCACCTGCAACATCCGGTTCGACTTCCATTTCGTTTCCGATGCCGTGCTCAACCAGGACGGCTTCCGCCTCGTCGCGAATACCTACAGCGTCTTCGGCAACAACGGCAGCACCTCCTTCGGCAGCAGCGTCAACTCGCCGCTCAACACCGACCTCGCCGATCTCGCCAACCGCACCCAGATTTTCGGCCTGCTCACGCAAGTCTCCGATCACCTGCCCGTCGTCGCCGATTACACCGTCATCCTCCCGCTCTGCGTGGGTGATCTCAACAACGATCACGCCGTCGACGATGCCGACTTCGTCATCTTCTCCACCGCGTACGACCAGCTTCAGTGCCCCGCGTCGCCGGCAACCTGCCCGGCCGATCTCAACCACGACGGCTTCGTGGACGATTCCGACTTCGTCCTCTTCGCCCCGGCCTACGACGCGCTTGTCTGCCCGTGAACCGCGGACCGCAGCTCAAGACTCCACCAATGAAAAAGGTCCGGGCACAGCCCGGACCTTTTCCTTTTTTACCTCATCCCCTTCTCACGGGCACACAAGGTTGTTGTACGCCACGACGAAAATCTGGAAGTCGAAATCATCGACAAACCCGTCGCGATTCAGATCCGCCGGACACCCCGGCGTCATCGTCGGATCTTCGCAGTCGAGCTTGTTGTACCCGATGATGAACGACTGGAAGTCGGTGTCGTCCACCAGGTCGTCCGCGTTGAAATCGCCAAAGCACGGCGTCCGCAGCACGAGCATGTTCGCCGTGCCCAGCCCGAAGCTCGTGGTCTTCGCGGTCAGGTTCTGCGTGTTGCCGCCAATCGTGCGCCCGCCCTGCATCGCCGCCAGCACCGGATTCGTTCCGACCGGCACGAGCGTCATGTACACCCCGTTCGCCGGAATATTCGCCATGTCCACCGGCGCGATCCCGCCGAACCGCGGATCGTTCGCCCAGCCAAACTGCTTCAGCCGCGCGGGCGGCGGCGGCGCCGCGGCCTCAACCTCCACGACGCCGCGATTGTCGGCAAAGTACGCGTCATCCCGCGTGTCGTTCCATTCACCGGTCCACCACATCTCCGCCGCGGGCTCGTACCCCTCCCAGTTGTTCGGCTCGCCCGCCGCCCAATGCCGATACGTTGCCGGCGAATACGAAGACCATCCAAAATCGCCGTTCTCGTCCCGGTGCAACCCGATCCACAGCGCGCCCGCCTGGCCGAACATGTTGGAGAAAACCCACTGATCTTCCGCGGCAGTTTCGATCGTGACAAGGTGCCCGCCCAGCGCGACCGCGCTCGCTTCCGCCTCCGGCCACGTCGATCCGTGGAGCCGGAAGTAATACGAGCCCGTCGCCGGGTTGTACGTCGGCCCCGCTTCCACCGCATCCGAACCCGCCGGCGCCGGCGGCAAACCGACGATCATCGCCGGCTCCTTCATCACGCCGTTCGAGATATTGAGGTACAAGAGCGCGTTCCACCTCGTCTTGTCATACGTCACACCAGGAATGGTCTGATCGGTGAGCAACAACACACCCACCGCCCGTGATCCCAGCGACACCGTATTGACAAGCGTCTTCGCCTGCAGCCCCGGCACGATCCCCCCGATCGCCGCGCCCCCTTGCAAGCCCGCGACATACGGCATCACCGGCGATCCGATGACATACGGCGTCGCCGCCTGCGCGATATACGACGCGCCATTCGGCGCAGACGATGTCGAATACCCATAAGTCAGACTCGCGCTCTGCCCGACATGGCTGTACGAAGTGACCACCATTCCGCTCGAAGCTTCCTCCGGCGAAGTCCCGCCTCGCACATTGAACTGCATCGTCCCGAGATTGATCTCAGTCGCCGCAAGCAAAATCATCCCGCCCGTCCCGGCCCCCCCGCGCGCTCCCTCTCCACCATGTCCGCCCCCGCCCCCGTTTCCGCCCGACCCCCCCGCCGCACCGTTCGCACCTTTTCCGGAGCCGCTGCTGCCGGGCGATCCCGCCTTCTCCCAATCGGCAACCGGCAAGTCGTACGGGCTATACCCCTTTGTCGCATTCCCGCCGTTGCCGGAAAACGTCGGGAAGAAACTGTCAAACCCCTTCGCCGTCGCCGTGCTCGTCCCACCAAAGCTCATCTTTCCAAGCGCCGAAAGTTCGATCGCCCCTCCCCCATAACCGCCCCGACTTCCATCGCCCCCAAACCCCCCTTGCCCACCTTCCCCGCCCTTCCCACCCTTTCCGCCCGCGCCACCGTCGCCCCCCGCAACACAAGAAGTCGCCCCGCCCCCACCCCCGCATCCCCCATATTGACCGCCTGATCCGCTTCCGCCCCCCCCGCCTTGGCCGCCTCCGCCGCCTCCGCCGCCTCCGCCACCACCGGAGCCGCCTCGGAGAATGAGGGTGTTGAATGACTGCTCTGCTTGAGCCCAAAAGCCGGGGCTGCCCTGACCGCCGTTGCCTCCGATGCTTCCTGCGGAACCGGGTTT
>JAFEBN010000154.1 GCA_018242645.1 Planctomycetota bacterium | reverse complement strand
GGGCTGACCGCTACGAGGATGCGCTCGGCGGTGGGCCAGATGGCGCGGATGCTCTGCCCTTCGCGGTACTGGCGCATCTGCCGATCGACCCACTCGGCGGTCCGGCGCAGAGACAGTTCCCGGAGCGCTGTCAGGTTGCCCTTCCGGAAAAACGATCCTGCCGCGGCGCTGATGCTCTCGGGAACGTACACCTTGCCCGCCTTGAGGCGTTCGATCAGCGCTTCGGGCGGAAGATCAACCAGTTCGATCTCGTCGGCGCTCTCCAGCACGGAGTCGGGAACGGTCTCGCGAACATTCACGCCGGTGATCTGGCCAACCACGTCGTTGATGCTTTCGACATGCTGAACATTCAGTGTGGTCAGTACGCTGATGCCCGCCTTGCGGAGTTCTTCGACATCCTGCCAGCGCTTTTCGAAGGGGGAGCCCGGCGCGTTGGTGTGGGCCAGCTCATCAAGCAGCAAGACCTCGGGCCGACGGGCGAGCGCGGCATCGAGGTCAAACTCGCGGAGCGTGGTGCCCTTGTACTGGACTTCGCGCCGTGGCAGCAAATCGAGCCCCAGCAGCTGCTGCTCGGTTTCGGCCCTTCCGTGCGTCTCGACCAGGCCGACGACGATGTCAACACCTTCACGTGCGAGACGCTGCGCGGCTGTCAGCATCGCATAGGTCTTGCCCACCCCGGGTGCGGCGCCGAAGAAGATCTTCAGCTTGCCGCGCGCGGCGAGCGCTTCCTCGAGCTGGGCGGCTCGCAGCAGATCTCCGGGGTTTGGCCGGCCTTGCGACATGCTGGATTATTCGGAGGAGCGCCGGGAGAGCGCGTTGAGCGCCAGGTTCAGTTCCAGCACGTTGACCACCGGCTCGCCAAGAAAGCCGAGCTGCCGGGGCGCGGTGTGCAATCGCACCTGTTCAAGCACGGCCGATTCGGAGAGCCGACGCGCCCGTGCGACCCGCGGCACCTGGTATGCAGCTGCTTCCGGGGTGATGTGCGGATCGAGCCCGCTAGCCGAGCTTGTCAAGAGATCGACCGGGATGACCGAAGAAGCCCGCCCGCCTGGCGGTATCTTCGGTCTGGTGTATCCGGCGGCTTTGTCCGCCGCGTCGAGCGAGTCGATCCGCGCATTGATATTTGCTCGCAGCGCCGGATTCGACGGGGCGAGATTGGATCCGCTCGAGCCGGTGAGCGACTCGGCGTTGAAAGCGGTGTATGGAGCCGGCGATGTCGCAGAGGGGCGACTCCAGAAGTACTCCGCGCCGGAGAACTGCTGCCCGACGAGCGTGGAGCCGACCGGAGTGCCGGCGCGATCGATGACCGATCCGTTGGCCTGTCGGGGGAAAGCCAGCTGCGCGATTCCCGTGATGGTGAGCGGGTAGGCGATGCCCGTGACGACCGAGAGCACGATAAACAGCGAGGTGGCGGGGCGGAGGAGTTTCATGCACAAATATCCGTGTCCGTTGTTGCGGGGCGTGCGGTCTTTCAGAAAGTGTTGAGAACGAGGTCGATGATCTTGATGCCGATGAACGGGACGATGAGACCGCCGACGCCGTAGATGAGCAAGTTGTTGCGAAGCAGCACCGAAGCCTCGACGGGCTTGTACGTCACGCCGCGCAGGGCGAGCGGTATGAGCGCGACGATGATCAGCGCGTTGAAGATCACGGCGGAAAGAATGCCGGTCGCGGGATTCAGCCGCATGATGTTGAGAGAATCGAGCTGCGGGTAGGTGGCCGCGAACGCGACCGGGATGATCGCGAAATACTTGGCGACGTCGTTGGCGATCGAAAAAGTCGTCAGGCTTCCACGCGTCATGAGAAGCTGCTTGCCGATCTGCACTACCTCGATCAGTTTGGTCGGATTGCTGTCGAGATCGACCATGTTGCCGGCTTCCTTGGCGGCCTGCGTGCCGGTGTTCATGGCGACGGCCACATCGGCCTGAGCGAGCGCGGGCGCGTCGTTGGTGCCATCGCCGGTCATCGCAACCAGGCGGCCGCCCTGCTGATATTTCCGGATCAGGTCGAGCTTGTTTTCCGGCGTCGCCTGCGCGAGGAAATCATCGACGCCCGCTTCCGCGGCGATCACGGCGGCGGTGATCGGGTTGTCACCGGTAATCATGACAGTCTTGATGCCCATGCGGCGCATCTCGGCGAAGCGCTCCGCAATGCCGCCCTTCACGACATCTTTCAGTTCGACCACGCCGAGCGTCCGTCCTTTGCCGTCCGCAACAACCAGCGGCGTGCTCCCGCGCTTGGAAACCTCGTTGACGATCGTTCGTGCCTGTTCGCTCGGGTGTCCGCCCATGCGGGCGACGTAGGCGTCGATCGCATCCGCCGCGCCTTTGCGGATCTCGCGCCCGTTCACGCTCACACCGCTCATTCGAGTCTGCGCGGAGAACGGCGTGAAAGTCGCTCCCAGCTCATGGATCTGGCGTTCGCGCAGGCCGTGCTTTTTCGCGAGCACGACGATGCTGCGTCCTTCGGGCGTCTCGTCGGCGAGCGATGCGAGCTGGGCGGCATCGGCGAGCTCTTCCACCGTGGCGCCGTCAACGGGCAGAAACGCCGCCGCCTGGCGGTTGCCGAGCGTGATGGTCCCCGTCTTGTCGAGCAGCAGCACATCGACATCGCCGGCGGCTTCCACGGCTCTGCCGCTGGTGGCGATCACGTTGGCTTGGACGAGCCGGTCCATGCCCGCGATGCGGATGGCCGAGAGCAATCCGCCGATGGTGGTCGGTATCAGGCAGACCAGAAGCGCCACCAGCACGGTCACGGTCACCGGCGCGGCACCAGACGCCGGATCGGCCGCTTTCGCCTGTGCAACCGCGTAACTGGAATAGGGAAGAAGCGTGACGCACGCCAGCAGGAAGATGATGGAGAGTTTGGCGAGCAGGATGTCGAGTGCGATCTCGTTCGGTGTTTTCTGGCGCTTGGCGCCCTCGACCAGCGCGATCATCCGATCGAGAAACGTCTGACCGGGATCGGCCGCAATGCGCACGATGAGCCAATCGGAAAGCACGGTTGTCCCGCCGGTGACGGCCGACCGATCGCCGCCCGCTTCGCGGATGACGGGCGCCGATTCCCCGGTGATCGCGGACTCATTGACGGAAGCGACACCCTCGATGATTTCGCCGTCCGCGGGGATCACCTCGCCAGCCTCGACGAGCACCAGGTCGCCTTTGCGCAGCGCGGCACCATCGATCATCGTCGAAGAAGCCTGCCGCGAAGGCGCGGAGAGTTGTCGTGCCTTGACATCGCGCCGTGCCTTTCGCAGGCTGGCGGCCTGGGCCTTGCCGCGCCCTTCCGCCATCGCCTCGGCAAAGTTCGCGAAGAGCACGGTGAACCACAGCCAGAGCGCCACCCAACCGATAAACCGCGCCGGCGCCTCGCCGGTCGAAACAATCGCCTGGACCCACAGCACGGTCGCCAGGATGCTCACCACAAAGACGACGAACATCACCGGGTTGCGCACCTGCTCACGCGGATTGAGTTTGCCAAGCGCGGCGAGTACGGCGCCACGCACGATCGCGGGGTCAAAGAGGGACCGGGTTGCATTGCTGGTCGACATGGATGGTCTTTCAGACGGTGAGAATCAGTGCGGACGAAGGAGCAACTGCTCGGCCACGGGCCCGAGCGCCAGGGCCGGGACAAAGGTGAGGGCGCCGACGATGATCACCACACAGACAAGCATCGCCACAAAGACCGGCGTGTGGGTCGGCAGCGTGCCGCTCGTCGCGGGCACCGGCTTTTTGGCTGCGAGCGATCCCGCGATCGCGAGCACCGGCACGATGAGCCAGAATCGCGCCAGGAACATGCACACACCAAGCGCGAAGTTGTAGAAGGGTGTGTTGGCCGACAGCCCCGCAAATGCCGAACCGTTGTTGTTGGATGCCGAGGAGAACGCGTACAGAATCTGGCTGAAACCGTGCGGCCCGGGGTTCGACGTGCCTGCGATTCCCTGCGGCAGAAGCACCGCCGCGGCCGTCCCCAGCAGCACCAACGCGCAGGGGATCAGTACCGCGATCGCCGCCATCTTCATCTCGAAGGGCTCGATCTTCTTCCCCAAATATTCCGGTGTGCGCCCGACCATGAGGCCCGCGACAAAGACCGCGACGATCACGAACATCAGCATGCCGTAGAGACCCGATCCGACGCCCCCAAAGACCACCTCGCCGATCTGCATGAGCCACATCGGAACCAGGCCGCCCAGGGGCGTGAAGGAATCGTGCATCGCGTTCACGCTGCCGTTGCTCGCCGCCGTGGTTGCCGTTGCCCAGAGCGCGGAATTGGCGATTCCAAATCGTGCTTCCTTGCCCTCCATGTTGGGGCCCGCGAGGACACTCGTGCCGGTCGCTTCGAACCAGTATGTCGCCGCCAGCAAGGGCACGAAAATAACGAGCATCGCCGCGAGCACGGCCCAGCCCTGTCGTCGATCCTGCACCATCTCGCCGAACGTCCAGCAGAGGGCCGCGGGAATCAGGAGGATTGCAAGGACCTGGAGAAAGTTGGAAAGGGGCGTTGGGTTTTCAAAGGGGTGCGCCGAGTTGGTGTTGAAAAAGCCGCCACCGTTGGTGCCCAGTTGCTTGATGGCGATCTGGGATGCCGCCGGACCAAGCGGAAGAACCTGAGCATCAATCGAGGTGCTCGGGGCACCTTCCTTGCCCGTCTGCTCAACCGACAGCGGCTGCACCAGCGTCACCGTCTGATATCCCCGGAAGGTCTGAACAACGCCCTGAGAGACCAGCACGAGCGCCAGAACAGCCGAAAGCGGCAGCAGGATGTACAGCGTGGATCTCGTCAGGTCCACCCAGAAGTTGCCGATCGCCGTCGTCCCCCGAGCCGCGAGCCCGCGCACGAGCGCCACAAGCACCGCCATGCCCGTCGCGGCC
>JAFEBN010000153.1 GCA_018242645.1 Planctomycetota bacterium | reverse complement strand
GCCGTGGGAGAAAAAGTTCGCGAAGAGCTCGTCGGAAGACTAGAGCCCGGCTCTCTTGCTCCCCGTGCCGCCGTAGCGGTTCTCATCAGTTTCCGGTGTCGGCCGGCTTCTTTTCGGGCTTGTTGCCCGGTTTCACAACCACCGTGCGCCCCTGTGTCATGCGCTTGACGGACATCTTGAGCTCGCCGCCGGACTTGATCGCCGCTTCGAAATCCTTGATATTACTGATCGGGACATCGTTCACCGACTTGACAATCTCGAGCGGCTTGAGCCCCGCGACCGCGGCCCGTCCGCCCCGCTCGATCTTGGAGATGATCACACCGGAGTCTTCCGGTTTCATCTGGAAGTAACGGCGCACTTCGTACGTCATGTCCCGAACGGTGATGCCCAGATCCTCGCTCTTGAACTTGGGGGCCGCGTCATAATGCGGCGGTCCGAGCGTCACGACCATGGGGAACTCGAGTTGCTTGCCGGCGCGGGCCGCTTCGATCGTGAATGGGGTTCCGAATCCCACATCCGTCAGGGCGCGGGTTACCGGCGTTTCGGCGCTGCCCCACGGTGCCGGGATGCGATCGAAGTACTCCTCGGGCACGCGATCAAGCACTTCCCAGAATCGCTCCATCATTCCACCGGGCCCGTGCTCTTCGACCTCGATTTCAAGGGGCTTGGGTTGCCCTTCGATCTTCAGTCGCAGCAGAACATCACCCACCTCGACCCCTGCTTTGGCGGCGGGCGAATCGGCGTAGACATAGGTCACGATGCCGCCGCTGCGCCCGCCGTTTGTCATCTCGACGATGTTGTTCGCGCGGGCTAAATCGGGGTTCACCTCCTGCATCTCGACGCCAAGCCACGCGAGTCGTTGTTCGTGCTCCTTGCTCAGAGGCTTATTGTCGGGGTCGTACGCGCCCTCGCCCTGCCGGACCACGGCGCCGAGCACGCCTGCCGGCATCAGGACATCGTCATCAGAGCGTGAATAGGACCGGTCGCCCCCGCCCAGACGGTCGCGCCGGGCCATCGGCAGCGCCACAAGCTGACCGTCCGTGGTGAACAGGTACGCGCGGTAGGCCAGACCGCTGTCGCTCCACCGGCCGCTGCCAATGACCGCATCCAGGGTCGGATAGAGCGTGCCACGGAAGCCCTCGTGAAAGTCCCGGACGCGTTGCGTGCCGAAGTGTGCTGTCCGAGTTTCTCCCTTGACAGCGATCAAGCCTTCCACAAGAAGTGCGTCCCGCAAATCGCTGATCGCGCCGTCCCGCAATGTGATCCCCGGGCCCACGCTCTCATCGAACGAGCCCACAAGTCCTTTCCAGTCGCGGAGAGTGCCTGAAAACCTGGCAACCTTCTGGGTGCCGTCGGGGAAATGCACAGTGATCTTTTCGAGGCGGGCGGTGGTCTTGGGGTCGAAGCCGATGGGAATCAGAATCTCCTTGTCGCCGAGAAGGAGTCCCTCGCCGTACCAATCCGTGTCGACGCGCTCGTTGTCGTCGCTGTGCATGTTCCGGCGGCGTCCGGTCTCGGCCGTGGGGCTCCGGAACTGGATGTGCACGCGGGGGATCTGCCGCTCCGCGAGGGCTGAGACGCGGGCAATGATGTCTTTCCACTGCACCGCGGAAACGATCTTCTTTTGTGACGGGTCGATCCGCCATGAACCATCCACGGGAAGGTGCCCGCCGCTCAAGATGGTGATTGGGGCGTCAGAACGGTCCAGAAGCAAGGTGTTGCCCGCACCCCGCGAAGCTGCTTTTCCGGACTCGCTGACCATCACACCGCCCGGGGTGGGCGTGGCCAGGATGGTCCATTCACCGTCCACCTTGACGTAGCGGATGCCCACAGCCGGCTCGCCGGAAGACGTCGAGAACACCAGCGGCTTGCCGCCCGCGAGCGGACGCTCGAGGCGGAGGAACATTCCCGGCTCGGCCTCGAGATATCCATCGACCGACGCGGGAACTGCCTCGTCTCCGAGCTTTATCACGATCGATTTCACAAAGCGTGGATGCAACGCCAGTTCGGCGGTAAACACCCGGTCGGGTGCGACCAGAAAACCCCCCACCGCCGCGGGGCGCTCTTCTTTCATGATCTCGCCCCAAGACTCCGTGATGAAGCTCGCCGAGGCCGAGTCGGCGGCCGCCTTGGCAACGCAACCGCCTTCGGACGGCGAGCTGATGCTGTCGCGGGGCGCCTCGCCCCCGTCGAAGCGCGGGGTAACTTCGACGCGCACAAGCGAGCCGCGGAGTTTCTGGATCATGACGGCCAGTTCCGAGGGGCTCGCGCTGGTCGGAGGGCTCGATGCCTTCTCCGCGCCCGGTGAGAGTCCCGCGGGCCACCCCAGTGCCGTGCCCACGACCAGCCACATTGCCGCCCGATACCGCATGTTGCACCTCTTGCTCGAAGCAGCTCCAAAGAAAAGCGAATTACTCGCGATCGAAATCACGACGAAAATCCAGCACGATCTGGCGCGTGAGCCCGGCTCGGAGAACGGTGAGCACGATTCGCGAGCGTGAGTCAACCTGCCCGATCAACTCCGCGTGCAGCCGCTCAAGATCGGCAAGCGTCGACACATCCTTGCCGTCGATCTTTACGATGATGTCGTTGCCCATGAGACCGGAGCTGGACGCGTTTCCCGGATATTTGGTCGCGAACACGAACACACCCTTGTTGCGATGGAAGAACAACTCGGGATTGTCGAACTGATTGATCTCCTTCACTGTCATGTCCCAGCGTTTCAGCGCGAGTTCCTTGCCCTCGACCGCCCCTTTCTCTCGCGGCGTGATGCTGAGTGACAGCACCTTGCCGTCGCGCAACACTTCAAATTTGGAAGCCTCGTTCTTCGGCTGCAAGCCCAGGACCCGACGGATCGCGGGCAGGTCCTCTTCGGTGACGCCGTTGAGCGTTGTGCCGTTCACACTGATAAGCCGGTCCCGGGGGAGCACACCCGCTCCACGCGCGGGGCTGTCGGGGTCCGTCTCGGCGATCATGACGCCGGTGGTGCCCTCGAAGTATGTGTCCTTGTTGAAGTCCCGCAAAGGCTGAAGCTGAAACCCGAACCACGTCCAGTTGACACGCGAGAATTGCCGGAGCTGCGGCAGAAGGACCGCAATGGTCTCCGAAGGGATCGCAAATCCCAGCCCCTCCGCCGATCCGCTTGTTCCGCGCGAATTGATACCGACAATCTCGCCTTGCGTGTTCACAAGCGGCCCGCCGGAGTTTCCGGGATTGATGGCGGCGTCGGTCTGAAGCCAGAGGCTGTACTCGCTGATGCTCTCCAGGTAACGCCGGACGCACGAGATGATGCCGATCGAGACGGATCGATTGAGCCCCCAGGGCGCGCCCATCGCCATCACAAAGTCACCCTCCCGCAGCTTGGTCGAATCACCGAAACTGGCGAAGGGAAGGCCTTCCGACACATCCTTCAACTGAATGAGCGCAAGATCGGTGTCCTTGTCACTGCCGATGATCGTCGCTTCCATCGGGCGTCCGTCCGTCAACAGACATCGCACGTCCTGCGCCTTATCGACCACGTGCCAGTTGGTCAGCACCTCGCCCTTTGATGAGATGATGACTCCCGAGCCGGAAATCTGCTGGGCTTTTTTCTCTCCCTGTTCATTGTCTTCTCGCACGACGCGGATGTAGACAACCGCCGGAAAGACCTTCGATTTGCCCGCTTGGACCGTCTCCCGAAAGTCGATCGGCGTGTCTCCGGACGGTTCGGCCGCCCGAACAGGCATCGTCGCTAGCCAGGCACCCGCCATCAGCGCGGCACCACGCGCTCCCCAAAGTAACTTCCTCCGCACCACAGAGCCTCCTTCGTCATTGTCACCCGATTCGCACCGATCGCTTTTTCGGTTGTCCCGCCCCGCGGAAAAAGCGGCGCTGGGCGTGACGCGTCTCCCATTTTCCCGACCACGCGTCTCCCGATCCCTTCGTCCCCAACGAGCTTCTGTCATCGGTCACCCACCCCAATGTACAGCAGATCAGCGGTCGCTACCGAACGCTCCCCGCCTTCCTTGCTTTGAAGATGGCCAGCAGCCGCAAAACGCGCGAAACGCGTTTGTCGAGACGTCTCATTGAATCTCGGTGGAGCGCGCTTTCCACGATGTCAATGACCGGTGTGTTTCACATCTCGCCGCAACGATGATCGCCGCACGGAGAAACAGGACGTCCGGCACCGATGCGCCTCCGAACGAACGACTGAATCGCAGCGTTTTAAGTTCTCGCACAATCTCGCGGAAAATGCCGTCCGTCTTCCCCCGCACTTCGCCACGGCCGCCCGCCCAATTCAATCCGCACGATTTCGCCCGGCGACCTGTCGCGAGACCTCGCCATTCCAGCGCGTCTTGAGATCGTGCTCCACCTTCAACAGGTCGAGCACTTTGCCCACCGTGAAGTCCACGATCTCTTCGATGGTCTTTGGAAGCAGGTAAAAGCCGGGGTTGGGCGAGCAGATGGTGGCGCCCGCCAGCGCCAGCGTCTCCAGGTTCCGGATGTCGATCAGGCTCAGGGGCATCTCGCGATGGCAGACGATGAGCGGGCGGCGCTCCTTGAGCGTCACCATCGCGGCGCGGCAGAGGAGGTTGCTGCCGCTGC
This sequence comes from Planctomycetota bacterium, assembly GCA_018242645.1. Lineage (GTDB taxonomy): Bacteria > Planctomycetota > Phycisphaerae > Phycisphaerales > UBA1924 > JAFEBO01. Next base: position 332 of record JAFEBN010000153.1, on the reverse strand, counting down.
CCGTTGCCATCGCTCCCAAGCTCGCGCTCGAGCAGGGGATCACCACCATCCCATCGTGCAGAAAGCTGCCCGAGGCGATGACCGCGCCGACATCCTTGTGCGGGTGAATGAAGAGCCGCCTGGTCAGTTCCGCGAGTTCCGTTCGGCTCTTGCCCTTCACAAGAGCGGGGCAGAGCGATGGAAGATCGATGGTCTTGATTCCGGATTCATCAAACAGAAGGCGCTTGCCGTAGTCGCTGACGACAAGGTGCACCTCATGCCCTTGTCCGAGCAGGATTTCGAGCAGCCGCTGGGCATACCAGGCGCCCGACGCGCCGGAAATGCCGACGACA
>JAFEBN010000152.1 GCA_018242645.1 Planctomycetota bacterium | reverse complement strand
GCCAGAATGTCACGCGCCGCCGCGAGATCCTTCCGATCGATCATCTCCGTCACCGTGTGGATATACCGCGTGCCCACCGTGATCCCGATCGCCCGCGCGCCCGCCGCCGCCTGCTGCGCCGCCGCGCCGTCCTGACCGCCCGCGGCAAGGATCGTCCGCTGGTACGGAATCTTGTTCTTGATCGCCAGCTTCTCGATCTCCGCCGTCAACTGGTAGTCCGAGATAAACGAGCTGTCCTTGATGTGCAGCCCGAATCCCTGGCCCTGCCGCGTCACCGCTTCTTCCGGGGGCACGCCCGGCGTGTCGCAGCTCAGCGTCACGTCGATGCCCAGGCCGATATCCGGCAGCACCGCGTGGCTCGCGGTCTTCGCGCCGCGAAGCCCCACTTCCTCCTGCACGGTGAACGCGACCACCACCTCGCAGGCGTGCCCGTTCTTGCTCTTGTCCAGCTGCCGCACGCTCTCGATGCCCAGCCAGCACGCGACGCGATTGTCCATCGCCTTGCTCACCAGCTTGTCGCCGATCTCGATCAGCGGCTCATCCATCACGACATAGTCGCCCACCTTGATCCGCTTCTTCACCTTGTCCGCCGACATGCCGGTATCGACAAAGAACTCCTTCACCTCCGGCACCTTCTCGCGGTCCTTCGGGCTCGAGATGTGCACCGGTCGACCGCCCGGGTTCATCACGCCCCTGAAGTCGCCGTCCTCGGTGCAGACCAGCACGCGCCGCGAGAACAGGTTCCGCGTGTCGAACCCGCCCGCGTTGTTGAGCCAGAGAAACCCCTTGTCGTCCACATACGTCACGTAAAACCCGATCTCGTCCATGTGGCACAGCTGCATCACACGGGTCGGCCGCGACGACTTGCGCTTCCCGCCCGCCGCCTTGCCCCGCGGGTTGCGCGTGCAGATCAACGAGCCCATCGCGTCCGTGCGCACCTCATCGAACAGCCCCTCGATTTCCTTCTCGATCAGCGCCCGCACCCGCTCTTCGCGGCCAGGCACACCCGGAGTTTCGCACAGACGCTTGAGCAGATCGACGTTCATGGCATTCCCTTCTGAACCGCCCGCCCGCCGCCGACATCAAAGCCGCGGCCGCCGCGGGTGGGATCGCAAGAATACCGTGATCTCCGGCCCCAGTTGCGTTGGCCGCTCAAAGCCCCCGCCCGGCGGAAGGCGGGCCGAGCCAAGAAGGTTGCTTTTTCCGCCGTTCGAAGCTCACGCTCCAACCCCACACATGGCCCGCCAAAGCCCCATTCAACCCCTCCACGATCAGGCCGCCGCCCTGTTTCTTCCTTACGGCCCGGACGCGCCCACGCAGCCCGCGGATGCGTCCAACCCCGCTCAACCCGCGCCCGAGCCCATCAGCATGGTCGGCACCTACGGCGAGCTCGAGCTCGAATACGCCGCCATCCGCAAGGGCTGCTTGCTCCTCGACCTTCCCCACCGGGCCGTCATCGAGGTATCGGGGGCCGACCGTCTCGATTTTCTCAACCGGATGCTGACGCAGGAACTCCGCCCGGGCAAGAAGTGGCTCGAGCCCTTCACCGCCGTCGGCAGCTTCTGGCTCAACCGCAAGGGCCGCATCGACGCCGATCTCCGTGTCCTGATCCTCCCGGACCGCGTCCTTCTGGAATGCGATGCCCATGCCGCGCAGCGTGCCATCGACGGACTCAACGCCTTCATCATCACCGAGGAAGTCACGCTCCACGACCTCTCGCAGACCACCCACCGCCTCGCGCTGCACGGGCCGACATCGCTCAAACTCCTCGCAGCCATCTCGGCGCCCGTCGCCGGGCACGCCATCGCCTCGCTCGAGCCCGGCCAGGTCAGCATCATCAAACTCGCCGATGTTGAAGTCACGGCCGAGCGCAACGACCAGACCGGCGAGATCGGTATCGACCTGATCTGCCCCACCGCCGGCGCCCGCGCGATCTACGAGCTGCTCCTCCAGCGCGGCTTCCCCCACGAACACGTGCACGACCGCGCCGCCCCCCACCTGTCCTCCGAACTCTCCGCAACCATCCGCCTCCGACCCGGTGGCTGGCACGCCTTCAACATCGCCCGCATCGAAGGCGGCACGCCCCTCTACTACATCGACTTCGGACCCAGTTCACTCCCCGCCGAAACCGGCGTCATCAACGCGCGCGTCAGTTTTACCAAGGGCTGCTATCTCGGCCAGGAAGTCGTTGCCCGCATGCACGCACGCGGCCATTCCAAGCGCCAGCTCGTCGCCCTGCTTGCCGAAGCCCAAACGCTCCATACCCACAACCCACACCACGAAACCAGCTCCCAAGCCGAGGACCCGTATCTCGCCGGCGCCGTACAGCCCGTCTCCGGCGCACAAGTACTTCCCCTCGACGCACAGGCAACCGAGTCCGTCGGCGTCATCACCAGCTCAACACTCAGCCCCATGAACGCCGCCGCCGCTCTCTGCTTCGCCGCAATCAAGAACGATCTCGCAACCCCACGTGCTCAATTCCGTGTTTTCGCCGAGAACGAGCTGCTCACCATGACCGTCCAGCCTGCTCTCCGCTCCCTCCCCGCGCGCACCTAGCACACAATCGGGTTCCTCTCCCGCCGCCATCCGACATCTTCTACCTCCCCTTCCTCCGATACACCACCTCCAAGTCGTTGCCGATCCGTTTGGCTCGCATCAACTCATACCGATGAGCGGCGGCAAGCGTGGGCGCGATCCGACCCGCCGCCGCCGACCGCGCCATCTCGTCGCCCAGCATCATCGGCGCGATGTACACGCACATCTCGTCCACCAGGTCGCCGTCGATCATCGAACCCAGCAGCCCCGGCCCCGCCTCGACCAGCACCGTCGACACCCCGAACTGCTTGCCCAGCACGCACAGCAACTCACGCAGATCGATCCCCGTGCCGCGGCTGGGCACCCCCACAACCCGCACCCCCATCCCCCCGAGCCGCTCACGTTTCTCCCGCGTGATCTCCGCCGTCGCCAGTTCCTTCTCGCAAAACACGATCGTGGACGCCTCTTTCGCCGTCCGCACCAGCGCGCTCGTCTCTGGAATGTCAAGATCGCTGTCGGCAACCACGCGAATCGCCCGGGTCCGCACCCTGCGCACGTCCCGCGCCGTCAGCATCGGATCATCCGCCAGCACCGTCCCCATACCCGTAAGGACCGCGTCCACCTTGGCTCGGATCCGGTGCACGCGTCGCCGCGAGCGATCGTTGCTGATCCACTTCGACTCGCCGCTCCGTGTCGCGATGCGTCCATCAATCGTCTGCGCCCACTTCGCGATCACCCAGGGCAGACCCGTCGTGATCCGCTTGACAAACGGATCGGCCAGCGAATTCGCCAATCGGCTGACGCCCGTGAACCGCACGGCGATCCCGGCATCCAGCAACCGCTTGGCGCCGCCCGCTGCGAGCGGGTTCGGGTCGCGCCGCGCACATACAACTTCCGCCACCCCGGAGCGGATCAGCAAGTCCGCACACGGCGGCTGCTTACCCGTGTGCGCACACGGTTCCAGCGTCACGTACACCGTTGCCCCGCGAGGATCCTCACCCCGCCGCAGGCAATCATCGATCGCCGCCCGCTCCGCGTGCGCATCGCCGAATCGCCGGTGATGCCCGAGCCCGATCACCCGCCCGCCCTTCACGATCGCCGCGCCCACCAGCGGGTTGGCGCCCACGTACCCATCCGCCCGCCACGCCGCACGCGCCGCAAGGTCCAGCATCGCCCGATCGAATTGCTCGTCCGATGCCGTCATGCACGCATCCTTCACGCCCGCCGGATCATCGCGAGCCGGTCTTCATTCGTCAGCACCGACGCCGCGTCCGCCAGCCACCGCTGCGCATCCTGCCGATACCCCGCCGTGGGTTTCAACTCCGGCATCCGCGCCGACCAGTACCGGTTGAACCGGTGCATCGCCAGCTCGCGCACGTACTTCGCGATCATCGACGCCAGCGCCACCGGCAGATGCTCATCCTCGGCCTCCGGCTGGAACGAGATTCGGAAGCTCGCCGCCTGAGCCGACGGGCCGTCGGAAGCATTGCGATCTTTCTTCCTCAGCTCGTAGCTCGACCGGTCCGCCCCCTGCTCGAGCACGCCGCACGCCCACCCCGGCAGAATCCGCTCCAGCACCAGCGCGTAGTTGTCCCGTCCCCCCAACTTGTCGCACGCCACCCGCACCGAGGCGCCCGGGTGCGCCGCCGCAAGCTCAAGCACCGTCCGCAGATGGTGCGACAGCGTCGCGATGCACACATCACCCTTGTTCCCCGACGCACCGATTACGCCATTGAACTCACGCTCGTCCATCACGCGGCAGCGCATCGCCAGCAGCCGCACCCGCCCCTGCTCGAGCGATTTCGCCACCAGGTTCGCCGCGATCCCCAGCATCGGCGCGATGGTGGACACCGGCAGCGTCACCGGCGCCCCGTCGTACCACGGATGACCTTTAAGTTCCGCTTCGAGCAGGTCGTGCAGCGCCGCATCCGTGAGAGGGATCGAATCGCTCTCCAAGTTCGCTGCCGCGGCCAGCACCCCGCGTTCCAGATGCATCAGCGGGTGGCGTTTCGCGTTGGTTTCGCTCACGTCGTTGGGCAGCTTCAACGCCTTTGAATCGGCGAAGGCAACCCGCCCGCGTTTATCACGAGGTTCGCGGCAGACACCCGCCGACAACATCTTCCACAAGCAAGGCTTCTTGTCCCCCTCCGCCCAATCCTCCACCAGAAACGCGCTCATGCCAACGCACAGCGGTCCGAGCATCGGCCCGAATCCCGCCTCGTCTATACCAACCAGCAGCAGCGCCATGGGCCCCGATGGTACTGTCTCTCAAGCCCCGCCCCGGTCGCCCGGCACCGGAGATCGGCCCACTTTCTCTCCCCAAAACGCACAGAGGCCCGGCGTATGCCGAGCCTCGTGCAAGTGCGGCTGAGAGGAGTCGAACCTCCACGGGTGTGACCCCACTAGAACCTGAATCTAGCGCGTCTGCCAATTCCGCCACAGCCGCAAATTGTCGCTCCAAGGCGGCCTTCCGCCCG
>JAFEBN010000151.1 GCA_018242645.1 Planctomycetota bacterium | reverse complement strand
GCTGCCGTAGATCCCAAAATCCTCCGAGGTCATGTGGGGCTCGGACGCAAACGCCGCGTCCTGGCCCAAACCCGCCCGCAACGAGGCCAGAAGTCTTGAGGCAAGCTTCGGATCGTTCACAACCACTTCCGCCGATTCGGACTCGACAACAGTGACCAGCGGCTCCTTCGGCGAGCCTCCGGCGGCCGCCTCGCCCTTGGCGATGCGCTCGATGGAAGCGAGAATCTTCTTCTGCACCTCGGGCTTGTACGACCGGACGGTGAGCTGGATCTTGGCCTCATCGGCGATGACGTTGCGTTTGGTCCCCGCATGAAACGTCCCGATCGTGACGACGGCGGCATCGAAAGGATCGATTTCGCGCGACACGATCGTCTGCAGGGCCCCCACCGCCCGCGCCGCGATCACGAGCGGATCAATCGTGCGCTGCGGCATCGCGCCGTGGCCACCCCGCCCGTAGAACGTGATATCCACGGACTCCGACGCGGCCGACGCCGGTCCAGCGACCACGCCGATCTGCCCCGCGGGCATCGTGTTCGCGACGTGAATGCCGAGCACGTAGTCAGGCTTCGGAAAGCGCGTGAACAAACCGTCGTTCACCATGCGGATGGCGCCTTGTACCACTTCTTCCGCCGGCTGACCGACAAAGACAAGCGTGCCCTTCCAGGAGTCCTTGCACCCGGCGAGCAGCCGTGCCGCGGCGATCCAGCACGTCATGTGCACATCATGCCCGCACGCGTGCATCACAGGAACGGTTTCGCCCGACGCGTTGGTGCCTGTCGCTTTGCTGGCGAAGGGAAGGCCGGTCTGCTCGCTCACCGGAAGACCGTCCATATCGGTGCGAACCAGGATCGTCGGGCCTTGCCCATTTCGCAGGACTCCTACCACGCCCAGCCCACCCACGCCTTCGGTGACTTCGAATCCCGCGTCGCGGAGTGCCGCGGCCATCTTGGGCGCGGTCCTGGTTTCCTGCAGCGAGAGTTCGGGCGTTTGATGCAGATCGATGTAGAGCTTGTCGAGCGAGGGATACATCGCGTCGAAGCCGCTCATGCAGGGCGCACCGGCGATGCCGACGCGTGCGAGGAGCGTTCCGACGAGAGCGATCGCGAGATGGTTCCGGTTCATGCGCGCATGATAACGGCGGGTGACGTTTTCACCGGGGTGGCATTCGCGTCGAGCCTGCCGTCGAGGCGAGCGATCACTGATCGCTTGCCGGCGACAGAACTTTGGGGTTGTTCCTTCAAAAGACCCTTGACACACCAAACCCAACCATTATACTAACGTCATGGTCGGGTTTCAATCAGAATCCCCAAAGCCCTGTTTTTCAAGCCTTTCCGAGCTCCGGGCCGCCTGTTTGCCGGCCCGGCCCGCGCGGGTGCTGCCCACGGGCCTGGGTCTTGATCAGGATCTGCCGCACGCGGGGCTGGCCTTCGGCAAGGTGCACGAGTGGCTGGGCGTGCTGGAGCCGGACGAGACGCCGGGCGGCAAGCGATGGTCACCCCCGCTCACCCTGCTGACGCATCTGGTGCGCGGGGCGCTGGAGCGAGCCGACAACGCGCAGGCGCGTGTGCTGTGGATCACCCGTCGCGGGGCGGCTTCGCTGACGCCGTTTCCGGCATCATTTGCAGGCGAGGGTGCTCGCGATGCGCTGGCGTGCTCGATCTTTGTGTACGCACCATTGCCGGAGCAGCGTCTGTGGGCGATCGATCTGGCGCTGCGCAGCCGCGCCGCGACGGCGGTGGTCGCCGACGGCACCGGGCTGGACCTGGCGGCAACGCGCCGGCTCCAGCTCGCAGCAGAAGCCTCGGGCGCGATCTGCCTGCTCGCCCGCCCGCCGTGGGAGCACGCCGCGCTCTCGGCTTCGGCAACCCGGTGGTTGATCCGCAGCGCCGTTTCTCCTTCCCATTCGCGACGATGGACCGTCTCGCTTCTGCGCTGCAAAGGAACGCAGCCCGCGCCCGAGGCCACACGCCTCTGGACCCTGGAGCGTGATCATGCGACGCGTACTTTCGCTCTGGTTCCCGACGTTCGCGAGCGATCTGGTGAAGCGGCGCCTGGCACGCGGCATCGCTGGGGCTGACCGGCCCGTGCTGCTCACGCGGGAAGTCGCGGGACGCGAGCTCATCGCGTCCTGCTGTGCACGCTCGCTCGACGCGGGTGTGCGCACCGGCATGGACCTGGCTCATGCACGCTCGCTGATGCCCGCGGGCGCTTCGCCTCACATCGAGCCCCATCGCCCCGATCGCCAGCATGAAGCACTGGTCGCGTTGTCGAAACGGCTGCTGCGGCTTTCTCCCCTGGTTCAGCCCGACCCGCCCGACGGGGTGCTCATCGACTTCACGGGCACCGAGTTCGTGCACCGGGGGGAAACGCGGATCATCCGCTCCGCCGCCCGGGGGCTGCGCAAGCTCGGCGTGCACGCACGCCTGGGTATCGCCTCCACCTTTGCGTGCGCGTGGGGCCTGGCGCGTTTCGCCCCGCGCTCACCGGCGGTGGCGAGAGAGGGTGAAGAAAAAGCGGCCCTGGCGCCCCTGCCGGTCGCCGCCCTGCACCTGGATGAAGCCACCACCTTCGCCTTCCGCGAAGTAGGCATCACCCGCGTGGAGCACCTGCTGGCATTGCGCCGGTCCTCTCTCGTCGCCCGCTTCGGCCCCGAGATCCTGGAGAGGCTCGACAAGGCGTTCGGCATCATCCCCGAGCGACTGACGCCGATCGACCCGCCCGCGCCGCTCCACGCCTCGCTGCTCTTCGAAGGGCCGAGCGATCAATGGGCATCTCTTGAGGCGGCGGCCAGGCAGGTACTGACCGAACTGGTCTCGCACCTTGCCACCCGCGAGCGCGGCGTGCGGAGCCTGCTGATCGAACTGCGCCGGCCCGACGCAAAGCCGGAAATGCGAACGGTCACGCTGAGCCGCGCCAGCCGGAATGAAAAACACCTCTGGTCACTGGTGCGTTCGCAACTGGAGCGGGTTGATCTTTCGAAAGGCGTGGAGGGAGTCGTGCTGCGGGCGCGGCGCACGGCGCGTCTGCGCCACGAACAACTCGCCAGTCCGGCCTTGGGGGGCAGCGCCGAGCAGGCGGCGCAGGCCGCGTGGGGGGAACTGATCGACACGCTCATCGATCGCCTGGGCGCCGACAACGTCGTTCGCATCGAGGCTGTCGAATCGCACCTGCCCGAACACGCGCACCGGGAACGCTCGGTGCTCGAACAGCCCGGATCCCGGGCAACGGTGACGGCCGCGGATCGCCCCGCCCGCCTGTTCCCGCAACCCGAGCCGGCGGAGGCGATGGCGCTGGTGCCCGACGGTCCCGTGCTTTCGCTCACATGGCGTCGGCGTCGATGGCGCGTGGTCGCCTGCGCCGGGCCCGAGCGTCTGAGCGCCGAGTGGTGGCGATGGCCTGACCAGGGCCGGCAAGCCGTGCCGCCGGATCGTGATTACTACGCGCTGCAGCTCGAAACCGGGCTGTGGGTGTGGGCCTGCCGGCAACTGAAAACCAGGCGCTGGTTTGTGCACGGGGAGTGGTGTTGATGGAGGTTGTTCAGGCCCCGCACGCGTGCGAGCGGCTCCGAGCTGCGCAGAACGAACATGCCCGAGAATGAATTTCCCAAGCTCCGCCCTCATCCTTTCCGCCAAGCGCCGGACCGAACACCGGTCCGTCCTGTGTGCGAAACGCCTCCGTACGCCGAACTCTGCGTCACCAGCAACTACACCTTCCTTACTGGCGCGAGCCATCCGGAAGAGTTCATCGGCCAGGCGGCGCTCCTGGGCTACCGCGCTGTCGCGATCACAGATCTGCACACCGTCGCGGGAATCGTGCGGGCCCACGTCGCTGCCAAGGACTCGGCCTCCAGGATTCAGTTCATCATCGGCACGCGAATCCGGCCGACGGACATGCCCGGGCTCTCGGTCTTTCTGTACCCGACAGGGATGGATTCGTACCGGCGCATGTGCCGCCTGCTCACGATCGGCAAGCGGCGCGCGCCCAAAGGCGAATGTCATCTTGCTTTCCAGGTTCTCGCGGGTCTTCAGGAAGGACTGCTCGCGGTCGCAATGGCCGAGGATGGCCCGGCGGGTGCGCACGGAAGTCCCCCCCATCTCGCGCGGACAAGTGAAGCTCTTTCGGAACTCGCACGCATCTTCACGGGCGATCGCCTCTCGCTCGCGCTGCGCCGCCCGTACGGGCCGGACGATGCGCAGCGGGTGCAACAACTGTGCGAACTGGCATCGGAGGCAGGCCTGCCGCTCGTCGCGACCAACGACCCGCACCACCACATCCCCGATCGACGCATGCTGCAGGATGTGCTCACCTGCATCCGGCACGGATGCACGCTGTCGGAAGCGGGCTTCCGCCTGCACGCCAACGCGGAACGCCACCTCAAGCCGGCGGAGGAGATGCACCGTCTCTTCGCCGAATACCCCCGCGCCCTGCAACGGACGATCGAGATCGCGGACCGTACCGCGGGCTTCGGCCTGGACCAGCTCCGCTACGAATATCCCGATGAAGTGGTGCCCGCGGGCAAGACGCCTCAGCAGCACCTGATCGACCTCACGTGGGAAGGGGCGCGCGAGCGCTTTCCCGGGGGCGTCTCCGAAAAAGTGCGGGCGCAGATCGAGCACGAGCTGCGCCTCATCGACGAACTGAATTACGCCCCCTACTTCCTGACCGTGCACGACCTGGTGGATTTCGCCCGCTTCCGCAACGGGGGCGAACCCATTCTCTGCCAGGGCCGGGGCGGGGCGGCGAATTCCGCCGTGTGCTTCTGCCTGGGCGTCACCAGCGTCGACCCCAGCAAGTTCCAGTTGCTGTTCGAGCGGTTCATCAGCAAGGAACGCAACGAACCGCCGGACATCGACATCGACTTCGAGCACGAGCGCCGCGAAGAAGTCATCCAGTACATCTACAGGAAGTACGGCCGCGATCGCGCGGCGCTCACGGCGGAGGTCATCAGCTACCGCCGGCGCAGCGCCGTGCGGGATGTCGGCAAGGCCCTCGGCCTTTCGCTCGATCTGGTCGACCGGCTCGCCAAGAACATCGAGTGGTGGGACCAGGGCCTGCTCGACCCCGCGGGCGTGCGCGAACTGGGATTGAACCCCGACGACCC
>JAFEBN010000150.1 GCA_018242645.1 Planctomycetota bacterium | reverse complement strand
TCTGCATTTCGCCGCCGCCGCCGTTCACAAGTTCCCCATGGGCGGCCACGTCAAGTTCAGCATGTACTGGGCCCCGCTCGGCGTGCTGCTCATGGGCGCCGCGCTCGCAACCATCTGGCAATGGCTCGACCGCCGCCCCGCGCGTCCCCTCTGGACCATCGCCGGGCTCGCGCTCTTCGTGCTCATCGCCGCCGGCAGCGCCGCACGCGACCTCTATCGCCCCGCAAAGAACGTCTCCGACCAGCGCGCCCGCGATTTCGCCCGCTGGCTCTGGAACGACCTGCCTCTCGAAAGCGTCGTCACCAGCCTGTATCTCGATCAGAAAAAGACCTTCACGCCCGAGCTGCTCGAGCGCCTCAACTGGTCCGCCACCTTCTTCTGTAACGCGCGCATCTACTCCCCGCGTCTGCAGAAGCGACTGCCCCCCGACCTCGGCAAGGTCTCGGCCGATCACCCGTTCCGCTGCATCTCGTACCTGCCCGACGGGTTCAAAGTGGACGACGCCGCGCAGGCCTCTTTCCTCCGCGACATGGATCGCGACTACCAGCTCATCTCGCGCGATCGCTACCCCGTCCCCCGGTACAAGCAGGACGGGCGAACCATCGTCTGCGTCGATCACATCGACATGTTCGTGTTCGTCCCGAGGCCCCGTGCCGACCGCTGATCGTGTCCGAAGCGCGCAAAAACCCCGGAATGAAACGCCTCTCCCGCGATCCACGCTTTGCCCGCAAAAAGCCGGAAGAACCACGCTCCCGCACCCATCGCTTCTCCGCTAACCTTTGTCCCTTATGGCACTCGTCGCGCTCAAGTCCGTGAACAAGACCTACCCCAACGGCTTCCAGGCCGTGAAGGACTTCAATCTCGATATCAAGGACGGCGAGTTCGTGGTCTTCGTCGGCCCCTCGGGCTGCGGCAAGTCCACCACCCTCCGCATGGTCGCCGGCCTCGAGGATGTTTCCGGCGGCAGCATCTCCATCGGCGATCGCGTCGTCAACGACGTCCACCCCAAGGACCGCGACATCGCGATGGTCTTCCAGTCCTACGCGCTCTATCCCCACATGAGCGTCTACAAGAACATGGCCTTCGCCCTCAAGCTCCGCAAGGTGCCCAAGGACGAGATCGACCGCCGCGTCCGCGGCGTCGCCAAAACGCTCGGCCTCACCGAGATGCTCGACCGAAAGCCCCGCCAGCTCTCCGGCGGCCAGCGCCAGCGCGTCGCGCTCGGTCGTGCCATCGTCCGCGAGCCCAAGGCCTTCCTCTTCGATGAGCCGCTCTCCAACCTCGATGCCAAGCTCCGCGTGACCACCCGCGCCGAGCTCAAGGCGCTGCACCAGCGCCTCAAGACAACCACGATTTACGTGACGCACGATCAGGAAGAGGCCATGACGCTCGGCGACCGCATCGTCGTCATGAGCAACGGCCTCATCCAGCAGGTGGGCCCGCCCCTCGAGGTCTACCGCAATCCCAGGAACCGCTTCGTCGCCGCCTTCGTCGGCACGCCCCCCATGAACTTCCTCGACGGCGCGCTCGAAAAACGGGGCGACAGCGTCGTCTTCCTCGACGGCGCGGGCATCGAACTGCCCTCGCACCCCGCCCGTGCCGCGGCGCTCGCCCCCCACATCGGCAAACCCATCGTTCTCGGCATCCGGCCGCAGATGTTCGCGCTCGAACCCTCGGGCCACTCCGACGCCGTCATGCGTGCCCGCGTCAACGTCGTCGAGCCCCTGGGCGACACCGTCGATGTTTCCTGCTCCACAACCCGCAGCCCGCACCTGGTGGCGCGCCTCCCCGCGCGGGGCAACCCGGTTCCCGCCGGCCAGGATGTCACGCTCCATGTCGCGATGGATCTCGTCCACTACTTCGAGCCCGGCGAGTTCGGCGCCAAGCTGATGCTCTGACCGCCGGACAATCCGCTTGGGGGTGCCGCCGTGATACGACTCGCGCAACTGCTGGCATGCCTGCTCGCCTGCTTCTGCGCCGCGGCACCGACGCCTCCCCGGGTCATCGCCTGGGTGCTCCAGGTCCAGCAGGGCATCGATCACGCCCGCCAGGCTTCCGACCTCAAAGAGCAGCTCCAGGCCGCGCAGGCGTCGGGTGCGCGGATCGTGTGCGTGGAACTCCAGGGCCGCGCCTGGCGTCTCGACGTGGCGCAGGCGATCGGCGATGTGCTCGCCAACGCCGAACCGCCCGCCGCCGTTTTTATCTCCGGTGATCAGCCGGGTCTGGGCTTGCTCGTCGCGGGCAGCCGCGCCGGCGCCGGCTGCTGGGTGCAAACCGGCGCAACCTTTGTCGCCCGCCCCGGTGAGAACCAGCGCGAACTCGCCGAGACCATGGAAATCCAGGCCGCCGAATCGCGCTGGAAGAAATCAGACGGCCAATCCGGATTCGCACGCTGGTCCGGCCTGCGCGCGGCGCTGCTCGATCCCGCCGTCGGATGCTGGATGACCCTGGGCTCGCCGATCGAGATCGGCACCGGCCCCGCGCCCGCGGGCGCCGCGGCCACGCCGCTGGCCGAACCCGGCGGCCGGGAACTCCGTCTGAAAGCCGCCGATGCACAGGCGCTCCAGCTCTGCGCGGGACAGGCCGCCGACGTCCGCGCCTGCCTCGAGCTCGCGCTCGAACGAATGAACCTCGGCAAGCCCGAACTCCGCGAAACCCGCGCCCTCGGTGCTTCCATCGCCCAGCGCCGCGACGCCGCCGAAGCGCTGCTGCGCGCCGCCGACACCGCCATGGACGACGCCGAGAAGCCCCTGAAAACCCGGGTCGAAAGCCGGGAAGTCGCGCCAAACCGCAAGCACGAGGCCGCGGCCGAAGCGCAGGCCTTCCTCGATCGCGCCGCGCAGGCTCTCAAAGACCTCGAATCCGCCTTGCTCGCCGATCCCGAGATCCTCCGCCTCCCCGCGCCCGGACAAGCCGACACCGGGCAGAAACCCGGCCGATTCGAAACCCGCTGGCGCTCCGAGCTCCAGCGCGCGAAAGATCGACTGGCCAAACAGCAGCTACGGGCCGACAAACTCGCCAAGGCGTGACGGAGATTCCAGCATGCGGCCCAATCGCAGAAAACCAAAGAACGTGCGCCGCCACCCCGCCCGCGGCAGCGCCAAGCCCGCCAAAGCCGTGCAGGAAGCCGTCATGTCCGTGCCGGTCATGATGGAGCCGCGCGAGACCAAGCTCCTCCGCGAGATGCTCTGGCAGAATGTCGTCCGCGAGATGCTCACCGCGCTCTGCATCGAAACCGGACAGGGCGATGCCGACGGCAAGCCCCGCGTGCTCGACGGCCGCCTCACCCTCATCACTTTCCGCGGCGAGCGCATCCCCATCGGCGCCGTCCGCCCGCTCATCAACTTCGGTGTCGGCACCACCGCCGCGGAAAAGCAGCTCTCCATGATGCTGCAAGGCACCGTCTTCCAGATCGTCACGCCCGACGGCGACGTGTTCACGCTCCCGCTTCACGAGATCCGGGGCCTGCACGCGCTCTCGGAATCCATCATGCAGCAACTGCAATCGACCGCGGAAGATGCCCAGCAGGCAACCAACGGCGTGCCCTTCGGCTTTGCCGCGTTCACATCACTCGCGCACGGTTTAAAAGATCGGCCGATCCCGCAGGCGCCAGACGACCCCAGCGAGTGATTCACCGCCGCGGGTTGCGCGGCGTGCCCGTCCGCACCGAGCGGGGCGGATTGGGCGGATAAGGCGAACGCGGCCGCGCCTCGCCTTCGTTCGCGCTGCTCGCGACGGGTTCCGGCGCCACGGGCGTTTCGACCGCGGGCGTTTCCCCGTTGGCCGCGTCGGCGGCCACCTCGGTCGCGGGCAGTTCCGGCTGCTCAGTCTTCAGCTCCTTCGTCGCGGGCTTGGCGAAGACCAGGCGTCCCGCCGCGGTCTGCAGGTTGCTGCTCACCACCAGCGCCACCCGCTCGCCCAGCAGGTGCCCGCAATTCTCCGCGACGACCATCGTCCCATCGTCCAGATAGCCCACACCCTGCCCCGGCTGTTCGCCGGCGCGGACCAGCACCACCGAGACCGGCTCGCCGGGGATGAGCGCCGGCTTGAGCGCGTTGGCGATCTCGTGAAGGTTGATCACGCGGATGTTCTGGATCTCGGCCACCCGGGCCAGGCCCATGTCCGTCGTCACGATCAGGCCCGGAGAAAGGCGCGCAAACTCGATGAGCATCTGGTCGACCGCTTTCCCCGGCACGAGCAGTTCATCGATGCTGACGCTGACCGTGCCCAGGCGCTGCAGGCGCGTGACCATGTCCAGCCCCCGACGCCCCTTGGTGCGTGTGAGCCGATCCGACGAATCCGAGAGCCGCTGCAGCTCCAGGACCACAAAGCGGGGAATGACCACGGGGGACTGCAGCAGGCCCGTCGATGCGATGTCGACGATGCGGGCGTCGATCAGCGCCGACGAATCCAGGATGAGCGGCTTGGTGCCCCGGATCTGCTTGGCGAACTCGACATACGGGATGACCAGCCGGAAATCGTCCTGCGTCTGCAGGATGGTGGTCACCGCCAGGTACGCCAGCGCAATCCCCAGCAGCACCTTGGTCGCGCTGGTGATGCGGGGGTCGATCTCGTACAGCGAGGCGAGCAGGTCCACGACCGAGCCGATGGCCGCGGTCGCGAGCATCGCCGCCGCGATGCCGAAGAAGACGGCGAAGACCGCGCCGATTTTCTTTTTCCGCGTGAGCAGGTCGACGCTGCCGACGATCGCCGCGATCAGGAACGCGATCGCGAGGATGACCAGCGCGACCCGGGGCCACTCCTTGGGCACCGCCTGGTCGGGCCGGAAGTACAGCACCGACAGCGTGGTGACGACGACAAAGAGCGCAAAGAAGGCCAGGCGCGAGATGCGGAGCAGCGAGAGACGGGTGGTCTCGGTCTGCTCGATGGCCGACGGAAGCGACGGGAGGTTCTCGCGGTTGTCGTTCATGCGGACGGACAATTCTACGGACCAGGCTCCCCGGCTGATGCCGGGAACGGGCGGGAGCCGCCCGTTTCGTCGGCGTTCCGGTGGACCACAAACGCGGGAAAGTCGCAAACCCGCGCTAGAATGGAGCCGCTCCCTCCGATCGGCGGCCGGGCCCGGTGCACGGATGGCCCGTGAACCTGGTCAGGGCTTGACCGCAGCAGCCATAAGCGGCCGTCGTCCGGTGCCGCCGGTGTCCTGGCCGTCGATCAGGGGGAGCGATCCGGCCAATCGGTTG
>JAFEBN010000014.1 GCA_018242645.1 Planctomycetota bacterium | reverse complement strand
GTCTTCACGCCCCGGCACGGCAAACCCGTCGAGATCAACGCTCTCTGGTACGCCGCCCTGCTCCAGTGCGCCGACATGATCGAGGCGGACCGACCGAAGACGGCCCGCGAACTCCGCCAGGTCGCAGAGCGCGCCGGCCGCAGCTTCCGCGAGCAGTTCTGGAATCCCGCCGGCTATCTCTACGACGTGCTCACGCCGGGGCCGCGCGGATTCACGCCGATCGATCAGATCCGGCCCAACCAGCTCTTCGCGTGCAGCCTTCCGTTTTCTCCACTGGAGAAGCCGCAGCGCGATTCCGTGCTGGCCGTGGTGCGCCAGCACCTGCTCACCAACCGAGGGCTTCGCACGCTCAGCCCGCACGATCCGCAGTACATCGGCCGGTTCGAAGGCCCGCTCTTCGAGCGCGACCGCGCGTATCACAACGGCACGGTCTGGCCGTGGCTGCTCGGCCCGTTTGCCGAAGGCATCCTCCGCGCCGGCAACTTTTCCGCACAGGCCAAGTCGGAAGCGCGGCGCGTCATCCTGCCACTGGCGGAGATGGCTGCGCCCGCTTCCGGGGGCGGCCCGGCCCTAGGCCAGATCCCCGAAATCTACGACGGCGACGAATCGCCCGATCGTCCGCGCCGTCCCGATGGCTGCTTCGCGCAGGCCTGGAGCGTGGCCGAATGTCTGCGTGTGTGGTTGCTGACCTCGACCTGAACTCAGGTGACGGGCTTGTTGTCGGGGGCTTTTTCACCCGCCTTCATCAGCCGCTCGCCCTGTTCGAACGTCATCGAGCCTTCGGCGATGTACGCCGCGATCTCGCGGCGTGATTCCTCGCGGTCGCGGCTGGTCCGCGTGTCGCGGATGCCGTTCACGATGATCGTCATGATCCAGATCACGCTGCCCATCACGATGACCAGGATCGGGATCATGATCGCATCGTCCGCAAGTGTCGTCACCGGCATCATCGTCGTTCCCCTTCCAGGCGTGATCGTCTTCTGTTCAGCACGAGGTCCGCGGCCGTCCGGCGCTCATGAGCTTCTCGCCCTGGTCGGGCGACATCGACCCTTCCGCGATGAACGCGGCGATTTCCCGGCGCGTCCGCTCGCGGGCGACCCCGATGACCGCGTTCGAGGTGTGCTTGGCGATGCTGCAGATCACGATGCCGCCGATGACCAGCACCCAGGGCAGGTAGCCGTGCTCGACGACCTGCGTCCAGAATGCGCCAAACTCGGATTGAGCAAGCGTGTTCATGCCAGAATCCTAACCCATCCTGCAACCGCTCTTTGGGAAGCGCCCTCCAACGATTTCACCACCCGATGGCCACTTCGCCCCAATCTTCGCAAGCCGCCACCGAGCAGCGGGTCGTGCAGGCCGTGCTCGACGCCTACGGCCAGGGCTGGTTTCCCATGGCCCACCCCGACCGTCTCGACACCGACGGCGAGCCCGAAGTGGAATGGGTCCAGCCGAAGTACCGCGCCATCATCCCGCTCGACGGCGGGTTTCACGTGCCGCGCTCGCTCGGCCAGCGGGTCCGCTCCCGGCGTTTTCGGATCGCATCGGACACCGTTTTCGAGTCTGTGATCGGCGCCTGCGCCTCCGTTCCGCGGATGGACCCCGAGGGAAACGCGGGCACCTGGCTCTGCGCCGAAATCGTCGAGACTTTTCGTCTCCTCCACAGGCACGGCCATGCGCACAGCGTCGAAGCGTGGCTCGATCGCCCGGGCGCAGCGCCCGTGCTGGTCGGCGGCCTTTACGGCGTTGCGATCGGGAAGGTGTTTTGCGGCGAATCCATGTTCCATCGCGCCGATCTGGGCGGCACCGACGCCAGCAAGGTCTGCCTCGTCCACCTGGTTCATCACCTGCGGGCGCGCGGCTTCCAACTGCTCGATGCGCAGCTGGCGAATCACCACACCGCCCAGTTCGGCATGATCGAGATGCCCCGCGCCGAGTATCTCGCGCGGCTCGCCGAGCTCTCCCGGCAGAAGGTCGAATGGCTTCCTTTCACGCCCGCGTGCTAGCGGGCGCGCTTGCGCTCGTGCACGTACAGCAGGCACTTCCACGCGCTGTAGAAATCAAAGGCGGGTCCCTCGTTTCGGATCGTGACCGATCCATCACCGAAGGTGCGCGAGTTCATCGTTTGCTTTGAAGGGGGCGGCCGGAACGACTCAAACCCTTCATCGAACACGGCGCCGGGCGCTTCGGCGCGCATCCGTTCGCAGGCGCGTGCAAAGTTCTCGCGGTCTGTCAGGCCGAGCTTGCCTTCCAGAAAATCGAAGCTGAACTGCCCGGAGTCGATGCGGATGCAGCGCGAATCCTTCAGGTACAAGTCGAGCACCAGCCGCTCCGTCGCGCTCGACGACACCACGTTTCCGCTCATCCCCGCACGCCCTTCATCGTCGGCGGCGCCCGTCGCCGGCCCGGGCGTATCGCCCGGGATTCTCGTGGCCGTCACCGAGCGGCGCTCGCGCACGCGGCCCGCGATCATCGCGAACACGGCCGACATGGCGAATCCGCCGGGCTCGTGCAGTCGGGGCCGGAGCGGCTCGTAGGCGTACATGGGCTCGGGCGCATCAATCGCCGGGCGAAGCCGCTTCGCCACGATGGGCTCGCTCAGCCTGTCGATGTGTTTCTGCTGCGCCGCGTACGCCCGGATGCCGAGCTCTTCCAGGGTGTGGACGCACGTGCGAGCCGGCTCGATCGGGCAGACCTTGACGATGGCCGGCGGGGACCATTTGGCGGCGACGCTCGCCGTGTATTCGTCGATCGCCAGCGCCTCCGAAAGCACGACGATGCGTTCACGCTCCGACAGGTCGTCGGGGTAGCTGAGCACGCACACATAGGCGCGATCGTCCATGGGCCCGAATTGTTGCCTCTTCCCGCGCAAGAACCCCCGGCGGACGTGGCGGGGGCCCGTGCCGACGGCCGATACCATCGGTCTATGAACCCCGGGGCCACAAGCGAGCACGGTGCGCACGCGTTCCAACGCTGCATCAATCCGCGCTGCGCCGCGGAGTATCCGGTGCACCAGGTGCTGGTCGGCTGCACCAGGTGCCACTCGCTGCTCGATGTCGTGTACCACCGGCCCCGCTCGGGCGAACTCGACTTCTCGCTTTTCACCCGGCGCTCGCTCACCACGGGGCCGCGATCCGCCGCGGGCGTGACGATCGGCCAGGGCGCGACCGCGGCGGCCCTCGATTTCTCGGGCGTGTGGCGGTTCCGCGACCTGCTGCCGTTTTACCGGCGCGAGAGCGAGATCGTCACGATCGGTGAGGGGCGCACCAACCTGCAGCGGGCCGATCAGCTGGCGCGCTCGCTGGGCTTTGATGTTCCGACCGGCGCGGGCGCCTCCGGACCGCTGTACCTGCAGTACGAGGGCTTCAACCCCAGCGGCAGCTTCAAGGACAACGGCATGTCCGCGGGGTTTACGCACGCGGCGATGGTGGGGGCCACCAGCGTCGCGTGCGCCAGCACCGGCAACACCAGCGCCAGCCTCGCCGTGTACGGCGCGCTCACCGGGGTCCGCTGCTACGTCTTCATCGGCGACGGCAAGATCGCGTACGGCAAGCTCTCGCAGGCGCTGGACTACGGCGCGATCACGCTGCAGATCGCGGGCGACTTTGACGCGTGTCTGGCTCGGATCCGCCACATCGCGGAGAACATGCCGCAGGCGGGCGTCTACCTGATGAATTCGGTCAATCCCTTCCGGCTCGAAGGGCAGAAGACGATCATGTACCGCGTGCTCGAGGGGCTGGATTGGAAGATCCCGGACTGGATCATCGTTCCGGGCGGCAACCTCGGCAACTGCTCGGCCTTTGGCAAGGCGTTCATCGAGCTGTTCGAGATGGGCCTGATCACGAAGGTGCCGCGTCTGGCCGTCATCCAAGCCAAGGGCGCCCGCACGCTCGACCGCGTTGTGAACGAACAAAGTGTTTCGTGGTCAAAATCCGGTGAAGGCTCGCTTCTCTCCGGCGAGTACGACCGTGCGAAGGTGGAGGCCGAGTACCTCCGCATGGACGCGGCGAACGAGCGCGCGCACACCGTAGCCACCGCGATCGAGATCAACCGTCCTGTCAATTTGCCCAAGGCGCTGCGTGCGCTGCACGCGATGAACGGCGTTGTTCGCAGCGTGAGCGATGCGGAAATTCTGGAGCACAAGGCGCTGGTCGGGCGCACGGGCTTCGGCTGCGAGCCCGCGAGCGCCGCTTCGGTCGCCGGGGCCCGCCTCTTGCTCAAGCAAGGCGTCATCAAGCCGCACGAGACGGTCGTCTGCATTCTCACCGGGCACCAGCTCAAAGACCCGGATGCGACGGTCCACTACCACATGGAGCCGGACAAGCAGAAAGGCGACAGCAAGCCCGACGGCCGCTTCGCCAATCGTCCGATTCGTGTCGCAGACAATCTCGACGACATACTAAAGGCCATGGGTATTCCCGGACCTCGGTAATCCCGTTCTTCTTTTTGAAACTCAACTCTTTTCTCTCTTCTCTGCGCCTCTGTGTCTCTGTGGTGAATCTCCGTCGCCTTTCTCTCTACGATCCGCCAATGCGTTACCGCCTCCTTGCCCTCGACCTCGACGGCACGCTCTTCAACCCCGAAAGCGTCGTCTCGCCGCAGAACATCGCCGCGGTCGACCGAGCCCGCGGCGCGGGCATGCGGGTGATCGTGTGCACTGGCCGCGGGCTTCTTGAATGCGTGGGGGGCCTCGAAGCGATCGACCAGCGTGATCCGGTGGTCGTTGCCGGCGGCGCGATCATCGCCGACCCTGTCGCCCGCACCACGATCCACCGGTTCAACATCCACCAGACCCTCGTCCATCACGCCGTCGAGATCATCCTCGCCAGCAGGCACGCGGCGCTTGTCCTGAAAGACCCGCTCCAGGCGGGCTTTGATTACCTCGTCGTGAATCCGGAGGGCTGCCCGCTCGACCCCGTGTCGCAGTGGTGGTTCTCGAAAATGAACGTCGAAGTCCGGTACACCGACAGCCTGGCGAAAGACCCGTGCCCGCTCGCGACCGTCCGCGTGGGCGCGTGCGGCCGGGGCCACATTCTCGACGGCGCGAAGGGCAAACTGATCGCGGCGCTCGGCGACCAGGCCGTGATCCATAACTTCCCCGCCGTCGTTGCGCCCGAACATGCGCGGGCGGTGGGCAAGGGCGAGAGCCTCAACATCCTCGAGATCTTCGATCGCGACGCGACCAAGTGGTCGGCGATTTCCTATCTGGCGCGGGAGTGGGATATTCCCGCCGCCGAGATCGTCGCGATCGGCGACGAGATCAATGACGTCTCGATGATCGAGGGAGCGGGCCTGGGTATCGCGATGGGCAACGCCATCCCGGCGACCAAGGCGGCGGCGAAACGCGTCACGCTGTCCAACGCCGAGCACGGCGTGGCGCACGCGATCGATCGCGTGCTCGCGGGCGAGTGGTAATCACTTGTCGTTGGCGAACACGATGCCGAACGACTTGGGGTGCTGCTTCATGTACGCGACCTTGAGCGAAGAGGTGTCGTTGCCGGACAGCGCCGCCCAGTCGCGATCGACCGCGGCATAGCCGGAGCGGATGTGCTCTTCCGAGAGGGTCTGGAGCATCGCGCTCTTCTCGCTCTTCTTTGCCGCTTCGAGCGATGCGCGAACCACCCGCGCGTGATCCCGCGCGCCGATCATCTCGTACCCCTCGGCGGCGATCTCGCCCAGGAGCGGGGACTGGGAGAAGTAGGCCTTGGAAAAACCGCCCTGCGCCACCTCGTTCTCGAGGATGAACAGCGCCGCCATCCGCTTCTGGTGCGGATCCATTTTGGTGAATCCGTCGCCGTCCACGCTGGGGTGGCCCTGGTTGGCCAGCAACAATTCGATCCGGTCTTCGAACAGCGATCGGTCTGTGGTCATCGTGTCTCTCTTACTGCCGTACGGCACGCCCGGGTTCTTCTCTTGCCGCAATCTCTGACATCGATCAAGGAACTCCTGACCGCACGGGGGCTTGCGCCCAGGAAATCCCTCGGCCAGAACTTTCTCGTCGACCACAACCTTATCCGCAAACTGGTCGACGACGCGGCGACAAAGCCCGGTGATCTCATTTTGGAGATCGGCCCGGGCACCGGCGTGCTGACGGATGAACTGCTCGAACGGGGCTGCCGCGTCATCGCCTGCGAGCTCGACGACGGGCTGTACGCGCTGCTCAAGGAGCGTCTGGCGCCCCGGCTGGCGTCCGGCCAGCTCACGCTCATCCGGGGCGACTGCCTCAACGGCAAACGCGCCCTTCACCCGGATCTTCATGAACTGCTCTCAAAGCCCCCTTCCGCGGCTTCCGGCTCGGCACCGCCTCTCTTCCGCCTCATCGCCAACCTTCCCTACGGCGCGGCCACCCCGCTGATGACCAACCTGCTGATCGATTATCCGAATTGCCTTTCGTTGCACGTGACGGTGCAGCGCGAAGTCGCGGATCGACTCGCCGCGACTCCCGGCGCGGATGAGTACGGGCCGCTCTCTGTGATCGCGGCATCGTGCGCGGTGGCGCACAAGGTCGCCAAGCTCCCGCCCGAGTGCTTCTGGCCCCGCCCGGACGTCACCAGCGCCATGATCTCGCTGATCCGCCGACCGGCGCCGCTCACGCCCAGGCTGCACGCGTTCGCCGATTTTGTGCAGGCGGTTTTCGAACGCCGGCGCAAGCAGCTCGGCGGCATCCTCCGCGAAAAATTCGGGATCCAGGAGCCATTCGGCTACCCGGAGGGGATCACCTACCAAACCCGGGCCGAGAACCTTTCGGCCCCGCAACTACTTGCGCTCATGAGCGCCGTGGAGACTGGCAACGGGCGAACCAGCGCGGTATCGTGAGCGAAGATTGGTAGTCCTTCTGCCGCAGGGAACCCGTCTCTTGCACACCACCTCGTCGAACTCGACGACTCCTCCCTTCCCGCGGCATTCCATCAGATTCGGTTCCTGGTTCACCGGTTCGGGCCGGCCTGCTTTCCCGTTGCCTCTTCGGCCCTTTTCCCCTTCTTGTGTCCAATGAGCTTTACCGATTCACACGGCCGGTCCCCGCAGTCGCAGAACGATGCCTCGTCGCTCGCCCACCTGCTCGAGCCCGTGCTCAAAGGCTGCTGCCAGGACAAGCTCGGCGCCATCACCTGGTTCCAGTCCGCCTGGTCTTCCAGCGGCAGCGCCACCGGCAGCGCCACCTGGTCCGATTCCCGGGGCACGTTCGATGTGATCGTGAAACTTCCCCTGGGACCCGGCGAGTACCGCTGGACCTCCGAGCTGGGCAACCCCGAAATCAAGGCGCCTACACCCAGGGTCTTCGCCTGCGGCAGCGAACTCGGCGGATACGACCTCGCCTGGATCGTCGAGGAACGTGTCAAGGGCGAACCCATTCGCCCACGGATGCAGCCCGGTGATGTGCAACAGGTGCTCGTCGCCGCCGCGGATTTTCACGAAGCCGCCATGCGCGTCCGCCCTGAGGTTGAAATGCCAAAGCAGCTCGACTGGGAGGGCACGCTTGCCAAGGCCCGCGAGGTGTGCCACGCGCACGCGATTGCGGACCCGCAGCGATGGAACGAAGCGATCAAGCACGTCGTGAAGATGCTTCCCAAGCTCCTCACGCGCTGGAACAGCCGGCCGCTCAACTGCTGGTGCCACGGCGACCTGCACCCTGGCAACGTGCTCCGGCTCCAGACGCCCCGCGACGATGCGCACGCGTGCGTCATGATCGACCTGGCGATGGTCCACCCGGGCCACTGGGTGGAAGACGCGGTGTACCTGGAGCGGCAGTACTGGGCTGCGCCCGACTACCTCCACGGGGTGAAGCCCGTGACCGAGTTGGCGAGGCTCCGGCGCGAGCGGGGCGTGCGGGTGGATTCGGATTACCCCGATTTCGCCAACATCCGGCGCGTGCTCATGGCGGCGGTTTCACCGGCCTTCGCCGATCGCGAGGGGCACCCGAAATACCTCCACGCGGCGCTCGAAATGCTCGAGAAAACCCTGCCCCAAGTTTCGCGTTGACCCGCACAATTTCCGTGCGGATTTGGCGTCCGAGGGCCCTAGAATGGTGCCGCCGCTGCGTAGCGGTGGGGCCGTGGCGTGGGGAACAGCGGTCTTCGGGGTGGGATCGAGACGCATTTTCATCGGGAGCGAAGCTGTGGAAGCATTCGACAAACTCAAGAAGCTGATCGCGGACGCAGAGGAAGACGTGCTGAAGTTTGACGGCGGCAACAAGGCCGCCGGCACCCGCGTCCGCAAGTCCATGCAGGACATCAAGGCCGCGGCTCAGGAAATCCGCGAAAAGGTTCTGGAAGCGCGCGATGTCACCAAGCCCAGCTGAGGCACAACTTCAGGGCGGTCCGGCCGATGCCTCTCGCGATGAGGAATCGCAGAGCGCGCCCACGCGGTTCCTGTTCGATCTTTCGAGCATCGACCTGAAGGGCGAAGCGGTCTCCAAGCAGGGCTTGGAGCTGGTCATCCCGCATCGCGGCAACATGGCGCTGCTCGATCGCGTGGTGTGGCACACCCCGGACTACTGCAAGGGTGTGGCAGTCCATCACGCCCGCCCGGATGAGTTCTGGTGCGCCGGGCACTTCCCGCCCAGGCCGATCATGCCGGGCGTGCTCATGATCGAGACGGGCGCTCAGCTCGCCTGCTATCTCTACAACGTGAGGAAGCGGACCACGAATATCGCGGTCTTCCTTCGCATCGATGAGTGCTCCTTCCGCGCCATGGTCGAACCCGGACAGGATCTCTATGTGCTCTGCAGCGAGATCAAGGCCTCCCGCCGGCGCTTCATCTCCGAGATCCAGGGAATGGTCGATGGCAAGGTCGCGTTCGAAGCGCAGATCACCGGCATGACGATGTGAACCTGCGGCGTCGATTTCTACTCGGCGCAATTCGCGGGAGAACCGGCTCGAACGCGCGCACGGCGAGCCTTGCTGTCAAGGCACGGTTCTCGGTGCCCGCGCGAAACCCGACGGGCAAAGTCACGCCCGTGTTCGGCCCGGTTTCGCGTAAAGTTGATTGAATGACCTACCCCCTTCTGTTCCGCCCGATATTCAAAGACAAAGTCTGGGGCGGCCGCGCGCTCGAGGCCCTCGGAAAGTCGTTGCCCGCCGGGAACATCGGTGAATCGTGGGAACTCGTCGATCTCGACTCCACTTCCGTCAGCGGCGGCGGGGGCGGCGCCGAGCACTCGGTGATCGAGAACGGCACGCTCGCGGGCCGCACAATCCGCGACGCCGTGAAGCTCTGGGGCGCCGATCTGCTCGGCGCCACCAGACCGACCCCCGCGGGCGGTTTTCCGCTGCTGGTGAAGTTCCTGGACGCCCGTGAGCACCTGTCGATCCAGGTGCATCCGTCGCCGGCCTATGCCGCGGCACACCAGGATGCGTTCCTCAAGACCGAGTGCTGGTACGTGCTTGCCACCAGCAAGGTGAACGGGCAGGACCCGGTGATCTTCAAGGGCCTCAAGCCGGGCGTCACCCGCGAGATGCTCGAGCGCGCCGTCAAGGAAGAACGCGTGCCCGAGGTCATGCAGTCGTACCCCGCTGTTGTGGGTGAGTGCCACAACCTGCCCAGCGGAACCATTCACGCCCTGGGCGCCGGCGTCGTGGTGGCCGAGGTGCAGACCCCGAGCGACACCACGTTTCGTGTGTATGACTGGGCGAAGGAGTACGGCCGGAAAGGGCGCGAACTGCATGTCGAGCAGACGCTGGCGTGCACCGATCTGGGCCCGCCGCCCCCGCTTGCCAGGCTGCAGCCCGGACAGTCCGAAGCCAGGCTCGTGACCACCGAGTTCTTTCGCGTGGATGAATGGCGACTGCGCAGCGGCGAAACCCGGACGCTCGCGATCCGACCCGCCCGAGCCCAGGCGGTGACGATCCTGCGGGGTTCGGGTGCGCTGAGCACACCGGGCAATCCGACGGTTGCGGTTGAAGCCGGTCGCACGCTGCTCGTGCCCGCGGCACTTCTGCCCAAGACCACTGTGGCTGCCACGAGCGACCTGACGCTGCTCGTGGTCGATGTGCTCTGAGCAAAGACCCGCACGGAACCGAAGTCGGCGCCGGGCTCAGCTCTTCCTGAGCAGCGGCCAGTTGTAATTGAAATGCAGGTTCGGACCCAGCAGCGAGATATTCTCGTCGTGCATGCCCCGGATTTTTGCGAGGTATGCCATGTAGAGCGACACGTTGCTCCAGCCCAGCCCGACGAGCGCGTTGGCGCGTGCGGCGAGCAGCGCGTCGATCAGCACCTCACGCCCGAGCTTGAGGCCGTCGCGGTTGTCGTGAAAGTGCAGGCCGACCGTGCCGGCCGTCCGAAGCGCCGCGGTCTCGATCATGCGCGATCCGTAGCGTGCCCTGAATTGGTCTGCGGCGGGTTGCCAGTCGGTCAGCAGGAGGACCCTTGTGTCTTTTCCGAGGGCTTCGAGCCGTCGGTCCACCTCACTGTGGTATGCGGCATGGACGGGGCGCATGTCGCCCATCTCGATGACCTTGTCGCTTCCTCGCACGTGGACGGAGATGACGGGGGCGCCGCCTTGTCCCAGGCCGAGCTCCGCCGCGGCTGTGTCGGCGCGGGCGACGATGTCGCCTCGGACCCGCACGTGGGCCGAGAGGAGGGCGGGGTACATCTCCTGGAGCGATTTGCCGCTCAGCACGCTGGAAGCGCGGATCCAGTGGGAGACCGCGATCAGCGGCGCGTGGAAGTCGCTCACCGTGAGCGTTGCGTCGCTCGAAAGAAAAGGGAGGAAAGCAATCCGCGAACCCGGGCCGGTGAACGCACCGTTTTCGGCAACGGTCAGATTGTCGGCACGCCACTTGGAAGGAAAAAAGGAGGCGCCGGTCGGAATCTGCGCCTGCGAGACCGGTTCGAAGTAATGCTCCCACGCGTTGGTCGTGCCGTCGCCGAAGCGGGTGTTGGCGCCCCAGAGCACGATGGGGGCGCGGCCGGTCATCTCTGCAACCGCGAGCTGGCCGATGACGTGGTCCACGTCGGACCAGAAGCCCTGGCCCCAGGAGCGGATCACGTGCACCCCGCCCGGGACGCCGGCCCGCTCGGGCATTGAATCTGCCGCGGCTCGGGCGGCGTTGATTTCCTCGGTGCCGGCTCCACCGGCGGCCTGGGCGTGCGTCACGGCATCGAGCGCGATATCACGACGACCCACCCGGCGGGCGACTTCGGCGATGACCAGCCAGGTGCGGCCGTTGCCCCAGCCCGCGGCGTGCATTTCGCGGCAGATCCGCTCGCCCAGTTCGATTTCGCCCCGACCAACCGCATCGCGAACGTTTGAAACGAGCAGGTTCTGGCGCTGGACATCGACCGGTATTGCGGGCATGCGATGGAATGATTGACCCGTCGAGGTCGTCTGCTCGAGAAAAAAGAAAAGGGCCCGCACTTTCGTGCGGGCCCTTCGAGGATTCAGATTGTCACGAACCCGTGCGAATTACTTGTTGACGTAGTTCGTGAGTTCGTCGTCGCGCACCGGGGTCTTGAGCTCGGAGCAGGTCGTGATGCCCGAGATCAGGTGTTCGCCGGGGCTCGACGCCTTGGCAAGGAACTTCCAGGTGACGGTCTGGCCGACGGCGATGGTGCCGACTTCGAAGGTCAGCTTGCCGTTCTCCATCTTGTTCGGCTGGGCCGAGCTGACGAAGGTGATGGCCGAGGGGATTTCCATGGTCATCTTCACGTTGGTGAGGGGGACCATGCCCTGGTTCATGACCTGGCAGGTGTACTCGTGGTTGTCGCCGACATAGACCACGCCGTCCACGTCGCTGACGAGGGTGCCCAGGTCGGGCAGGCCCTGCATCGTGGCGGAGCACGGAGCGGTGACGGTGGCCGAGCAGGGAGCGCTGGCCGTCGCCGTGGTGGCGACGGGGCCGCCGGCCGTGGCGTTGACAGTCATCGAGACGGTCTTGGAAGCGCCCGGAGCGAGGCTGCCGAGGTTCCAGCTGGTGCCGCCAGCGCCGCCGGCGCCGCCGTTGTCAGCCGAGATGAAGGTGGCGTTGGACGGAGCCGAGGCCGACAGGGTCGTGTTGGCCGGGGCGTCGCCGGTGTTGGTCACCGTGAACTTGAAGGTGATCGGGCGACCGGTGCGGCCGACCAGAGCGCCCTGCGGGCATTCCGCGGCGATCTTGAGAGCCGGCTGGGTGACCTTGACGGTCTGGGGCTCGGACTGCGCGAAGAGGCCGTCGTCCGCCGTGACCTTGGAGGGGATCACGTAGGTGCCGGGCTTGGTGGTCTTGAGGCCGAGGCTGAAGGGCTTCGACTGACCCTGCGCGAGCGTGCCCGCGTTGAAGGTGTAGGAGGTGGCGCCGTCCATGGTGGTCATGCCGGCGGGGAGGTTCTCGGTGACCACGACGTTGGTGGCCGGGCCCGAACCGGTGTTCTTGACTTCAAACGTCGCGTTGATGGCATCGCAGACGGTCGCGTTCGGGGTGACCTTGTGGGTCAGAGCGATCGCGGGCTGGACGACCTGGACGTTGGAGCAGAGCGAGTTGGCGTAGCTGACCGTGAGGCAGGTCGAGCTGTTGCCGACGGCGTTGGCCTTGGCGGTGGCGTCGATGACGGCGCACTTGCCGGGGGCCAGGTCGCCGATGAACCAGCGGGTTTCACCGTTGGGGCCGCTGGTGGTGGCCTGCGGGTTGCTCGAGACGATCGAGCGGTTCTGCATGCTGGTGGCGGTCACCATGACGTTGCTGAGCGTCGCGTTGGTGAGGTTGCTGACGTAGATCTTGTACGGGAAGTTGCTGTTGGCCTTCACCATCGAGGGGAAGACTTCCTGCAGCATGACGTGCGAAGACGCCATGTCGCCGGTGGGGAAGCCCTGCTTGGTGGTCATCATGTCGGGGCCGATGACGGGGTTGCAGGGATCGACCTTGGCGGCGGGGGCGGGGGCCGGAGCGGGGGCAGCCTTGGGCTGCTCCTTGCGCCAGTAATAGCCGTACGCGCCGACGCGGGTGGGCGACTCGTCGGTCGGGAGACGCTTGCCGTCGGCCTTACAGCCCATCAGGCCCGTTCCGACCGTGGCAGCCAAGGCCGCCAGACCAAACAGTTTTCCGAAAGTGTTCATAAAATTCCTTCTCACGCTGAGACCGGACGGATCTTTCCGGTGGCCCCAGCGCCACCAGAACTCGAGAACTCGATCGTGCCAGCCGGTCTCGACCGCAAGCGACGACCATGACAGAACAGACACTGCCGCGCGATTGAACCCACGCGACGACGCATCACGAAGCTCCAGCGCTTTCCGCCAAGTTCCGAGAGTTGCCAAGAACCCTGATTCACGCGGAAAAACGCCCCCTTCCCCGGAAACCGGCCCGACGGGCGAACGCCCTGGCCCCTTGTCCGGGGAAACACTGACGCGCAGTGTATCCATTTGGGGACCCACCTGTCACCTAGCGAGCACTATCCGGAAGATTTTTCCGGACGCAAGAGCGCGGCTATCGGACGGACAAACGCGCAGATTCTGCCTTTCGAAAATGGGTCTCAACTGGCCGATCCGTAACGACTTCCGATTGTGCGCGCTCAGGGGGGTCTGCGTGGGAATGCAACCTGGGGCGCGCGAACCCCAAGACCAGTTCCCGGGGGCTTTGTATCTTGGTTCCGGGCATTACTCTCGAAAGGAAATTGCTTGAAACGGACTTTCTCGCGTGTTGTGGGCGGCGCATCCCTTCTGGTCCTTGTTTGCGGCCTGTGCCTGTCGGCGCGGGCGGCGGACCCGGCGCCGGCCGGTGGCAAGATCGCGGTGAAGACGGCGGACGATCTGCCGCGGCATGTGTACAAGATCGAGGGGAAGGCGAGCGAGTTTCTGCTGAGCGACGCGGCGTTCAAGAAGTTTGTTGCGGAGTTGAAGGCCAACACGCTGGCGGACCTGGAGAAGTATGACATTCAGGACAAGACGACGCTGAAGGGTTACCAGCAGTTGCTGCAGCAGATCGCGATCCTGGAGGGCAACTACGACGAGGCGATGAAGCGGATCGAGCTTGGGCGGGCGCTTGAGGGGAAGGAATCATCGAAGCTGATGATGGGGCAGGTGCTGGGAGCGATGATCGCGGCGCGCCGGGTGAGCGACAACGGCGCGAACAAAGAGGCGTATTACAAGGCGTTCAAGGCGGAGCTGGAGAAGCGCGTGGGCGCGCTGCCGTGGGACAAGATCCGCGAGAGCGTGCTGCAGGCGCGTTCGACGGCGCTGATCGTGAATCGCGAGCTGATCCTGGGGCAGGTGAAGGCGAACCTGGACCCGATCGTCGAGAAGAACAACGGCGAGATTTCGGGCGAGTTCGTGGGCGGCATGGTCGGCATGCGGAACATGCTGGACACGATGCTGGAGCTGCAGCCTTCGGTGGCGGAGGTGTATGGCAAGCTGGCGGAGACCAACAACAAGGCGCGCACGGACGTGCTCTCGGCCAACAACGTGACGCTCAATGCCGGCGACAAGGCGAGCCCGGTGGTGGTGGGCATCTGGGATTCGGGCGTGGATGTCTCGCTCTTTTCGGGGCGGCTGTGGGAGAATCCGGGCGAGAAGCTGGACAAGATCGACAACGACAAGAACGGGTACGTGGATGACATCAACGGCCTGGCGTACGACATGTACTGGAAGCCGACGAGCGGGCTGCTCATCTCGATCGAGGAGCTGAAGTCGCCGGTGGCGCTGGTGGAGACGCACACCAAGGGCGCGAGCGACAGCCAGGCGGGCGTGCAGAGCCCGGAGGCGGATGCGTTCCGCAATTACGTGAAGGGGCTGAAGGCGGACCAGGTGCAGGGGTTCATGGAGGACCTGGGGCTGTACGGCAACTACTCGCACGGGACGCACGTGACGGGGATCGCGACGGAGGGCAATCCGTTTGCGCGGGTGTTCGGCGTGCGACTGACGTTCGACTTCAAGTCGGTGCCGCGGTATACGTGGACGAAGGAATTCGCCACGGACATGGCCAAGAGCTTCACGGACACGGTGGCGGCGATGAAGAAGGCGGGGGTGCGGGTGGTGAACATGTCGTGGGGGCTGAGCCGCGCCAGCATCGAGGAGGAGCTCGAGGCCAAGGGCGTGGGCAAGGACAAGGAGGAGCGCGCGGCGATGTCGCGCGAGTACTTCAAGATCATCTACGACGCGATGAAGAGCGCGATGGCGAGCGCGCCGGAGATCCTGTTTGTTCCGGCGGCGGGCAACAGCGACAACGACAACCAGTTCAGCGAGATGATGCCATCGGGCATCGAGCTGCCGAACGTGCTGACGATCGGCGCGATCGACTCCTCGGCGAAGCCGACGAGCTTCACGACCTTCGGCAAGGGGGTGACGATCTACGCGAACGGGTTCGAGGTGGAGAGCTACGTGCCGGGCGGCAAGCGCTTCAAGTACAGCGGGACGTCGATGGCCGCGCCGAACGTGACGAACCTGGTGGGCAAGATGCTGGCGGTGAACCCGAACCTGACGACGGCGCAGATCATCGAGGCGATCCGGGTGAACGCGGATCCGATGCCGGGCTATGACGGCCGGTTCATCATCAACCCGAAGAAGACGGTGCAGGCCGTGAAGAAATAGTCGGGAGGGACCGGGCACAATGAAAAAAGCCCCGGCGAGCGCCGGGGCTTTTTGTTTTCTGCGATCAGCCGTGGGGATTTACCACATGCTGTTCATGTCCTTGTCGGGCCAGAAGCGGGCGCCGCCGATGTTGGCGGTGAGCGCGAAGCCGGAGTTGGTCATCTGGTAGACCAGGACGTTGTCGTTGGAGGTTCCGGCCTGGTTGTTGGTGTTGCCGGAGTTGGTGCCGGTCACACCCGCGGAGGCGGTGCCGCCCCATTGCCAGGTGCCCGCGACGAAGCGATCGAAGGTGGCCTGGTCCTTGAAGATCAGGACGAGGCGGTTTTCCTGAGCGCTGACGCCGGCGTTGAGGCTGTTGCTGGACATGCGCATGAAGGTCTGCTTGCCGGTGCTCTTGGCCTCGGCGACGCCGAAGCCGTTGCTGCCACCGACGACGGCGCCCATGGCGATCGTCTGGAAGGCGGCGTAACCGGCGGCGTTCTGGAGCTGAGCCTTGGCCTCGGGGTGGTCGCGCTCGAGGCGGGCGAGGGCCTGGTCGCGCATGAGCAGCGTGCTCTGCTGGCGCTCCTGGGTGGTCTGGCCGGTGGGGGTCGAGCAGCCGCCGACCACGCCGGTGAGGCCGGCGATACATGCGATTGTCATCGCGCACGCAAAGTTCCGAGTCTGCATCTGGTGTTTCCTTTTCATTCCCGCGGCGTTCCGGCGCCACAACGCGCCCGCGAGTCCGAACGCCCAATATGACTCTATCAACTCAAGCGGAAGGCGTGCGCGCGACGTGCAGTATTTCTGAGTCGTATGTAAGTCGATGATTTTTCGACTGTTACGATTGAGACCGTCGCGAGACCGCGGTCTGAGACCACCGGCTGGCGGGCGTCAACACGCTTGTGGGCGCATCGACTACGCTGCGATGGTTCGCTTATTCACCTGGAGGTTCGGCCATGCGTCAGGCTTGTGCACTGCTTCTCGCGACGGGTTTGGTGTGGGGGCCGGCGGCGCTTGGGCAGGCGACGACCAATCCAGCGCCGGCACCTGCGAGCGCGACGAGCGGATGGAAGAACCGCAGCACGCAGCGGATGGACAACTGGTGGAACGACGCGGTTTTTTACCAGGTGTTCGTGCGCTCGTTCAAGGATTCGGAGAAGGGCCCGCTCGCCAACGACGGCATCGGCGACTTCCAAGGGCTGATCGACAAGCTGGATTACATCAACGACGGGGACCCGAAGACCACGAGCGATCTTGGCGCGACGGCGATCTGGCTGATGCCGGTCTTCGAAGGACCGTCGTACCACGGGTACGAGACGTCGGACTACTACGCGATCGAAAAGGACTTCGGCACCAACGAGGATTTCAAGCGGTTTGTTGCCGAGTGCAAGAAGCGGAACATCCGCGTGATCCTCGACCTGGTGCTGAACCACACGTCGAAGAGCCATCCGTGGTTCAAGAACGCGTGGGACCCGAAAGACCCCAAGCACGACTGGTTCATCTGGACCAACCAGAAGCCCGCGTGGAAGGGGCCGTGGAACCAGGAGGTGTGGTTCTCGCCCGAGGGGCACCCGAACACGTACTACTACGGGATTTTCAGTTCCTACATGCCGGACCTGAACTACCGCAACCCGGAGGTGACCAAGGAGATGGACAAGGTCACCGAGTTCTGGCTCAAGGACTACGGCGTGGACGGCTACCGGCTGGACGCGATCCGCCATCTGGTCGAGGACGGGCAGCAGCAGGAGAACACGAAGGAAACGCACGATTGGCTGCGGAACTGGCACAACTTCTACAAGTCGGTGAACAAGGACGCGTTCACGGTGGGAGAGGTGTGGACCGACACGGCGACGGTGGCGACGTACGTGCCCGATCAGCTCGACACCTGCTTTGAGTTCGACACATCGTTCGCGACGATCGACGCGGTCAACAACGCGGATGCGAAGCGCTTGCGCGAGGCAACGAGCAAGGCCTGGGCGGCGTATCCGCGCAACCAGTTCTCGACGTTCCTGAGCAATCACGATCAGACTCGTGTGATGACGCGGTTTGGGAACGACGTGACCAAGGCGAAGCTGGCGGCGGCGCTGCTGTTTACCCAGCCGGGCATCCCCTTCATGTACTACGGCGAGGAGCTCGGGACCGTGGGCGACAAGCCCGACGAAAACCTGCGCACGCCGATGCAGTGGAGTGCGGACGCGAGCGCGGGCTTCACGACGGGCAAACCGTGGCGACCGGCGCAGAGCGACTACACGAGCAAGAACGTGGCCACCGAAGCGGCGGATCCGGATTCGCTGCTCAACCTGTACAAGAAACTGATCCGCCTGCGGCAGGCGAACCCGGCGCTGGCGAAGGGCGACTACACGGCGCTCGATGCGAGCGACAAGAGCGTGTACGCGTTCGCGCGGAGCGAAGGGGAGCAGACGATCATCGTGGTGGCGAACTTGTCGGACAAACCGGTGCAGGGCTGCCGCGTGCGTGCGGCAAGCGGGCCTTTTGCCAAGGTGGGCGCGCCGAAGGAGCTGCTGAGCGGGGCTTCGGTGAATCCGGCGGCGCCGCGGGTGGTGGGCAAAGGGGGCCTGGCGGATTACGTGCCGGTCAATGTGCTCGCGCCGCGGACGGTGTACGTGCTGGATGTTTCCGGCGGCAAATAAGCAAAGACGGTGCGGAGCCGAGCGCGAAATCAACGCTGGCCAGGGGGCGACATCTTTGACGGAGAGGGAATGGGCTCGGGTGCCGGTTCGTCCTCGCTGAATTCCTTGAGCACTTTCTCGAGCGACTTGACCACGGCGTCGACCTTGTCTTCCTTGGCGTGGCGGATCATGACCTCGAAGAGTTCCGCGGCGTAGGCGCCTTCATCGAAGGAGCTGTTGTCCTGCATGCGGAAGCGGGTGCGGGGGGCGTAGCTCACTTTGTAGGAATGGTCGAAGGCTTCGTCGTGGGAGACTTCGACGAGCCAGTCGCAGTAGTCTTTGTTGGCTTTGTAGCAATCGCACTTTTCGATCAGCGCGTGCGCTTCCTTGCGGTATTCCTCGTTGGCGCGGCTCTTTTTCAGATAGACATTGCCGATGCCCGCCAGCAGTACGAGAAGCGCGACGATTGCTCCGCCGATTGAACCGACTCGTCCGAACATGACCCCATCCTCCGGTGGCCGCGGCCCGTTCCGCGGCGAGTCGCCAGATTAAGGGAAAAATGAGGAAGCGACAAACGGATTTGGGGGCGTGTCGGCAAATTCCACAATGTTGTGGTTTGACGGCGTTGGGACGGGAAACAGCGGGGCGGGGAGGCGAAAAACTCAAAGCAGCAGAGCTCAAATGAGCAAACGCAGCGGGGCGGGAGAGGGAGAGATTAGACCCGCTCTTTTTCGGCGTCGGCGAGGCGGAGGCCGGCGCGCTGGGCGATGTTGGCGAGCTTGACGCGGTCGTCGATTTTGAGCTTCTTGCCGATGTTTTCGCGGTGGGTGTTGATGGTCTTGACGGAGCGGTGGAGGAGCTTGGCGATCTCGGCGGCGGCCAGACCCTGGCCCAGGAGCGCGAGCACTTCGAGTTCGCGGCTGGTGAGCACGTCGAGAGGGCCGAGGTCGATGGTTTCGCTATCGACTTTGTCGAAGCCGTCGGCCTGCTTGAGTTCTTCGGATCGACCTTCGCCGCTGACGCGCTTGGTGATGACGAGAAAGCGCTGGGGCATATCGCCGCCGTGGTCTTCGCCGGGCTCCATGGTTTCGGCGGCTTCGGCGTCAAGCGGGTGGATCCAGGAATACTGCTGGCGGCCTTCCCAGATGGAGCGGAGCTGCACGGGCTTTTGGGTGGCCGCGGCGTGCTTCATGATCTTGAGGCGCTCTTCGACCCAGGGGCCGGGGTACATGTCGGCCATGTTCTTTCCGATGGCGTCCTTGGCGGTCTTGGATTCACCGAAGTAGAGACGGGCGATCTGGGGGTTGGCCCAGAAGATGTGGCCGTCTTCGCCCAGGATGGCGACGCCGATCATGGGATCGGTCCCGATGGCGGCGAAGAGCCCGCGGAGTTCGTCGGCGGCGAGGCCGGCGGGGAGGGATGCGGCGTCGGGATGGTGGGCGGGTGAATGAGCGTTCATGGTGGCCCAGCATACCACCTCAGGTCCGCTGGCGGGTTGCGTCGGCGAGGCGGAGGCCGGCGCGCTGGGCGATGACGGCAAGCTTGACGCGGTCGTCGATTTTGAGCTTCTTGCCGATGCTTTCGCGGTGTGTATTGATGGTTTTGACGGATCGGTGCAGGGCGGTGGCGATTTCGGCCGCGGAAAGGCCCTGGCCGAGCAGGGAGAGGACTTCGAGCTCGCGGGTGCTGAGCACGTCGAGCGGGCCGAGATCGATGACCTTGGTATCGAATTTTTCGAACTCGACCATGGGGAAGAGGTCGCGGGCATTTTCATCGCCGCGGACCTTTCGGCTGATGGCGAGGACCTGGACGCCGTTGGTATTTTCGGGTCGGAAGGGCTGCATCCAGGTGTAGAGCTGTTCGCCGCGCCAGATGGTGCGCATCAACGCGGGCTTGCCGGTGGCGGCGCACTGGTCGATGACGGAGACGACTTCGTTGGCGAAGACCTCTGGGTAGATTTCCTTGAGCCTGCGTCCGATCGATTGCGCGGGTGACGCATCGGGCCCTCGGAACATTTTGGAAAGTTGCGGATTGGCCCAGAGGACGTTGCCGCCGGGCTCGAAGAGCGCGACACCGCTCATCGGGTCCGAAGCGAGCGCGGCCCCGAGTGCCACGAGTTGAGCATTGCCGAGAGCTCCCCCTGCCCCAACGGCGTCCTTGTGTGGGCCGGTGGTCATGCGGAGATTCTACGAATTCATACCGACCGACGCCAACCCAAACGGAAAGAAAACGGATCTAAAACCGTCTTCATGATGAGTGGTTATTCATCTCCAGAAGACGGGATGGCGCAGTGGCCGCCGTGCTTGGCGTGGTAGTCCTGGTGATATTCCTCGGCTTCCCAGAAGCCGCCGGTTTCACCGGGCTTCTGCGCGAGCTGAATGGTGGTGACGATTTTTCGGTTCTGGTACTTGGGTTTCTGACTTTGCTCGGCGATAAAGGCCTTGGCTTCGGCGAGCTGTTTTTCATCTGACGCGAAGATCGCGCTGCGGTATTGGCGGCCGTGATCGGGGCCCTGGCGATCGAGCTGGGTCGGATCGTGGAACTTGAAGAACTTGGCGAGCAATTCCTTGTAGGTCACGCGCGCGGGATCGAAGACGATGCGGACGGTTTCGGCGTGCTCGGTGTCGGTGTAGCAGACCTGCTTGTAGTTTGGGTTCTTGACGTTTCCGCCCATGTAGCCGCTGACGGCGTCGATGACGCCGGGGACCTGCTGGAAGAGATCTTCGGTGCCCCAGAAGCAGCCTCCGGCGAAGTAGGCGGTCTCGGTGGCGATGGGGCGGCTGGCGGCGGGGGGGTCGAGTTTGCCGTCCTTTTTCTCGACGAACTCGAGCGAGACGCTGTTGACGCAGTAGCGCAGACCTGTGGGCTTGGGGCCGTCTTCGAACACGTGGCCGAGGTGTGCGGTGCAGCGGGCGCACAGAATCTCGATGCGTTCCATGCCGTAGCTGGTGTCGGAGTGGTAGGCGATGTGGTCCTTGTCAACGGGCTGGAAGAAGCTGGGCCAGCCGGTACCGGAGTCGAACTTATTCTGGCTGGAGAACAGGGGCAGACCGCAGAGGTGGCAGACGTAGACGCCCTCCTTGTGGTTGTCGACGAGTGTGCCGCAGAACGCGCGTTCGGTGCCCTTGGCGAGGATGACATCGCGCTCGGCGGGTGCGAGTTTCTGGGCGAGCTGGTCGATCTGCTTCTCCGAGAGCGGGGTGATGTCGTACCCGCTCTTGGAGTAGCGGGGGCCTTCTGTCTTTGCGGCGGCTTTGGTCATGGCTGTGAGAGTCTCGATTGGCGAGGAGGTTTCGGCGGGAGGAGCGACGGCGATGGCGGGGTTGGTGGAGCGGGCAAACAACCATGCTGCGCCGGTCGCGGCGAGCACGAACAGCACGGCAAGACTGAGCAATCGCATGAAGCACTCCTGAGGGCGTAACGCCCCGTTTTCTACGTGATTCGATGCCGCGGAGGTCGTGGATGTTTCAGCACCCGAACAGGGGCTCGGGAAGGGCTTTTCTGAGTCAGGCGGGCAGGGGGGTGAGGTCGGGCTCGACGAAATGGGCGCGGGCTTGGGGGCTGGAGATGTGGTCTTTGGAGTAGAAGACGCGGAGGAGCGTGCGGGCGAGCAGGTGCGGGTTGTTGTCGAGAAAGGCGTCGGGGGTGAGGTCGGGTCCGTACGACTGCATCGCGGCGTGGAGGACGCGCATCCACGCGATGGTGAGGGTTTCGTGGTAGCCGCCGCTGGGGGTGTTCTCGACGCCTTTGGCGGCGTTGAAGCGGTGGATGCCGGCGCGCATGCGCGCGGTTGCTTCGGCGAGCGGGTGCTGGAGCAAGTAGAGGTACGCGACGATGAGGTGGGCGCGATGGGTGTATTCCTCGCGCGGGATCGTGCAGGCTTCGAAGCTGGAGAGGTTGATGGGTGTCATGTTGCGAGTCCGGAGTTGGGAGTGATCGTTGCGAGGGCCCGTGACAGGAATCAGGAAGCGGAGGGGCGGAAGCCGTCGAGCGGGAACGCCGGGTTGGCGATGGGCCGCAGCGCGAGGGCGAGGAGTGATCGCTCGTCGTCGTCGCCCGCGACGCGGTTGGTGCCGAGCGTGCCACAGCCGGCGCAGCGGTGGATGATCGCCCACTCGCCGTCCTGGCGGACTTCGATGCCGATGGGTTCCATGGGCGAGCGGCAGGGGCACGCGCGATCGCCGGGTTCGTCATCGACATGGCGAGACCAGAGGCAGAGGGGGCAGTGATTGCGATGCCTGGTACCCCAGGCCTGGATGGGGACGTTGGATTTGCAGTGAACGCAAGTGAAGTCGTTGGATTCGGTTCGGCTCTTGTGCGACATTGGAATGGGCAACCGAGGAAACCGGCGTTGATGCCGGCGGACGAGGAACTTCTTTCCCGGTGGGATCCGACCCGCGGCGGTGTGCAATGGCACACGCGTCCGAAGCCGAGACGCTTCGGAGCTGGCGATCTGTTCGAACATGCGGAGAGGCTCCGCCGGAGCGATCGCGGCCACGGGTTTGGATCAGACGGTTGCTGCCATCCATAAAGGATAGCAGGGGGGACGCGCAAATCTTGTCTGCTCGGAAGGGTTTGAGCCGATGGCAAGTGAGAGCCTGTTGTCTCGGCTCATCACAGAGGAGTCTTGTATGACACAGGTATCTGCTTCGCCCTTGAGCGTCTTTTCTGCTCCGCACCTGCATGCGCTGGCGCTGGGTTGGAAAATGCTGCTGTTCCGGGGTATCTGCGCGATCCTGTTCGGCGTGGTGGCGGTGCTGATGCCGCTGCCGACGCTGGCGACGCTGATCTGGATGTTCGCGGCGTTCTGCATCGTGGACGGGGTGTTTGCGCTGGTGGCGGCGGTGTCGGGTCGAGCGAAGGCGTATGCGCCGACGTGGTGGCTGGTGGTGGTGGGCGTGCTCGGGATCGCGGCGGGAATCGCGATCTTCGAGTTTCCCGGCGAGGCGGGGCTGCTGATGCTGAAGTTCATCGCCTTCATGGCGATCTTCCGCGGCGTGTTCGAGATCGTGGGGGCGATCCAGCTTCGCAAGGTGATCAGCAACGAGTGGATGCTGATCCTGGGCGGATTGATCGACATCGCGTTTGGCGTGTATGTGCTGGCCTTTCCGGGGCGGAGCGCGCTGGCGATGATCATGGTGCTGGGGATCTTCGCGATTATTTCCGGCGTGTCGCTGGTGGCGCTGGCGATGCGGCTGAAGAAGCACGTGCCGGCGGCGTGAAGAAACACTGGTGACTCAAACGAAAAAGGACACGCCCGTCGGCGTGTCCTTTTCATTGGGTGCGGAGTCGCTCGCGCGTTACTTGGACGACAGCAGCATTTTGCCGAGCCGGGCGGCCCAGTGGCGGAAGACGAGCTTGGCATCCGAGAACGGGTCGGTCACCTTTCCGGGTTCGCGGACGCGGACGGTGGAGGTGTCGATCGCGGAGGCGAGGGGCTCGCCGGTCTGGGAGTCGACGATTTCCATCTCTGCGGCGGCGCCGCCTTCCCAGCGGAACCACTGGTTGTCGGGGCCGGCGGAGCGGGCGACTTCGGTGATGGCGGTCTTGACGCGGGCGGTCTTGGGCGCGGGGACGGTGATGACGGGGTACGTGGCCTGGAGGACATCGACGATTTCGTAGCGGAAATCGGCGGCGAGGCGGCGCTTGTCGGCCTCGGTGAGCGGGACGCCGCGGGTTGAATCGCTGGGGATGACCTGGACGGGATCGACGATGAAGCGCTTGTACTGGCCGAGCTTTCCGGAGTTCCAGACGAGCGTGTCGGGGAAATCGGGAGAGGGGCGGAGGCGCGCGTAATCGGAGATGATGCCCGCGTGGCGGGGCGTGGGCATGGTGTTGACGCTGGGAGGCGTCTGCTCACCGAGGGTGTTGGACTGCGGGCGGCCGCCGCTGGAGGAATTGGACTGGGCGCAGCCGGCGAGTGCAAGGCCGCACACGGTGATGAGCGTTCGATGGAGCATGAGTTGGTCCCGGAATCGGTGTGACAAGGGCCACAGCGTAGAGCCGATCGGAGCGCACCGCAAATCACTCGAGCGGCTTCTTGCCGAGCATCGCGCGGATGGTGTTGATCTGTCCGAAGTGGTAGCAATCGTGCGGCAGAAAATGGGCGATTGCTTCGAAGTGCGCATCGGTGGTCGCGGGGTTTTTGAGGGCGGCGCTGATGTCGTGCTGGGTGCGCGCGAAGCGCTGGCGTGCGGCGGCCCAGGCGGTTTCGGAGGCGTCGGCGATGGGCGGGAAGTTGAGGCGGTCGAGTTCTTCTTTGGGTGTGCCGCCGCCCTGGAGTTTTTTGAGCCAGTGTTCGCGCCAGAGGCACATGTGCAGCACGATCTGCCAGATGGCGTGGCGTGTGCCGGCGATGCCGGGGGCGTTGGCGGGTTGCCAGCTTGCTTCGGCGGGCGTCAGGCCTTCCAGTGAGGCGGACCAGGAGGCGGCCCACAGCCCTTCTGTCCAGGCGCGGTCCCACATCGAGATCAGGCGTGTTCTGTCCATGGGCGGTTCTCCCGGGCGGGTGCAGATTTACCGCAGGGTTGCGGGGGTCTGCCACTGCCTGATGGTGTCGATCGGATAGAGCAGCATGACGATGTTGAGCGTCAGGTTGTCGCGGATCCAGAAGAGTGTGATGATCTCAAACGCCGCGAACAGCATCAGGGCGGGGCGCATGCCGAGGCGCATCGCGATGAGGAAGCCGGTCGCGCACGCGAGGATGTCGCCCAGTGAATTGAGGACGCTGTCGCCGTTGTAGTCGAGCGAGATGGTGACGCTGCGGTAGCGCTCGATCACCATCGGCGTGTTCTCGAGCAGCTCCCATCCGGCTTCGAGCGCGACGGCGAAGATAAAGCGGAGGGGCATCGTGAAACGGGCGGCGGCCGGGGGCGGGAGAAGGCGGGCCAGCATTTCCATCCCGATGAAGAACAGAAGCCCGTGCGAGATGTGCGAGAGGGTGTAGGGATCGAAGAGGTGCTGGGAGCAGTGACGGGACCAGATGTCGGACGTCCACGGAGAGAGCCCTGCGCAGGCGCACCACCAGACTCGTCCCATCAGCCGTAGCGCGACGAGGGCCGCGGCGGTCAGCAGCAGCGCAGCGAGCGCGGGAAGGGCCCAAGCGTTTGTCGGCCGTGTTGCGGTCGGCGTGTCGGACATGCTTATCCGTAGTGGGAAACGGAGCGTGTGATCAGGTGGCCGGCGGGCGTGTCAACGAGAAAGAACACTTCCGCGGAGAGCTCGCCCGCCGGCGGCGTGTCGTGGCTGTGGCGGCGGTAGACGAGGATGACGGATTCGAGGCCGGTGGCGATTGAAACGGGGTCGAAGCGGAGCGTGGGGTTGCGATCGAGCGCTCGTTGGAAGTAATCGCGCAGATCAGCGAGGCCACGGAGCGACTTTTCGTTGCCGCGGCCGATGGCGTCGTTGTATCGCTTGATGAAGGGGGAGCTGTGCTCGATGGTGGGGTGGTAGCAGGACAGGATGGCCGTGATGTCGTGCGCATTCCAGGCGGCGAACCAGGCCTTGGCGAAGGCGGCCGCGTGTTCGGACGTGAGTGTCATAGCGGGCAGCGTACCCGGGGGGCTGAGAAGGCCCAAAGAACAGGAAATGGGCCTAGTCCAAACAAAATGCTAATAAACCGGACATTTTGCCTGCTTTGGCACCCGAACATAGCGCAAAGAAAGACCGCTTGTACGCACTTTTGCTGGCACGACTTGGATCGGCGGGCATGTTTGAGTGGCTGGTGTGTGTCCTCCACCGCGGGAATCGAGAGGGGGCCCATCCATGCCGGTGGTGAAGAACATGCAGACTCGTCGCTTGACCAAAGCAGTGTGCGGTATCGTCGCTTGCCTCGCGGCTTATGCGGGTGCTGTTTCGCTTTCGGCTCGTGATCAGGTGACCGCTTTCCGGGCACCGCGGTCGCCGATGCCCGCGATCGCCGCGCTGCGGACACCCGTGTCGGAAGCGTCGACGCTTGCCTTCGTGAACGAATCGCGACCGCTGACCGCCCTCGCGGCATCCCGATAAACAGTCGTTTCCGTCCGCCGGCCCGTGCGAACCACGGGCTGTTCTTTTTTTGAAGCTCGGGCGGGGCTTACTGATCGCACAGATACGCGTCGTAAGCCGTTGAGAAA
Source organism: Planctomycetota bacterium (assembly GCA_018242645.1). Lineage (GTDB taxonomy): Bacteria > Planctomycetota > Phycisphaerae > Phycisphaerales > UBA1924 > JAFEBO01. The sequence goes on along the minus strand of JAFEBN010000014.1, from coordinate 4,664 downwards.
ATCACGAAATCGCTGTCGTCGACAAAGCCGTCGCTGTTGAGGTCGCCCGAGCAGTCGCCCGGCATCAGGCTCGAGGCGCAGTCGAACTGGTCGTACTGCATCGAGAACTGCACGAAATCGGAATCTTCCACGAGGCTGTCGACGTTCAGATCGGCCAGGCAGGGCCCGGAGCGGACGGGGCGCAGGCGGTGGGCGAACACGAAGTCACCGACCTGATTTCCAAGGCTGACGCCGTCGGTTGCATCCCAGTAGTAGTGCACGCCGAGCCAGATGCGGCTCATCGCGTTTTCCCACGCGGCCTCGGAGAAGCTGGTGAACGTGCGGGTGAGGTTGGCCGGGTAGCCGAGCGAAGGGTGTGCCGCGAACTCGTCGCTGCCGATGGTGAATGTCTTGGCGTCTGTGCCGAAGTAATGCGCCATGATCGAGGCGTGCACGGCGGCAAAGGTCGCGTGTCCGGAGACGTATGCGGGGAAGGGGGGCGTGAAGTCAGCGAGGGGCAGCCAAGACGGGTCGGCGACGGTATCGGGGTTGCCGTCGTTGATTGTCTCCCGCACGGCATCGATGGGGCGCCAAAGGTCGATCGGCGTGTTGTACTTGGCATCCCACGCGGTGACGCACGCATCGCCCATGGCGAGTGCGACGAGGCCGAAAAGCCGGGCGTTTTGGGAGAGAGAGAGATTCTCGTTGGCCGACACCACCTTCGTGATTTGCAGCAATTGTCCGGGCGGCTTCGAGGTGCCGTCGCGGTCGTTGGCCCAGAACCACGCGGCCTCGGTCTGATCGGCGGTGCGTGAGACGCTGTTGCGAGCGCCCAGGTCGCGAACGCCCGGTACGCCCGGTCCGCCGTTGAGCTGCGCGGCGTACTCGCTGCTCTGGAGCAGCGCGCTCATCGATCCGTAGTTGGTGAGGCGGGTGGGTCGGAACTGATCACCCCGCTCGATGCCCCAGGGCATGACGTTGCCCCAGTGGGGCGTGAACGGCTGCAGCACGGGCGCGTCGGGTGTCGGGCACCAGTCGCCGGGCTGGCCACCGAGCGTGTACGACGGATCCGCGTCGTAACCGTCTTCGTGGCGCAGCAGGAGCATGGTGGCGCCGATGGACTCGCCGAGCGCGATGCCGTTGGCCTTGGCCGGACCGTCGGGGATGTTGGCGAGCTGCTCGTCGTAGCGTGACTGGATCAGGACGCCGATCATCGGCTGGTCATCGCTCTGCAGCGGGTGCGTGCCGGCCATGACGGTGTACGCCGCAGCGGCTGCCGCTGCTTCGCGGGAAGTTCCGGCGGCGGGGATGGGCAGTCCTGGCAGGTAGGGTTTGAAGGATGCGGGGAACTGCTCGACGCGATCGATCGCATTCACCGCGTCGAACATCACGAGACAGAGCATGGGGCCTGAGCGCGAAATCGGACAGGGCGCACCACCCGACAGGCGGGTGACGGCGAGGTACGTATCGATCCATTCGGTGACAACGTCGCCCGAAGCAGCGCCGCAGAGACCCGCGGCGGCAACCAGACCCCAAGCCCAATTTGAACGCATGCCTCTCTCTCCTCCACTCCGTGGACCCTTGTTTTTTAGCCGGTTCGGGGCGCTGCGCCAAAGGAAATCCGGGGCGAAAGGCCCACAATTTTCGGGTTCGGGGACGCAGCAGATAACTTGTCCGGCTGTGCGGAGCGGGCGGCGCATTTATCCGGGCGTTGGCGAGGTCGTACGCTCGGGCTGCATGCACATCGCCCAATTTGCCCTGACCGTCCGCGAGTACGACGAGGCCATCGCGTTCTTCTGCAAGAAACTGGATTTCCGGCTTCTGGAAGACACGGACATGGGCGGAGGCAAGCGCTGGGTGCGTGTGCAGCCTCCGTCGCCCCCGTCGAGTGCCGCGGCGTGCATCCTGCTGGCGCGAGCGGCGACGAAAGAGCAGATCGATTCGGTGGGCAACCAGACGGGCGGTCGCGTGTTCATCTTCGTGCACACGGACAACATCGCGCGCGACTTCGACGCGTACAGCGGGCGCGGCGTGCGGTTTGTGACGCAGCCCCGGAGCGAGCCGTACGGCAAGGTCGCCGTGTTTCTCGATCTTTACGGCAACAAGTGGGATCTGATCGAACCGGCGCGCTGACGCGCAGGCCGGGGAACGATCCTGCATGACGTTTACATGACGGCGCAAGCAGCGCTGTTTGTGAGCACTGTTGCAAATCGGTAGAAACGATGACGCTGCCAAATTGGCACGCAAAAAAGCCTGAAAAACAAGGCGAATCGAGCGCTCCGTACTTTTGCGGGAATCCTGTTTTCGCGCCCGCGGCGCGTGCCTGCGGGCGTGTCCAACGAACAGCGGCGTGGTGGTGTGTGTAACAAGGTGGACCACTCGCGGAGGGGTCAAACAACTCAAGATCGCAGGAAGGAGCACACATGAACATGTCACAGGACACCGCATACACACAGAAGCAGTCACCGGCGAACGCTCGCTGGGGCCGGCGTGTGAGCGTTGGAGCTCTGGCGCTGTTCGCGGCTGCGGGGATGGCGCTTGCGGCGCGTCCCTCGGCCAGCGCTGACTCCAAGAGCACGAGCAACAACAACACCGATGCGAAGCAGGCCGCTTCGCTCGCCAAGGGGCTCTCCGCCGCGTTCCGCGGCGCCGCGAGCACCATCGGCCAGTCCGTCGTGAGCATTCGAACCGAGAAGAAGAGCACCACACCCGCCATGTACCAGGGCGGCCAGGAAGGGGGCAACGGAAATGGTCAGGAATCGCAGTCGTTACCGCCGGGTGCGGAGAAGTTCTTTGAGCGTTTCTTTGGCGGGCAGGGAGGGATGCCCGGAGGCGAGGAGCCATCCGGTCGGGCGCCATCTCCGCGCAAGGGTGCCGGGCAGGGGGCGCGCCGTGCGCCCGTCATGATGAGCCAGGGCTCGGGCGTGATCGCGACCGAGGACGGAAACATCGTGACCAACGCCCACGTGATCGATGGTGCTGATCGCATCACGGTCATGCTGGCCGACGGGAGCGAGCACGAGGCCAAGCTCCTCGGCGCGGACAAGGACGCCGATCTGGCGGTCATCAAGATCGAGGGCGAGGGCTTTACCGCTGCCAGGTTCGCCGAGAGCGAAGAAGTGCAGCCGGGTGACTGGTGCGTGGCCGTGGGCAACCCCTTTGGTCTTGACCACACCGTGACGGCGGGCATCGTGAGCGCGAAGGGGCGCAGCGGCGTCGGCACGGCGGCGTTCGAGGACTACATCCAGACTGACACGCCGATCAATCCCGGAAATTCCGGCGGTCCGCTGGTCAACCTGGACGGCGAGGTCATTGGAATTAACACCGCGATCCGTTCGAATTCCGGCGGCAACGAGGGCATCGGCTTTGCGATTCCTTCGGCGACGGTGCAGGCGGTCATGCACGACCTGGCGACCAAGGGCTTCGTCGAGCGTGGTTACCTTGGCGTGTCGATCCAGCCTCTGACGCCCGATCTCGCGGCCAACATGGGCACCAAGCCCAAGCGGGGCGTGCTGATCGGCGACGTGGTCCCGGGCGGACCGGGGGCGAAGGCGGGACTGGAAGCGGGTGACATCGTCACGTCCGTGAACGGCTCGCCGGTGACGGATCCGGGCCAGCTCATGAGCCGCGTGGCGCGGGTGAGCCCTGGTTCGAACGCAACGCTGAAGGTCATGCGTGATGGATCGGAGCGGGAGTTGACGGCGACCTTGGGCAAGCGCCCGGGCGGCGGCAATGCACCGGCCGAGTCCAAGAGCGTGGCGCCCGCGGAAAGCAATAAGTTCGGACTGTCCGTGCAGCCGCTGGATAAGGCGCTGCGTGAGCAGTTCAAGCTGAAGGATGACGAGAGCGGACTTGCGATCACCGATGTTGCCGCGGGCTCTGCCGCGGAAACGGCGGGGTTGCAGCCGGGCGACGTGATCCTGGCGGCGGGCGGGAAGCCGGCGACGAGCGCGGAGCAGTTCACCGAACTGGCGAAGGGCGCGTCGGCGGACAAGGGTCTGCTGCTGCGTGTGAAGCGTGGAGAGAACAGCCGCTTCATCGTGCTGAAGCCCGAATAAGGAGCCCGAAAAAGGGGATCAAACCCCGACAGCGGTCGGAGGTGCAGTGAGATTTGGAGTGGGGTGCGTACGTGCGATGAGTCAAGAGGCGCGGCAGGGGAGTTTTGCCGCGGTCGTCCTCTCGCTCTCAAAGCCGGCGTCCGTCGTGTGAAAACGACGGGCGCCTTTCGAAGCGTGAAAGCTCCTTCCCTCCGTGGCCCCGGGTGTGTGTATCCCTGGGGCCGCGGTCATTTTGGGATTGGTGTACGCTGCGTGCGTGCAGACCATTTCCATTGCGCCCAAGGCGCCGCCGTCGTTTGCGTTCTCGATTCTGATTATCCCTTTCGGGGCGATGAGCGGGTTCGTCTCGGTGGCGATGGCGTTTCTGTGCACGAGGTATCACCTCACGGTTGAGGATGGTGCGCTGCTGATCGCGTCGGGGATGTTCCCGCACGTGTGGAAGTTTCTATGGGCGCCCATCGTGGATACCACGCTCACGCGCAAGAAGTGGTATGTGCTTTCGGCGGTGGCGTGCGCCTTTGGCATTGCCGCGATGGCGGCGGTGCCGATGAGCCCGCAGAACATGAAGCTGCTGCAGGTGGTGATCTTCACGGCCAACCTGGCGTCGACGTTTTTGGGAATGAGTGT
>JAFEBN010000149.1 GCA_018242645.1 Planctomycetota bacterium | reverse complement strand
GTGGTCATGCGATCGAGGCGGAAGCCATCGGTGACGGCGGCGTTGGAGCCGACGTCCTTGGCCCAGGTTGAGCCGCGCTTGGCGCTGTCTTCGATCATCAGGCCGACGTCGTCGACGAGATGCGCGAAGAAGTTACGGTTCTCGAGGAGCTGGATCATCTTCGCGGCGCGCTCATCGGGCGTCTGCGAGCCGACGACACCGGCTTCTTCCGCGGCCTGCTTGAGGCGGTTGCCCTGATTGACGACCGCGGTGATCTGCGGCACATCGGGATCGGCGGCCGAAGCGGCGACGGCATTGGAATCGATGAAGGGGCGGACGAACATCGCGACGCCGGCGGCGGCGGCGATGCCCGCGGCGGCGCCGAACCACTTGACCTTGTTCTTCCACATCGCTTCGCGGATGACGGCGACGGGCATGAGGTTGGCGTTGATGGTGCCGGCACCGATGCCCTGGAGGGCGAGGCCGAAGGCGGTGGTCATCTCGAGCGCGCGGGCGGTGAACTTGGCGGCGCGCTCGCCGCCTTCCTTGTTGCCGTCGAGCGGCAGCAGGTTGGCCTTCTTGAACTCTTCGACGCGGTAGACCTCGATGCCGAGCTGCTGCTTGAGGTACTTGCGCAGGCCGGGGAGGTTGGCGGTGGCGCCGATGAGGATGACGCGCTGCAGGTTTGCGTCCTTGTGCAGCGACTGGTAGTAACCGATCGAGCGCTGGATGTCCTGGCCGAGATCGGTGAAGACCGGGCGCATCGCCTGGAAGACCTGGCGTGCGTGCTTGGAATCTTCGGCTTCCTGCTTGAGCTTCTCGGCCTTGGGGTAGCCGATCTGGAAGGCGCTCACGAGTGCTTCGGTGAACTGGTGGCCGCCGAGCGGGAAGGTGCGGACCCACATGCGGCCGGCCTCGGAGATGACGAGGTCGGTGGAGGTGGTGCCGATGTCAACGATGATGGTGCCGGGCGTCTTCTCGTTGAACTCGAGGTCGTAGGCCAGGGCGTTGAAGACGGCGATGGGGCCGAGCGTGACATAGCCGGGCGTGAGGCCCAGGTCCTGGAGCATCGTGAGGCGTTCGCTGATGCGCTCGCGCGTGATGGCGAAGATGCCCACTTCGATTTCGGGCGAGTCGGGGCTGATGAAGGTCTGGTAGTCCCACTCGACCTGCTCGAGCGGGAAGGGGATCTGCTGCATCGCCTCGAACTTGACGATGTCGGGGACTTTCTTCGGCTCGACCGGCGGGAGCTTGGCGAAGCGTGCGAAGCTGGAGTGGCCGGGGACGCTGATGGCGATCTGCGCCTTGGACAGGTCGTACTGACTGACCAGCGTTCCGAGCGAGACGCGGAGCACATCCGCCGGGTCGACACCCGGCGTGGAAAGCGTGCGCGGGTGATCGATGATGGCCATATCGAGGATGTTGACGCGGTCGCCCGCGTTCTCGACTTTCACGGCCTTGATGGCCGCAGCGCCGATCTCGATGCCCCAGCAGATGTTCGAACTTGGCATACCTTGCGTTCCGGGCCGCGAAAAGCGCGGCCGATCCGACGAACCAACACGCGTGCCGCACTTCGACGAGCGGCCCCCCGGCCCCAACCCCCACCCTCGACGCCCTCGCGACGGCTTGGTCGAGCGTTCGCTCGCTCAACCCGAAGCGGGGAGAGCGCCCCCGCCGGCGCCCTTGCGGGGCATCAGCGAAGGGAACGGATCGGCCACGAGCCTGCCGGAGCGGGCCCGCGCGTCGAGCGGGCCGGATGGTACACAATGCGCTCCCGGTTGGGGACACTACGGACGGGAAGACGGCGGAGTTTCGGGTTCGGACGGGGGAGGGCAAAAGTGAAAACAGCGGACGCATCTCCTCTCTCTCCTGAGCGAGCGTGCCGCTGTTCCCACGAATATGTCCCGATTTGGAGTCTGAGTCCGCCGGCCGAAGCCAAGGCGGGCCGGGAGCAATGTACTGGAAGGCGCGGGACGACTTCAAGACCTTTTGGTCACTTTTGCGCAGTTCAAATGGGGGCGATTTCAGGGCTTGGCGGCGACGGGGCTGGCGGGCGCCACAACAACCGCGGGCTCGCCGGGGATGAGTGCTTGCGAGCCGACCGCCTGCAGAACGCGCGGCGATATCTGGCGCAGAACCTCCCCCACTTTGGGCTTGGCATCGAACTGCTCGGCCTCGGCGATCGCCTGGTCGAGGGGCATTTTTTCTGAGGCCATGCGGAGGAGGGCGATGGCGCAACTCGTTCTCTGCGAGCCAGTTGCGCAGTGGATCAGCACGGGCTGGTTGTCGGGGTTCAGGGCGATCTGGAGGGCGGCGACGTACTCGTTGGGGTTGCCGGTGGCATCGCCGATCAGGTTGAACTTGTAGCGTTTCAAGCCCAAGGCTTGGGCGGCGAGTTGCTGACGGCGGTCGCGGGGATCGCCATCTGGGGCGACGCCCAAATCGATAATGGTTTTCACGTGCGCTCCGCGCACGAGGTCTTCCATGGCCTTGGGTGACAACTCGGAGCTGCGATAGACCTTTCCGGGCACCACCTCGGCGAGGCGCTTGGGCCAGAGGTCGGGCTTCACGCCTTTGTAGACGAAGATGGCAAGTCCGACAGCGCCGGCAATGAGCAACAGGGCCCCGGGAAGCGAGCCAAAACCGGCGGGTTTTTGAGCGGTTTGCGACAAGGTGTGAATGCTACGCCGTAGGATCAATCATGGCCGAAGCCAACGAGCGCACCGACTTGCCCGCGGGCGGACCGATCCGCCGCGGACTGGCGTATCCCGCTGCGGTTGAGAAGCTCATCGAAGAGTTTGCCAAGCTTCCGGGCGTCGGGCGCAAGTCGGCGGAACGGATGGCGTTTTTCGTGCTCAAGAGCGAGGAGACGGCGGCAACGGGGCTGGCCCGGGCGGTGCTGGATGTGAAGCAGAAGATCCGGCACTGCCGCATCTGCTGGAATCTGTCGGACGGCCCGGTTTGCGGGATCTGCGACAACCCGGGGCGGGAGCGCGGCCAGGTGCTGGTGGTGGAACAGCCCAAGGACCTGATCGCGCTGGAGCAGACCGGGATGTATCGCGGGCTCTACCACGTGCTGATGGGGCGGCTGAGCCCGCTGGATGGGGTGGAAGCGAGCGATCTGACGATTGGGGATTTGCTGGCGCGGGTGAAAGATCCAGGCAAGAACGCCGGCGGAGTTCCGATAACTGAAATTATTCTCGGACTGAACCCGACACTCGAAGGGGACGGGACGGGTCTGTATTTGCAGAGGGAACTGGGCGCCTTGAGTGTTAGTATCACTAGATTGGCACGGGGTTTGCCGAGCGGCAGCCAATTGGAGTATGCCAACAAGGCGGTTTTGGCCGATGCCATACAGAGCCGGCAGCGATTGAGCGGGGGTTGAGACCTCCGGGTCGTCCGGCGTCGAGCGTCGGAGGGCTGATGCGATTCGAGACCCAGCAACATTTGCGCATGGGCCAGCACATGAAGCTGGCGCCGCGGATGATCCAGTCGATGGAGATTCTGCAGATGCCGCTGGCGGAGTTGCAGGAGCGCATCCAGCAGGAACTCGAGAACAACCCGACGCTGGAGCTGAGCGAGCGCGAGGGCGAGGCGAAGGACGAGGTGGCGGGCGACGACGTTGATCTGGCCCCCACTGTCGATGAGGACGCGGACGAGATCGAGGGCTCGCTCTCGGAGGACGAGACCGAGCTCGATGTCGGCGACGATGTGGACGATTTCGCGCGGCTCGAGAAGTACGAAGAAGCGAACCCGGAGGCGGCGGAGAACGAGTTCGACGAGTCGCCCCGGACGGAGAACGCGCCGGCGGAGCAAGCCGAGACGCGGACGCGTGACGACGATTTCGATTACTCACCGCGGCAGCGGAATGATGACGATCGCGATGCGAAGATGGAGGCGCTGGCGGCCACGCCGGCGCGTTCGGTCTCGCTGGGCGATCAGTTGCTGGAGCAATGGGGGCTTGCGGAGGTTCGGCCGGTGCTGAAGCCGCTGGGGGAACTGATCATTTCGTTTCTGGATGCGGACGGCTATCTGCGGACTGGGCTGGACGTGATCGCGGACCGGGCGCCGGGGGAGCCCAAGCCGACGGTGGCGCAGCTCGAAGATGCGCTGAAGGCGGTGCAGTTATTCCTGGAGCCGCCGGGCGTGGCGGCGCGGGATGCGCGCGAGTGTCTGCTGCTGCAGCTTGATGCGTTGGAGGACGGAGAGGAAGAGACGCGGGTGGAGCCGGAGGTGGTGGCGCATGCGCGGCTGATCGTGGAGAACCACCTTGACGACTTGATGAACAACCGCCTGCCGCGGGTGAGCGAGAAAACGAAGCTGACGCTGGCGCAGATCCGATCGGCGCTGGAACTGCTGAAGCGGCTCAGCCTGGCGCCGGCGCGTCGGCTGGTGACGGACGACGTGCGGCCGATCGTGGCGGACGCGATCGTGGAGTACGACGCGGAGAACGACCGGTACGTGGCGTATCTGAACGAGACGCGGATTCCGGATCTGCGAATCAACCAGGAATACGCGCTGCTTGGCAAGGGCAAGGAGATGGACAAGCGCGGGAAGGAATTCCTGCGGACGAGCCTGTCGAACGCGTCGTGGCTGATCGATGCGGTGAACCAGCGGAAGCAGACGCTGCTGCGGGTGGTGCAGGCGGTGGTGGACGCGCAGCGGGATTACTTTGACTTCGGGCCCCAGGCGCTCAAGCCGTTGCCGATGACGCAGGTGGCGGAGCAGCTGGGGATTCACGTGGCGACGGTGAGCCGGGCCGTGAGCGAGAAGTACATCCAGACGCCGCGGGGCGTGGTGCCGCTGCGGAAGTTCTTTTCGGGCGGGGTGCAGACCGAGGGCGGGGAGGACATGGCGTGGGACGCGATCAAGGTCGCGCTGCGCGACATCATCGATCACGAGGACAAGAAGAAGCCGTGGTCGGATGATGCGCTGGTGGAAGAGTTGAAGGGACGGGGGATCGAGATTGCGCGCCGGACAGTGGCGAAGTATCGGGATCAGCTGAACATTCCGGCGGCGCGGCTGCGGCGGGAGTTCTGAGTCGGATGGCGGATGGCGGATGGCGGATGGCGGATGGCGGAGTGATTTTGGCGTCGGTGCGGTTCCGCGATGCCCCGCTTCGGGTTAGCCGAAAAATGTCTCGTAAAAGCCGAACCGGCTGATGGTGTCAATGCACACGGCAAGGGTGAACGGCACGAGCGAGGCGATGGCGATCAGCGCGATCGCGACGGC
>JAFEBN010000148.1 GCA_018242645.1 Planctomycetota bacterium | reverse complement strand
TTTCGATGGCCCGTTATACCGGTCCCAAGCTCAAGCTGTCTCGTCGCGTCGGCGCCCCGATCGTCGACACCCCCAAGCACACGTCGAAGCGCCAGCTTCAGGCCAACGGCATGCACGGCTTCCGCGGCCGGCGGCTCCGCGACTACGGCGTCCGCCTCAACGAGAAGCAGAAGGTCAAGTACCACTACTGCGTGCAGGAAGCGCAGTTCCGTCGCATCCTGGCCGAGGCCGGCCGTCGCCCGGGCAACACCGGCGACCTGCTCATGCAGTTGCTTGAGCGCCGCCTCGACAACGTGGTCCGTCGCGCCGGCCTGGCCCGCACGATCTGGGCCGCCCGCCAGATGGTCGTTCACGGCCATGTCCGCGTGAATGGCAAGAAGGTCGACCGTCCGAGCTATGTCGTGAAGGTGGGCGATGTGATCACCCTGCGTGACAAGGCCCAGAAGCTCGGCAAGGAGGCGATGGAGTCGCTCGCCGGGCTCGAAGTCGCCGGATGGCTCGAGTTCAACCCGTCGGAGATGACGATCAAGGTGGTGGCTCTGCCCACGACCGATCAGATCCCCTTCGACGTGAACGCGAACCTCATCGTCGAGTTCTACCGCTAAGACATCGGGCGATCGACGGGAAACCCCGGGATCGCCCTTTCCACGAGTTCTCCGCCCGGTCCGCCGTTCACGGGCCGGGCGTTTTTCTTTGTTCTGTTCTCTATCATCAGGACCCGGTTTTTCCCGGTCGGAACCTGACTCACCATGCTGAAGATCATCAACAAGTACCGCCAGTACATGCTCGTCGGCTTCGGCGTCGTGCTGATGGTGGCGTTTATCGTCCCCCAGGCCAACCACCTGTTTGTCGGCGACATGGGTTCGCGCAAGGTGGCGACGATCAACGGGACAAAGGTGACGGCCGCGGACATGCAGCGTGCCCGCACCGAGTACGACATTATCCGGAACCTCATCGAGCCGCTGGGCCTGCGTCTGGACCTGGCGAAGGAACTCTTCGGCGCCGAGAACGATCGCCACTGGCTCTTGCTCACGCAGGCGGCCCAGCAGGGCGGCTACATGGGCACGGCGGCCGACGGCAAGCAGTTTGAGAAGGAAATCCGCGACGGCGTGCTGGTGCCGCAGCTGGCGCGCGCTTCCGCGGTGCAGCAGAATCCCTTCCTCCGGCAGGCCCCGCAGTACATCGACATGCTCGCGAACCGCGAACTGAGCGACCCCGCCAAGCGCAAAGCGATGGAAGAGGAATCCGACAAACGCATGGCGATGGCGATCGGTTACGCGGCACGCAACGCCCACGCGACGGAAAACGACATCCTCAACGCCTTCGCCAAGGCCAACGCGATCGGCCGCATGCAGATCGCCTGGCGCGAGGCGCACCGTGTGTCCGACAAGCGGGCGCTCGCGGAGGCCGAGCAGTCCGGCGACGTGGTGTACGTCGATCAGGAACTGATGCTCGCCAAGTCCATCGCGAGCCTTGCTCCGGCGCCGCCCGAAGAACTCGTGCAGAAGCTTTTTAACGAGTTCAAGAACGTCAAGCGGGGCGACGGCGAGCACGGCTTCGGCTACCTCCTGCCCGCTCGGGTGAAGCTCGAATGGATGGTGATCGACCGCGCCGCCATCGCGCAAAGCGTCAGCGTCGATCCGGTGGAAGCCAACAAGTTCTGGCGCTCGAATCGCGCGCAGTTCCCGGGCGAGTTTCCCGCCGAGCGCGCCAAGGTTGAAGAGGAGCTCCGCAACCAGCGCGTGAACAAGATCCTGGGTGACATCACCAGCGCCATGCGGGCGGAAATCACCCGGCTCATGGGCAAGACCGAGGTGAAAGCGGGCTATCGCGTCCTGCCCGCCGACTGGCAGAACCGCATGCCGCGCATGGAGAAGCTCGCGCAGCTCGTCGTCAGCGACGTGAAGGAGCGCACGGGGGTCGCCATTCCGCTGCCGCAGGTGGTTGTGAAGGGCGATCAGTTCCTGAACCGTGCGGAGCTGAGCGGCCTGCCGGGCATCGGGGAGGCCCGCGTGCGGGTGGCCACGCGCGAGTACGCGCTCCCCGAGGTGGTGTTCAAGTCACGCGAGATCGCCGGCAAGGACGCGGACGTCAGCATTCAGGTCGGCGTGCCGTTCGACGGCTACGGCGAAGACCAGGCGGGCAATCGCTATTACTTCACCGTGCTCGAGGCACGCAAGGAAGAAGCCCCCGCGAGCCTCGACGAAGTCCGTGCACAAGTTGAATTCGACGCCAAGTCGCTCCAGCAGTTCGACAAGCTCGCGGCCCAGGCGGACGTCTTCCGCACGGTTGCCATCGCCGAAGGGCTCGAGGGGCTTTCAAAGTACTTCGTCGATGCCTTCCCGGGTGCTTCGGCCCCGGTGATGCGCCGCAAGCTCGCCGTGACCGCCAACAACGTGCAGGGCGGCGACTCGACCTTCAATCAGCCCGAGTATCGCGAGGCGATCATCAAGGCCGCCAAGGCGCTCGACCCGCTCAAGCCCGTGATCGACTTCCCCGCTGAACAGCGAACGCTGGCGATCCCGATGCCCAAGCCGCTCACGCTCGCCGTCGTGCAGCTCATCGGGCGCGAGCCGGTCAGCATCGAGCGCATGCGCAACGAAGGCGACTCCTTCTCGATGAACTACGCGGCGCGAGAGCTTCCCATCAAGACGATGAAGGAAGCATTCAGCTTCGATGCGCTGAAGAATCGGATGAAGTACGTCGATCTTGCGAAGGGTTCAGAAGAGGAAAACACCCCAATTGCGCCGAGCGCACCGGCAAATAAATCCTCAACCACCCAGCAATCATCTGAAAATCCGGGCTGAACCGAATTTCACGCTGAATAAATCTGAAACACTTCGTAGATTGCCCTCGGACGTCGGCGCGGGCCGGCGGTCGAACGACGGAAGCATCTCTTCCTTCGGGGGTCTCGGTGTCCGATTCCGCGCTTCGCGTTATTCCGTTGTGTTGCTCACCGCTTCGTGAAGCGATGGCGACTGAGTGGCTTCGTCAAACCGGCTTTGCCGTGGGATCTGTGCCGCCGCAGGATCTCGCGAGCTCGGTGGGCATGCTCCTGCTCGAAGCCAACGACCGGGCGACAGATATCGCCGAGATGATCGGCGCCTGGAACCCCGCGCGGGTGCTCGTGGTCCTGCTCTGCCCCTGCGCGCGGAGCATGGCGCTCGTGTCGCTCCTGCGGCTCGACAACGTCTTCTGCTCCGATGATGGGCTCGATCAGTTCCCGCACGCCGTCAAGGCGATCGCGGAGGAAGGCACGTATGTCTCGCCTTCCTACGCCGACTTCTCTGCAAAGTCAGGCCCCCTGCTCGCCCAGCACCTGCCCCCCCGGGAGATCGAAGTGCTCCGCCTCATCGCGGAAGGTCAATCCAAGAAGCAGGTCGCCGACCAGCTCCACCTCAGCGTGAAAACGGTCGACAACCACTGCACCTCCATGATGGCAAAGCTCGATCTGCACGATCGGGTCTCGCTCGCCCGCTACGCGATCCGCCGCGGCATCGTGGATTTCTAGCGGGTTCTAAAATCCCGCGCGATGGAACGCAAAACCAAACAACGCGACGCGATCAAGACGGTCATCAGCGAAGCCCACGGGCCGGTCTCCGCTCGCGAGGTTTTGGACCTCGCCCAGCGCCGCGTCCGGGGCATGGGCATGGCCACCGTCTATCGCACGCTCAAATCGCTGGTCGAAGAACGCGGGATCGTCCAGATCGACATGCCCGGCGAGCCCCCTCGCTACGAGATCGCCGGCAAGGCACATCACCACCACTTCTACTGCCGTCTCTGCGGCCGGATGTACGAGGTCGAACAGTGCCCGGGCGATCTCTCATATCTCGCGCCCAAAGGCTTTGTCCTCGAAAATCACGACCTGCTGCTGCTGGGCCTGTGCGCAGCGTGTGCCGCCGGCCCCAAGGCCAGGAAAGGCGCCAAGGCAACCAGGTCCTCGAAGCCGCCCGTTTCCCCGCCGCACGTCCATTCGCACCCCCACCCTCACAACCACCACGGTCACAGCCACGACTAGGCCGCTGGGAAGAGGGGCGTTGGCGCTTCGTACACTGCCTCTCACGCGGCCCCGTGGCGGAATTGGCATACGCAAGGGACTTAAAATCCCTGGCTCCGCAAGGAGCGTGTGGGTTCAAGTCCCACCGGGGCCATTCGGGCGCAGCAGGCCTTTCACCGCCTTCCTGCCTAGAATCTTGACCCACCCCGTTGGCGGATCGGTCCGCCTCGTGGCTCTGGGAACAACCCGAATTGCCCCGTTGAATCCCGAAGCCTGCCTTCGGGGGTGCCGGGGGACTGGAGTGTCCGATGGTTCGTCTTCGCTTTCAGCGTCTTGGTCGTCACAACCGTCCGTTCTACCGCCTTGCCGCGATCGATCAGCGCACCCGCCGCGACGGCGTCGTGATCGAGGCCCTCGGCTGGTACAACCCGGTCGAGAAGGACGTCGCCAAGCAGGTCCACATCGATGAGCCCCGCGTGAAGCACTGGCTCTCGGTTGGCGCTCAGCCCACCGATACGGTCCGCGACTTCCTGGCCAAGCGCAAGCTGGTCGACATCCCGCTGTGGGAAAAGGACCGCGAGCACGACCGCAAGCGCTCCGAAAAGAAGAAGGCCGCCGAAGCCGCCAAGGCCGCCGCCGGTGAGAAGAAGGAAGAAGCCAAGGCCTGATGCACCCCCGCTGACTTTCCAAGGGCCCCGCAGCGCGGGGCCTTTTTCATTTCAATAATCGCTGTCCCGCATGTTCGCTCTGCCCCACGTGCTGCCATGGCTCTTCGCTTCGACATCCTCACCACCTTTCCCGAGATGTTCGGGCACGAATCGCCCGCGGCACTCGGGCTCAGCATCCCCTCGCGCGCAAGGGCCGCGGGGCTTGTCGAGTGGTACGCCACCAACATCCGCGATTTCGCCGAAAACAAGCACGCCAAAACCGACGACCGCCCGTTCGGAGGCGGACCCGGCATGGTCATGATGTGCCAGCCCGTGTGGGACGCCGTCACCGCCGTGGAGGCCCGGGATCCCCGCCCCGCGACGCGCATCCTGCTCACCCCCCAAGGCGTGCCCCTGAAGCAGAAGACGGTGGAAGAACTCGCCACGCACCCTCGCCTGTTGCTCATCGCGGGTCATTACGAGGGGCTCGACGAACGCGTCGTCGAACAGCTCAATCCCCTCGAAATCAGCATCGGCGACTACGTGCTCTCCGGTGGGGAACTGGCCG
>JAFEBN010000147.1 GCA_018242645.1 Planctomycetota bacterium | reverse complement strand
ACGCGGGAGGGACATACAGAAACTGGTTGTTGATATCGAGGGCGGTGCCGAGGATTAGGTCTCGATTGCCGGTCGCCCGATCGATTTCGATGATGCCGCCGACATACGCGCCGGATACTTGAGAGATGGCACCGAAAAATGTGCGTCCTGCCGCATGCCCGATCGGATGCGATGACTGATTGCAAACCGGCCCTGTGCCAAAAGGGCCAAAGGTTGAAAGCGTCGGTTGCCCGGCAGTGACGTTGTATCGCGAGAATGCAGCCGTCGAAGGCGTCGTCAGTAGACGCTGCGACATGCTTTGCGCATCAATCTCAAAGGTCGCCAGCCCGTTTACGGGCGGCGTTGCAAAGTCGGCGGCAACGAAAAAGTCTCGCGAGCACAAGGCGAAACTCACAGGTGAAGACATGCCCGGTCCCTCGCAGAGCAGGCCCCCCGCGAGCGGAGCGATCGCTCCGGTCTTCAGCGAAACGGTGTTCAGTGTGCCGAGTCGCGGACCGGTGGCCTGCTGGCCCGACACCACGAGTGAGGTTTGATCGCGCAACGCGATGGTGGCGGCGCTATTAAAAGGGGATTCCCAGTTCCCGCCAACAGCCGTTCGATTTCCCGTGGCGGGGTCGATTTGAACGACGATGGGCTTCGAGTTGCTCGATCCGCTGGCGAAAATCCTCCCGTCTCGTGTCGTCACGATCGAGCACCAAGATTGGCTTAGAGCTGTTCCTGTTCCTCGAGGTGCGACCGGCCAGCCGGGCGTTCCCGAGAGCAGGCCTCGGACCTCGCCGGTCGCAGAATCAACAACGTAGACGGAGGAGACAGTTCCGCTGTTGAGGCCGACCAGCAAATCGAGATGGCGTGGGGGCTGCGCGATGCCCATGTGTACGGGAAGTGCGGCCGCGGCCGCGAGGAAGCGATAGCGCATTGAGGAATTCTCCGCACCCACTTGTTTTCGGACAGACTTGTGTTTACCCGCATCAAGTCGGATGGACGATACGTTTCGGTTCTTCTGCGGTTCCGCCTTACCGACGGCCTCATCGCGGCACGTGCTCAGCCGAACGGCCTCAGAACCTGACATTTGGCGAGCGTCTCCGCCCACTCGCTTTCCGGGTCGCTGTCGGCGACGATTCCTGCGCCCGCTGCATAGTCCAAAGTTCTCTGGCCGTTCCCTTGCACCGAGATCCCCGCTGTTCGGATCATGACGTTTGCTTCGATCGCGCCATCATCGCCGGCCCACAGCATGGTGCCGCAGTACGGGCCGCGGCGCACAGGTTCGAGTTCATCGATGATCTGCATTGCGCGGATCTTGGGTGCGCCGGTGACGCTGCCGGGTGGGAAGGTGGCCCGGAGCAGATCGAGCAATGTGGTGCCGCGGCGGAGCGTTCCGGCGATGGTCGCGGTGGATTGCAGGACGCCCGACGCGTGTTTTTCGATGCGACGCGGCTCTTCCACACGGACAGTGCCAAGCGTGCACACGCGCCCGAGGTCGTTTCGCATGAGGTCAACGATCATCGCGAGCTCGGCGCGGTCCTTGTCGCTGCGGGCGAGTTCGTCGCGTGCGGCGGCGTCGGTTGCGGCGGTGTAGGCGCGGGTTCCCTTCATCGGTCGCGTGCGGACCTGGCCGCCGACGAGATCGGCGCAGAGAAACAGTTCGGGGCTGAGGCTGGCGATTGCGTAATCATCCGTCTCGATATAGCCCCCGTGCCAGGGGCGGGCGGTCTCCGCGGCGTTGGCGAAGAACGCGCGCGTCGATCCGGAGAACGCCGTGCTGATGCGGTGCGCGAGATTGACCTGATACGCATCGCCGGCGCGGATGTACTCGATGACGCGCCGGACACCGTTGGTGTATTGCTCGCGATTGGCCTCGGTGTCGATGGGGCCGAGTGTGTATTTCGCGCCGGCGGGGTCGGCCCGGATTGCTCGCTGGAACGCTTCGGCGGCAGGTCCGCTGCCCCTGCAACCGGCGGCGTCGATGGTCACGGCAGATTCGATTCGTTGGAGGCACGCCAGCGGCCAGTCGCGGTCGGCGACGGCCGCGCGGGAGGCGGCGGCGGGTTCGAAGCAGGCGCCGGCGTCGTAGCTGATCCAGCCGAACCAGCCTGCGCCGGGCGTGCTCTTCTGGGGTTTGATGGTGCCGAGGAGCGATTCCAGTTCCGTCCCGGTGCGAGCGGTTCGGGTTTCGAGGGGAACTCCCAGTATCACGCTGGGCGAGCCATCAGCGTGTCCGGCCCAGCGGACGGCGAGGGGGGTCTCCCCCGGCCATTGGCGGAGGATGGCCGCCGGATTGGGTGTTTCATGGGGATGGAGCGGCTGCAACACAGGAGTGTTTGCCTCCTGTTGCCTTGTGGCGCTCAAAAACAGGGGCTTCTGATGAGGTGTTTTGAGTCGTCCGGCAGTCTTGTGCGACCTAGAATCTTTGTCCCTGCGCACTCAGTGGGAGCGCGGCCAAGCGTCACGAGTCGTACTTTGTTCGGATGTGACTTTTGCGCCCGTTTCGTGCTGGATGCTCGGTTTTTACACGCACGCCGCCGGGCATTGCCCGGTCTGCCAAGCAATAAGCGAGAGCGAAGGAATGAGCACCATGCCCAAGCCGGTCTCGGTCAAGCACGCCGCTTCGAGCAGCTCGAAGAAGGCCGTCAAGAAGGTCGCACGCATCGCCGGGATGGGTGTCGGCCCGACCCCGACGCTCCGCAGCAAGCCCGGCAAGATGGTGTACTACTTCGGGAAGACCAAGACCGAAGGCGAAGCGACGATGAAGGCGCTTCTGGGCGGCAAGGGCGCGAACCTGGCCGACATGACGAGCATCGGCCTGCCGGTGCCCCCCGGCTTCACGATCACGACGGACACGTGCGCCGCGTACTACAAGGCCGGGCAGCGCCTGCCGCACGGCCTGATGAACGAGGTGCACAAGAACATCGCCATGCTCGAAAAGGAGCTTGGCAAGAAGTTCGGTGACAACGCCAACCCGCTGCTGGTCTCGGTGCGCTCGGGCGCCGCGGTAAGCATGCCGGGCATGATGGACACGATCCTGAACCTGGGCCTGACCGATGCGGCCGTCGAGGGTCTGAGCAGCTCGACCAAGAACCGGCGCTTCGCGTATGACGCGTACCGGCGCCTGATCAACATGTTCGGCGACGTCGTGATGGGCGTGGACCATCACCACTTCGAGGACGCGTTCAAATCGATCAAGGCCAAGTACAAGGCCAAGGAAGACACCGAGGTGCCCGAGGCGGGCATCGTCGAGCTCTGCAACGAGTACAAGAACGTCTACAAGCGCCACGTGGGCGAGGAGTTCCCGCAGAATCCGTTCAAGCAGCTCGAGCTGGCGATCGAGGCCGTGTTCAAGAGCTGGAACGGCGAGCGCGCCGTTTCGTACCGCCGCATCGCCGGCATCCAGGGCCTCAACGGCACGGCCGTGAACATCCAGTCGATGGTGTACGGCAACATGGGCGATGACTCGGGCACGGGCGTGGCCTTTACCCGCAACCCCGCGACGGGCGAGAATTACTTCTACGGCGAGTACCTGATCAACGCCCAGGGCGAAGACGTGGTCGCCGGCATCCGCACGCCTCTGCAGGTGGACGAGATGCCGAAGTGGAACAAGCAGGTCTACCAGCAGCTGCTCAAGATCAAGCAGAAGCTCGAGAAGCACTACAAGGACATGCAGGACATCGAGTTCACCATCGAGCGTGGTGAGCTGTTCATGCTGCAGACCCGCACGGGCAAGCGCTCGGGCAGCGCCGCGGTCAAGGTCGCGTGCGACATGGTGAAGGAGCGCCTCATCGACGAGCGGACCGCCCTGGTCCGCATCCCGGCGGGCGATCTCACCCAGCTGCTGCTCCCCTCGTTTGACAACACCAAGAAGAAGGGCGTCGAGATCATCACCCGGGGCATCCCGGCCTCGCCGGGCGCTGCCGTCGGCAAGCTCGCGTTCACGGCGGCCGAAGCCGTCGAGCGGGCGCAGAAGGGCGAGAAGGTGATCCTGGTCCGCAAGGAAACCAGCCCCGAGGACGTCGAGGGCATGCACTCGGCGGCGGGCATCCTGACCAGCACCGGCGGGCGCACGAGCCACGCGGCGGTGGTCGCCTGCGGCTGGGGCAAGTGCTGCGTCGTCGGCGCCGGTGAAATGCACATCGACCCGGCCAGCGGCACGATGAAGTGCAACGGCAAGGTCTACGGGCGCGACCACATCATCTCGATCGACGGAACGACGGGCGAAGTGATGTTCGGACCTGTCCCGACGGTCGAGCCCAAGCTCTCCGGCGATTTCGCGACGGTCATGAAGTGGTCCGACAAGTACCGCACCATCGGCGTGCGCACCAACGCGGATACCCCGGACGACGCTCAGCGCGGGCGCGACTTCGGCGCCGAGGGCATCGGCCTCTGCCGCACCGAGCACATGTTCTTCGAGGGCGACCGCATCAAGGCGATGCGCGAGATGATTCTCGCCACGACGAAGGACGACCGCGTGAAGGCGCTGAACAAGCTCCTGCCCTATCAGCGCGACGACTTCATGGGCATCTTCAAGGCGATGAAGGGGCTGCCGGTCACGATCCGCCTGATCGACCCGCCGCTCCACGAGTTCCTGCCGCACGACGACAAGAGCCAGGCCGACATGGCCAAGCTCCTGGGCGTGTCGCTGGAGCGCGTGAAGCAGCGCGTGAGCGCCCTGCACGAGGCCAACCCGATGCTCGGCCATCGCGGGTGCCGCCTGTGCGTGACCTACCCGGAGATCCTGGACATGCAGGTGACGGCGATCGTGGAAGCCACGATCGACTGCATCCGCAGCAACATCAAGGCGCTGCCGGAGATCATGATCCCGCTGGTCGGCACCAAGAAGGAACTGGCTGTCCTGCGGGCCGAGGTCGAGGCGACCATCGCCAAGGTCAAGGAAGAGCAGGATTACAAGCCGCGCCTGGACATCAAGATCGGCACGATGATCGAGATCCCGCGTGCGGCACTCACCGCCAACGAGATCGCGGAGTCGGCCGACTTCTTCTCGTTCGGCACCAACGACCTGACCCAGATGACCTTCGGCTTCTCACGCGACGATATCGGCAGCTTCCTGCCCGACTACATCTCGCGGGAGATCCTGCCGGGCGATCCGTTCGTTTCGCTCGATCAGAGCGGCGTCGGCCAGCTCGTCGACATGGGCGTCAACAAGGGCCGCTCGGTCAAGGGCGACCTCAAGGTCGGCATCTGCGGCGAGCACGGCGGCGACCCCAAGAGCGTCCACTTCTGTCACA
>JAFEBN010000146.1 GCA_018242645.1 Planctomycetota bacterium | reverse complement strand
TATTCGTTCGGCTATCCGGCATGCCCGGACATGAGCGACCAGGAAAAACTCTTCCGGTTGCTCGATCCGGCCCGCATCGGCTGCGTGCTGACGGAAAACTGGCAGATCGATCCGGAGCAGAGCACGAGCGCGATCATCGTGCATCATCCGGAAGCGAAGTATTTCAATGTTTGAAGAAGGGATCGAGGCATCGAGGTGTCGGGGTGGCGAGGGTGTGAGCGCGAGTTCCTCAGCTAGGCTGAGCGGGGGCGGCGTCGGAGCATCCAGATCAGGACCGGGCCACCCAGGAGCGCGGTCAGGACGCTGATGGGAAGGCGGCCCGAGCCGAGGTCGATGCTTCGCACGAGGCAGTCGGCAAGCACGACCATGGTGCCCCCCACCAGTGCGGCGCCGATCGCGAGCGAGCGATGGCTGGGCCCGATGGAAAGTCGGACCAGGTGCGGGCAAACCAGGCCGATGAACGCGACGGGGCCCGCGATGGCGAACGTGATCGAGGTCAGGATGCCTGCCAGCACGAAGAGCTCGATCCGCAGGCGTGCGAGCGCGACCCCGAGCGAGCGAGCCTCATCATCCGACAGCGATGCCGCGTCGAGCGCCCGGCCCCGGTACACCGTCCAGCCGAGACAGAGGAGCGTCAGCCCGCCGGCGATCACAAGATCGGGCCAGCGCAAATCGTCGCTGATGGCCCCCAGAAGCAGGCGTGACGCCGCGACGCCTCGGTCGGGCAGAAGCTGCTGAAGCAGCGAGATCAACGCGGCGGCGATGATGCCGACCACGACACCTGTGAGAATGAGCGTCACCGGCTCTACCAATCCGCGTCGCTGGCTGAGCAAATAAGTCAGCCCGAGCGCGCCGATCGCGCCGGGGAGCGCCACCGTTGCTCCGACATTGGCCATGTTGGCCTGGGCGATCCCCAGTCCGGCCTTGAAAGCAAAGAACTGCCAGAGCATGACGGCCACGCCCGCGCCGCTCGACATGCCCAGCAGTTCGGGCGAGGCGAGCGGATTGCGGAAAAGACACTGGAGCAGGACGCCGGCGGTTGCCAGTCCCATGCCGACGATCAGCCCAGCGACGGCGTGCTGAGCGCGAAACTCGAGAATCTCTTCCGACCCGGGAGGCAACGGCCCCCCCACCCGCATCCGGAGCCAGAACGCGACCAGAACGGACGCGAAGAGGCCGAAAAAGAAGATGCCGCGGCGGGCGTTCAAGGGAAAGGAGCCTACGCGAAAGCCTCGCCGAACGCTCCCGGGCGACGTACCATCCTCTCCCGCACTATTCCCTTTGGGAGGTTCCCTTGGCTTCCACGTTCCGCTGCCGCCTTGTCACCCCCGCCGCCCGCCTGTTCGATGAGCCGGTGTCGAGCGCTGTGGTTCCGATGTGGGACGGCCTGATGGGCTTCCTGCCGGGGCGCGCCCCGCTTCTGGGCAAGCTGGGTATTGGTGAACTCAAGCTCGAGTTCACCTCAGGCGCCAAGGCCGCGGGCAACTACTTCATCGACGGCGGCGTGCTGCAGATGGCCGGCAACGAGTTGACCATCCTGGCCGAGCGTGCAACGCCGGTGGGCGAGATCAACGTTTCGGAAGTCGAGGCGCAGCTGAACAAGCTCGAAAACGACCGGGTGTCGATCGACGACCCCAACCGCGACGCGAAGAACAAGCGCCGTGAGCGCGAGATCCGCTCCGCAACGGAAAAGGCCCGCCTGGCGCGGGGCCGCAAGATCGGCTGACTTTCGCCGCGAATAACCCAAGCAGCATGACCGACCCGGAACTCAGTTCCGGGTTTTTCGTGTCATGGCCCGGTCGATGTCGCGCTTGGCCTCGCGATCCTTGATCGTGTCGCGTTTGTCGTGCTTGGACTTGCCCTTGGCGACGCCGATCAGCAGTTTGGCGAAGCCGTTCTTGAAGTACAGTTTGAGCGGCACGATGGTCATGCCTTTCACCTGCGACTCCTTGGCAAGCTTGAGAATTTCGCGCTTGTGCGCGAGCAAGGCGCGAACGCGGGTCGGCGCGTGCTGGCGCCCGTTCCCCAGCGGACCGGCGGGGCCATACTCCCCGATGTTGGCGCTGTGGAGCGTGAGCTCGAGGGGCGAAGCGCTGGCGCGGACGTAGCCCTCGGCGAGTGAGACGTGGCCATCGCGGACACTCTTGACTTCGGTGCCGCGGAGCGCGATCCCCACCTCGAGCGTTTCGCCGATGGCGTATTCAAATCGCGCGCGGCGATTCTCGATCGTGGGCTCCAGGGGTTTGTCGTCGCGTTTTCCCATGAAATGCTGCGCCGTGGAGCGCTCGAACACATCGCCTTTCGTTGCCTGCTACTCGAAGCGAACCGAGTTCTTCAGAACGCCCAGGTGCCCCACTTCGACCTCGACGACGTCGCCCTGCTTGAGGAAGATGGGCGGCGTGCGGGCGAAGCCGACGCCGCTGGGCGTGCCGGTCAGGATAAGCGTGCCGGGCAGGATCGTCGTACCGCGGCTGATTTCGTGGATGAGCGTAGCGACATCGAAAATCATGTCGCTGGTGTTGGCGTCCTGCATCAGTTGGCCGTTCACCTTGGTCGTGACGCGGAGGTTCTGCGGGTCTTTGACGTCGGAGGCGGGGACCAGCGCCGGTCCGATCGGACAGAAAGTGTCGAAGCTCTTGCCGCGGCAGAACTGGCCGCCGGAGCCGTCTTTCTGCCACCAACGGGCGGAAACGTCGTTGGCCGAGCAGTAGCCCAGCACGGCCTTGAGCGCATCGGACTTGGCGACGTCGCGCGTTTTCTGGCCGATGACCACGCCGAGTTCGGATTCGAAATCGACCTGGGGCCGATCCTGACACAGCTTGGGGACGACGATCTCGTCGCCGTTCAGGCATGCGGCCATTGGATTCTTGGTGAACAGCATCGGCCGCTCGGGAACACCCTTGCCCTGCTCGTGGGCGTGCTTGGCGTAGTTCATCCCGACGCCGATGATGTGACGGATGGGGAGCTGCTTGCCGCCGGGCAAGTCGATGGCGACACCGAATTCAGACCGGACGATGTTCATGGACAAGAGTAAAGGGGCAGCAGCGGGCAGAGCCGAAGTTCCACTGCGGGAAATGACCAAAACCGACCGGAAGATGATTCAGCCCGCCAGATCGATCGGGCCCGGGGCCGGGCAAAGGTCGGCTGCGGCACCGTCTTGGAGGAGCTTTTCGAGCGCCCGCCGGCCGGAGTCGCCTATGTCCAGGGTCTCGGGCGTGACGTACATGCGGCAGTATCGGTCGACGCGTTCGAGCGTGGGCGCTTCGCCGGTCTGGCCAGCGCGGTTGACGTTGGCGAGCGCGAACGGGAGGGTGTACCGAGTCGATTCGTCGCGATGCTCCATCGAATAGGCCACGCTCTTCTTGAGGAGCGACGCGATCTCGGAGACCGTGCCGCGGCCGTGGAGACGATCCAGATCGCGGCGGATGGCGTTCACGCCCAGCGGCGTGAGCAGGCCCGTTTCATCCTTCCACCAAGACCCGACATCGAGGACGAGCCGCAGGCCGGCATCGGCGAAGGTGAGCTGGCCTTCGTGGATGACCAGCCCGGCATCGACCTCGCGGCGCGCGACGGCCCCGATGATCTGCTCGAAGGGCATCTCCACAAATCGCTCGCGCTGACGGGCAATCTCGGGGCCGATCGCCAGCCCGAGGAGGAGAAACGCGGTGGTCTGCAATCCCGGAACAGCGATGCGCACGCCCGGCTTGCCCAGGCAGGCCTGGCATTTGATCTTGATGGGGTCCGAGGATTGATCGGCGCGCACGACCACTTTGGGGCCGTAGCCATCACCGAACGAGCCGCCGCAGGATGTGATGATGTAGCGGTCTTTGACGTCGGCGTAGGCGCGTGCGGAGAGCGCCGTGATTTCAAGATCGCCAGCCTGGGCGGCGCGTCTGTTGAGTACGTGAATATCGGCGGGGAAAGCGCGGAACGAAAATCGCCCGGTGTCGATGCGGGGTTTGCCATCCGGACCGGGCAGAGGCGAGCCATCGGGCGCGATCTTGCCCGTGAGGGGCCACCACATGAAGGCGTCGTCGGGGTCGGGCGAGTGGGCGAGCGTGAGCGGGATCAGCGGCATCGGAGCATGCTAGTCGGACTTTGTTTTCGATGGTTCCCGGGTTTCTGCGCGTTCCGGCGCGCGCTCGGGCTCTGCGTTGCGGTTGAGTTCCCAGGCGCCGCCGCATTCGGGACAGACTGTGCATCCGTCGGCCTCTGGCTCGATCGAGGCGAGACCGTAGCGACAACTGGGACACTCGCCGAGTGAGAGCCAGTACTGCGCAATTGCGGGGATCCAAATACGCGTGGCGGAGAACAGAATCCCCGCCAGAAGCAGAAACCCGATCACGATGAGAGGGCCGAACAGGCCGATCACCTTCACCAGAAGGTGGGCGTGTACGCTGGCGCGTCCAAACGTCGAGGCAACCCGAGACCCGGCTTCCTGGATCGCAAACGTGCCCGCGACCACGAGGGTGGCGAGGCCGAGGCTGGACACACTAAAAGAGATCCGCGGGAGAAATCGACTCGCACCCGCGCCGTGACGCATCCGTTCGGCCCAGGTTGCGGACGCCATTGGCTTCTGCTTGCCGCGATGGTCGAGGATGGTGTAATGCAGACCGAACGGGCCGGGTTTCACCGGACCGGGTCGGAAAATCGATCGTTGCTGTTCGGGCGCGTTCACGAACACATCTTCTCCGAAAACGCGGCGCTGAGATTTCAGAGAATCGACGGTGGCGCGAGGGACGGCAGCGAGTTACCGAAAAGCAGGTGCGGCGCGGGCCCAACATTGCTTGGCGGAGCCCTCCCTTCGCTGCTGAATTCATCTGAACATCTTCATCTGCTCACCCTCGACGATCTCCCCGATCTCGGGCTTTTCCGGATCGAGGCGGTAATCGCCGCTGTAGCAGGCGGTGCAGTAGTTGGGGGCGGGCCTCGACATGCACGAGAGCATCCCCTCCAGCGAGAGATAGTGCAACGTGTCCACGCCCAGGAACTGGCGGATATCTTCGACGCTGCGCCCGTGGGCGATGAGCTGGTCGCGCGTGGCGAAATCGACACCGAAGTAGCACGGATGCCGGATGGGCGGGCAGCTGATTCGCAGATGGATCTCCTTCGCCCCTGCCTGGCGGATCTGGTCCATCTTGGCCTTGGTCGTGGTGCCGCGGACGATCGAATCGTCTACCACCACGACCTTGCGGTCGCGCACGATATCGGCGATGACGTTGAGCTTGAGCCGTACCGCCGCGACGCGCTCGGCCTGCGAAGGCTTGATGAACGT
>JAFEBN010000145.1 GCA_018242645.1 Planctomycetota bacterium | reverse complement strand
GTGGTGTACATCACGCAGCCGGAAAGATCGATCGAGGCGAGCGCCCGCGCCGCGTTCTGGATGCAGACGACCTCGGCGTGGGCGGTGGGGTCGGTGCGCTTCCACACCTCGTTGTGCCCGCCGGCGACGAGCGTGTTCTGGCGCACCACGACAGCGCCAAAGGGGGATTGCCCGCCGGCGATGCCCTTGCGTGCCTGCTCGATGGCCAGGTTCATCCAGTGCGCGTGGTCGGTGCTCATGCGAACAAAGCCTATGAAAGCGCGGGCGCGCACTTCAACAGCTCATGCGCTGGCGCGCCGGGAATTCACGCCGGAAGAGGTATTACCGGCCTCCGGAGTGCCGGGGACGGTTCCATCCCGGCCGCGAACCGGGGCGCTGCCGGGCGCCGTGGTGATGACTCTGACCACCGTGTTCACGGGGGCGCTGCTCCTCGTGCTCGTGGTGGGCGGGTTCCGGAGGCTCGGGCAGATCGGGCAACTGCCAGATCGGGTTGAACTTCTTGCCGGTGGTGCGCTCGATGTCGCGCATCAGGCCGCGCTCTTCGCCGCTGCAGAAACTGATCGCGATGCCCTTGGCGCCCGCCCGCCCGGTGCGCCCGATGCGATGCACATAGGCCTCGGGCTCCATCGGCAGGTCAAAGTTGAACACATGGGTGATGCCGTCGACGTCGAGCCCTCGGGCGGCGACATCGGTGGCGACCAGCACGCGGCAGCGCCCGGTGCGGAACGCATCGAGGGCCCGCTCGCGCTGATTCTGGGCCTTGTTGCCGTGGATCGCGACCGCCGTGACCTTGCCCCGGTGCAGCGTCTTGGCGAGCCGGTCGGCGCCGTGCTTGGTCTTGGTGAAAACAACAGCGCGGGCGATCTGGCCCTGTTCGAGCAGGTGCTGGAGCAGCGCGGGCTTCATGCGCTTGTCCACCATGTACAGCGACTGCTCGATCAGCGGCGCCGCGGAGGCAACCGGCGTGACCGCGACCTTGACGGGATTGCGAAGCAGCGAATCCGCCAGCTTCATGATCTCGCGGGGCATGGTCGCGCTGAACATCATCGTCTGGCGCTCGGGGCTGAGCATGCCCACGATCCTGCGGATGGGCGCGATGAACCCCATGTCCAGCATGCGGTCGGCTTCATCCAGCACGAAGATCTTGATCTGGCTCAGGTCGACCAGCTTCTGCTCGAGCAGATCGATCAGCCGGCCGGGCGTGGCGACCAGCACGTCGACGCCGTCGCGGATCGCGCGCACCTGCCGGCCCTGGCTCACGCCGCCGAAGATGCAGACGCCCCGCACGCCGGTGTGACGCCCGTAGTTGGCGAAGCTCTCGCCGATCTGGGTCGCGAGTTCCCGCGTCGGCGACAGCACAAGGACGCGGGGCAGGTAGGGGCCGCGGTTGGTGAGATCGCGGGGCTGGGTCTGCAGGAGGTGGAGGATCGGCAGGGCGAACGCCGCGGTTTTGCCGGTGCCGGTCTGCGCGCAGCCGAGCAGATCGCGCCCCGCCATCGCGGGCGGGATCGCCTGCGACTGGATGGGCGTGGGCGTGGTGTAGCCCTCTTCGATCAGGGCCTTGAGCACGGTGGGCGCGAGCGCCAGTTCGGAGAACTGCTTGACCGGCGGAACTTCCACGATGAGATCCGCGTTGCGCGGCGCATCGTCGGCGCCGCCCCGTGCGATGAGCGGGCTGTTGACCGGGTTCTGCGAAGGCCAGCCGCTGCGCCGCGCGTGCGGCGCATCACCCGCGTGGGGATCTTCGGTTGCGTGTTCGTGGGTGCGCGGCTTGGCGTGCGAACGGTCGGGGTGCGACTGCTTGGGGCCGGTGTGCGACTTGGGCCCGTGCGGGTGCGAGCGCGCCGCGGGGTGCTTGGGATGATTCGAAGGCGAAGCGGAACCGTGAAGCGGGTGGCGCGCCTTCTCGGTGCGGGGCTGTTCGCCCCGCTCGGTGTGCGCTGCGCGATCCTGCCGCGGATGGCCGTGGCCTGGTTGGCCTTCGCCGCCTCGTCCGCCGGGATGCTTGGACTTCTTCCAGAACTTGGGGCGGAACTTGTTGGGCTTCTTGGGGTGCATGAAAAGAATCGAACTCCTCGTGCCGCGATCAACGATCGCGGACGACTGTTTCGGGCGTTTCCTGCACCAAGCTGATTGGGACAAGTCGTGCCGTACTGGGGTGGAGCGGCCAGAAAACGTGCCGCTGCCAGCAGATTCCCAGGACGATCGGGGCGGGTTGAACAACCCAGCCGAAAGTTGAGGCCACTGGCTGAAGCAACATGATAGGACCGCAAAAACCACTTCGTCGCTGGGTGCGGGGCGGTTAGGCTCTGCGTGCCGGCCGTTTCAGGAAAGGGGTCTCCTCATGAAGTGTGGCGCATCGTGCCTGCTGGTCGCAACCGCGCTCCCTGCGATGGGGGCGCCTGTGACCTACTACACCAACCCGCAAGCCTTTGCCGCGGCGACGAACCCCGTGATCGTCGAGGATTTCGAGACCGCGCCGGCCGAAGTGGTTCTGGCGTCGCTGACGCGACCGATCGGCACATTCACGCCGTACGCGGGCACGCCATTCTCCAACGTCTACATCAACCTTCCGAGCTACACCAACTTCGGCGTGCCCGGCCAGGTGGGCACCAAGCTCATCACCGCCAACGGCGACGAGGACTTCGAGCTGTTCTTCGCGGCCCCGGTGACCAACTTCGGGTTCGACACGTATCTCAACGATTTCAGCGACGCGGAGATTCGCCTCTATATCGAAGGGCACACGCTTTTCGATGTCGTTCTCCACGATCACGACTCCACGAAAGTCGGTTTCTTCGGGTTGATTTCGGATGTGCCGATCACCAGCGTCCGCTGGAAGACGTCCATCGGTCGGTCGGTGAACACCGGCTACGACAACATCCGTATCGGCGCCGGCTGTCGCGGCGACCTGAACCATGATGGCGTTGTCGACGATGCCGATTTCTTGCTCTTCGTGACCGGGTACAACCTGCTCGACTGCGCCGACCCGGCGATGCCGCCGAATTGTCCGGCGGACATCAACGCCGATGGCTTTGCCGACGACGCCGACTTTGTCATCTTCGCGGCGGCGTACGACCGGCTGCTCTGCCTCTGATTCAGCCGCCGGCGGGCTTTGCCGGATAGCCGAGCGACTTGAAATGCTCGACCAGCCGGTCGCGGTGGTCGCCCTGCAGTTCCAGCACCGGCGCAGCGGGGTCTGTTGAATCCACCGTACCCCCTGTGGCAAACTTGGCCTTGAGCTGCTTGAGCAGCGCCGGCAGATCATCGGTCCGGTCCGAGCGAGCAGCGAAGCCGGCGATCACGGTCGTGAACTTGCCTCTTCTTTGCTCGCGCCGGATTCGCAGTTGCTGGTCCTTCGGATCGAGCGTCTTGCCGCTCCGCCGGTCGCGCGGGCAGGCGCATTGAGCGATGGTCTTGCCGCAGCGCTCGCACGTGACGGGTTGTTCGAGTGGCGTACCAGCGAAAAGGCCGGACATCGCGGTTTTTCCAGTTGTTTCAGCGGACTTTCAGCACGATCTTGCCGCGGGTCGTGCCCGACTTGCTCATTTCCTGCGCCTTGGCCGCCTCCGCAAGGGGAAGCTCGGCGCTCACGTGCGGCGTGACCTTGTTTTCGTCAATCAGCTTGGCGATCTCGGCGAGCTCGGTTCCGCTGGGCTGCACCAGGAAGACCTTGCCGTTGATGCCGAGCTCCTTGCATTTGGCCGCGTCGGGGGGCTGCACGATGGACACGAGCGTGCCGCCTTTCCTGATCAAGGGAAACGAGCGGGTTTGGGTATCTCCGCCGATCGTGTCGAGCACCACATCCACTTCGCCGGGCTTGATGACCTCCTCGAACTTGGAGGTCTTGTAGTCGATGAGCACGGTTGCCCCGAGTGATTTCAGGAATTCGTGGTTTGCGCTGCTGGCGGTTGCGATCACCTTGGCGCCTTTGGCCTTGGCGAACTGCACAGCGAAGTGCCCGACGCCTCCGGCCGCACCGTGTACAAGCACGGTCTGCCCCGGCTGCAATTTGGCCTGATCGAAGCGCGCCTGCCAGGCCGTCAGCGCCGCGAGCGGGGTCGCCGCGGCCTCCGACCAATTCGCCTTCTGAGGCTTCTTTGCAAGGGTCTTCAGCGGAACGCAGACGTACTCGGCGTATCCGCCGCCGGCGGTCAGCGCCAGATAGGCGTAGACCGAATCGCCGAGCTTGAGCCTGGTCCCGCCGTCACTCGGCCCCATCGAATCGATGACGCCGGCGACGTCGTAACCGGGGATGAACGGCGGCGGGGGTGTCATCCCCTGCAGCTTGCCTTCGCGGATTTTCCAGTCCACCGGGTTCACGCCCGCGGCAAAGACGCGCACCAGCGCTTCTCCGTCGCGCGGCACGGGCTTGGCGACATCTTCGAGCTTCAGCACCTCGGGTCCGCCGAACGCGGTGGCCTGAATGGCCTTCATGGTGTCCTGGGCTGCCGCGGAGAAGGTGAAGACGACACTTGCGACCAGAGCGAGCGTTTTCATGGCGGAAATGGTAACTCGCCGGCAAAGCCCCGTTGAGCGGAAGTGTTTGCCGGCGTTCCGAGTCTGCTCACCTGCTATCTTCTGTCCATGCTCTGCCGCCTGACGGGCAAACTCGAATCGGTGCACGAAACGGCCGCGATCGTCGCGTCGGCGGACGGGAGCACTGCCCGGGAAGTTCTCCTTCCGGCCTATGTGGCCAAGGCGCTGGCGGGCCGGATCGGTCAGACGGTCACGCTCAACACGCTGGAGTATTTCGAGGGGCAGGGGCAGGGCACGAGCTTTATTCCGAGGCTCATCGGCTTTACCGCGCTGCGTGATCGGGCGTTCTTCGAGGTGTTCACGACGGTCAAAGGCATCGGGAACAAGAAGGCGCTGCGGGCGATGGCGGTTGAACCGGCGGTGATCGCGCGGGCGATCGCGTCGAAGGATGGCCCGGCGCTGGTGAAGCTGCCGGAGATCGGGAAGCGGATGGCGGAGACGATCATCGCGGAACTGCACGGGAAGGTTGAGAGTTTCCTGAGCGAGCAGGAGTTGGGGTCGCTCGAGATCAAGTCGGGCTCGATGACGGGTGCGGCGCGGCTGAGCCCGATCGCGGAAGAAGCGGTGACGGTGCTGACGACGCTGGGCGAGACCAGGGGCGAGGCGGAGCGGCGGGTGGCGCTGGCGCAGGAAAAAGCGGGGCGCGCGGGAAAAACGCCCAAGACGGCGGATGAGCTGGTTGCGGCGGTGTTTGCGGGGAGCTGAAGGCAGTTCACCACAGAGACGCAGAGGCACAGAGAGGGGTTGGGGTTTCGGA
>JAFEBN010000144.1 GCA_018242645.1 Planctomycetota bacterium | reverse complement strand
GGTGAGCAGACCGCCGAGCGCATCAAGATCGAAGTCGGCAGCGCTTCGCCCACCGGGCCCGAGACCACCATGGAAGTTCGCGGCCGCGACATGATCAGCGGCCTGCCCCGCAAGACCGTTGTCACCAGCGAAGAAATCCGCGAAGCGCTCCAGGAGCCCGTGACCGCGATCATCGAGGCCGTCACACGCACACTCGAAAAGGCCGAGCCCGAACTCGCCGCCGACCTGGTCGAAAACGGCATCATGATGGCCGGCGGCGGCTCCCTCCTCCGCGGCCTGCCGCAGGTCGTCCAGAAAGCCACCGGCCTGGAAACCAAGCTCGCCGACGACCCGCTCACCTGCGTCGCCCGGGGCACCGCCGTCTTCCTCGAACACATGGACGAGTGGAAAGACGCCCTCGAGGACAACATGGCACGCTGATCCGCCCGCTCGGGCGGCTGAACGCCGGAACGGAGTTCCGGCCCGACTCTTCTGGGAGTTCTTGACAAGGAGATGTCGAGACCGCCTCAACAAAACGGACCGGGCCGATTGCTGCTCCCCGCCGTCGTGGTCGGGTTGACGGTGCTCAGCCTCTCCCCCTTGTGGGCCATCCGCTGGACGGCCCCCTTCGGCAACGTCACGACGATGCTGCTCACGCCCGGCAGCGCTCTGGTCTCCATGGCCTCCCGCTGGCTGATGCCCCAGCGCCGCGCCGAAGGCCAGACCGATCTCGAGAAAACGCTGTTCGAAGAAGTTGAGCACTACAAGACGCTCTACCTGCGCTCAAAAGAACAGAGCGAGCGACTCCAGCGCCAGATCGAGGACATGCAGCGCGGCCAGACGATCAACTCGGAATTGCCCGTCCGCCAGGTGCTGGTGCCCGTCGTCGGCACGTCCTCCGACCTTTCGAGCGGGCTCCTCCGCGTCCGCGCGGGCGAGAGCCTCGGCATCAGCCCGGAAAGCACCGTCGCAGTCACCGGCGGCCTCCAGATCGTCGGTCGTCTGACCGGCGTCTCCGGGGCCACCGCACTGATCCAACCCATCACCAGCAAAGCCGCGGGCAAAATCGCCGGGAAACTGATGGTCGATGAGCCCAACGGCGTCGGCCTGCTCTGCCTGCTCGAGCCCCTGGGCGATGGCCGCCTCCGAGGCAAAGTCGAATCGCCCGAGGGCGCATCCCCGACGCCCCCTCCGGAAATCGGGCAAACGGTGCGCCTCTCCGACGATCGGTGGCCCGCCAGCTCGCAGATGTTCATCGTCGGCAAGGTGGAATCCGTCGAACAGGACCCGGCGAGCCCGCTGCGGACGGTCATCACCGTCGCGCCCACCGTCAGCATCGAGCGAT
Source organism: Planctomycetota bacterium (assembly GCA_018242645.1). Classification (GTDB taxonomy): domain Bacteria; phylum Planctomycetota; class Phycisphaerae; order Phycisphaerales; family UBA1924; genus JAFEBO01. Next base: position 3,994 of record JAFEBN010000144.1, on the reverse strand, counting down.
TGAGCGAAGTCACCCTCCGCATCACCACCACCGAGTCCACGCCGACTGGAGGCAAGCGATGAACCTGCTCGCCGTGCTGGTGGCCGGCTACGCCGCCTTTTCGCTCGAACTGGGACTCCGCAACGCCCTCGCGATCGGCTCGGGGGGCGCCGCGCCGAGTTTCGTCTTCGTCCTGTGCGTCATCCTCGCCGTCGGCTCACCGGCGAACCTGGTGCTGTGGACCTGCCTGACCTTCGGCTTGATCACCGATCTCACCTGGCCGCACGAACTCAAGAGCGGCACCACACCGGTGACGATCATCGGGCCCTACGCCCTCGGATACCTGACCGCCGGTCAGTTCATCCTTCTGCTCCGCTCGCAGATCTTTAAGCGCAATCCGCTCTCGCTCGCGTTTCTGTGTGCGGTCGGATTCGCCGTGGCCCAGGTTGTCGTCGTGGCCATTTACACTTTCCGCTCACCCTACACGCACGAAATGGCCTGGGAACCGACGCACCAGTTACTCGCCCGCCTTGTCAGCGCGCTCTATACAGGGCTTCTCGGTTTGCTGGTCGGACTGGTCGCCGGGCCGCTCTCCGCCGCGCTCGGGCTCCATCAGCCCGCCCAGCGCCGCTACGCGAGGCCGATCTACTAGCGATCAGCCCACAAGCCCGAGCACCCGCGGCAGATCGAGTTCCTCAGTCGAGCGGACGTACAGCGCGATGTCCGCCGGGAACGCGCCGCGCGGGAGCGAGTGCCCCACCGCGATCACACGCAGCCCCGCCGCCAGTGCCGCGCGGCTTCCGGTCGGGGTGTCTTCGATCGCCACGCACGCTCCGGGATCGAATCCCACGCTCGCCGCGGCCTTCTCATAACCCTCCGGGTGGGGCTTGCTGTGGCGCACGTCGTCCGCGCTCACGATCGCTCGAAACCGGTTGACCATCTCGAGCGTCCGCAGCACGAGATCGATCTCCGAACGGATCGCGCCCGAGCAGACCGCCAGCGGCACCGTCGCCTCCCGAATGATCCGGAGCGTCCCCGGGAACACTTCGGCCCGCCCGCCGACGATCATGTCGTGCACCATCCGCTTTTTCTGAGCAAAGAAGGCACGATGCTCTTCCGGTGTCACACGCCGCCCGTTCAGTTCAAAGAGCAGGGGCAGGCAGTCGCGATCGGCCAGGCCGATCAGGCGGGTCATGTACTGCTCATGCGTAAAGGACATGCCCCGTTCCTGCGCGCAGCGCAGTAACGCTTCTTCATGAAGCGGCTCGCTGTTGACGATGACGCCATCGAAATCGAAGATGATCGCAGGCACGCTCGCTCCGGGAGAGGCGGAGTGTACGGACGGGTTTTCGGGGCGGAATGAGGCGACGATCAAGCCGGGATTCCGGCCCGCCGCCGCTACACTCTGGCCGCATGACGCCAGCGATTTTCTTCGACGATGCAGGCTCGCGGACCGCCCGGCTCGCCCCCCTGACCGACCTGCGGGCCAGCTTCGATATCCGCACCGGCGCGCTCACGACCATGGAGCGGCTCAAGCTCGCCCTCGACCTTGATGTCATCGCTGTCCGCACGCCCGAATCGCTGGCTCAGCTCACCCGCGAACGGCACCCCGGCCTGGCCGTCAATGCCTTCTCCGGTTCGACAGCCCCCGTGCTGCTCATCAACGGTCGGTGCCCCGTGAGTTACGAAGTCATCGCCAGCCTCGAAACCGGCCAATCCGTGATCGAAGAAGCTTCGGGCGATCTGGTCGCGGCTCTGGCGAGTCCCGCCGACGCCGCCGCCTTCATGCAGGGTGCCAACGTCGCCTTCAAACCCGTCGCCACCCTTTCCGGAACGGCCCTGCTCGCTCGCCCGTGGCACGTACGCACATTCCGCGACGATTGCATCGCCAGCGATCTTGAATTGCTGGGCGACGCCGAACCCCCCGAGGTTCCACCCGGCGTCACCGTCTTCGGCGAACACGGCCTCACAATCGACCCCACCGCCAAGATCTACCCCGGTGTCATCATCGATCTCGAGCACGGTCCGGTCGCCATCGGCCAGGAGGTCACGATCCGCCCCGGCGCCATCCTCATCGGCCCCTGTGCGTTTCTCCCACACTGCACCGTGCTCGACAAGGCCCTCATCAAGGGCAACACCGCCATCGGACCGCACTGCAAGGTCGCGGGCGAAGTCGGCGGCACAATCTTCCAGGGCTTCAGCAACAAGGGCCACGACGGCCACCTGGGTGATTCGTATATCGGCGAGTGGGTCAACCTCGGCGCCGGCACCACCAACAGCAACCTGCTCAATACCTATGGCGAGGTCATCTCCGTCGCCTCACCCGGCATGAGCAACGAGAAAACCGGCCAGCAGTTTTTCGGCGCGGTCATCGGCGACCATGTCAAGACCGCCATCTGCACCCGCATCATGACCGGCGCCATCCTCCACACCGGCAGTATGTTCGCCCAGACCGCGGCCGTCAGCGGCTGCGTCGGCGGTTTCCAGTGGTCCACCGATGCCGGCCGCAAAGCCTTCCGCTTCGACAAGTTCCTGGAAGTGGCGAAGGCCGCGATGAAGCGGCGCAAGATCGAACCCAGCCAGGCGATGATCGCTCGCCTTTCCGCCCTGCACGAAACGGCCACGCGCGCCGTCGCCCCCGCCTGAACCCCATGGCTTCCCCCACCTCCCCCACCCCCCCCACCTCCCCCACCACACCGCCAACCCTCTACCTCATCGACGGCTACGCGCAGTTCTTCCGCGCCTACCACGCCATCCGCACGCCGATGACCAGTCCGGTCACCAAGGAGCCGACGAACATGACGTTCGGCTTCGTCGGCATGCTCCTCAAGCTGCTGCGAGGCGAAGGAAAACTCGGTGGCCGCCCCGAGTACGTCGCCGTCGCGCTCGACATCTCCGGCGACAAAGAGACCTTCCGCTCCGAGCTCTACCCCGAGTACAAGGCAACCCGCAGCGATCCGCCGCAGGACCTTTTCCCGCAGGTGGAGCGCTGCCTGGCGCTCATGAAAGAAATCGGGATTCCCACCGTCGGCATCGAGGGTTTCGAAGCCGACGACGCCATCGCCTCGGTTGTGACCCAGCTCCGAAAGCTGCGCCCCGAACTCCGCATCCGCATCATCAGCAAGGACAAAGACCTCAAGCAGCTGCTCTGCGCCGCCACCGGCGAGTGCGGCGGCGTCGAACTCTTCGACGTCCACACCGATCTCGTCATCGACGAGGCTCACTGGTTCGCCGAGAGCGGGCTCAAGCCCGCACAGGTCATCGACTATCTCGCCCTCATGGGCGACACCGTCGACAACGTCCCCGGCGTCGAGGGCGTGGGCGAGAAAACATCGGCGGCCCTCATCGCCGAATTCGGTTCGCTCGATGCGCTCATCGCCAAGGCCGACACGATCAAGGGCAAGCGTGGCGAGAAGATCCGCGAGGCGATTCCCAAGCTCGGGCTTTCCCGTCAGCTCGTGACGCTCCGCCACGATGCACCGGTCGAACTGCCGCTCGCGAGCGCCGACGCCGCAAAGTTCAAACTCGATCGGCTGATCCCCATCCTCAAAGAACTCGGGTTCAATCGCTACCAGGACGATGTTCGCGCGCTCATGCTCGCGCGGGGCGAAGCACTCCCCGCCGGCCTGGCGGCGCCCATGCCCCCCGACCTGCCGCGGCCGGATCCCGCGCAGCCCAAACCCGCTCCCAGGGCCGCACGAAACGACTTCATCGAGGGCGGCCTGTTCGCCTCGCTCGAGCCGCCCAAGGTCATCGCAAACCCCGGTGGCGACTACCGGTGCGTCAAGACCAGGGCGGAACTTGATGATTTGATCACGGAACTCCGCCGCGCCCCGGTGATCGCCGTTGATACGGAAACAACCAGCGTTTCGCCCATGCGGGCTCAGCTCTGCGGCATCAGCTTGAGCACCAGGATCGGCACCGGCGCGTACATCCCCGTGCGCTCGCCCGATTGCGGCTCGCACCTGGACGAGCAAACTGTCCTCGATGCGCTCAGGCCCGTGCTCGAAGACCC
>JAFEBN010000143.1 GCA_018242645.1 Planctomycetota bacterium | reverse complement strand
GCCGGCGTGATGCCTTCTCGCAAAGCCTTTGCCTGATTGCAAGCACAACTCGTTACATCGATACGGCTGCCACCACCATGGCCGTCGCTGCCAGAAGCAGCAGAAGAACAATCGAAGCACGAGTGTGAGCCCGGCGGAAGCACATCAGAAGCACGAATGCCCCGGAACACAACACCGCAACGAACGCGATCGGAATGACGACGGCCATCCCATTGCCGGGGCCTGATGCAGCGAGCCGCGTGTCCTGACTTAGAACGACGCACAAGCCAAACAGTGCGTTGCTCAATGCACCGAGAACAACAGCCCAAGCTCGCGGAATTGTCCAACCATTTCTGCCCGCCATCCGGGCCTCCCTACCTAGCAACAAACATTCGCAATTCGATCGCGCGCACGAGGCTGTGCAGCACGAGCATGTGGATTTCCTGGATGCGGTCGGCGTGGAGCGCGTCGGGCCCGTTGACAATCCATTCGAGGTCGCAGCGGCCGGCGAGTTTGCCGCCGCCTTTGCCGAGCAGGGCGATGGTCTTGATGCCGCGGGAAGTGGCGGCGTCGATCGCTTTGATGACGTTGGGTGAGTTGCCGCTGGTGGAGAGCGCGACGAGCACATCGCCGGAGCGGCCGAGGCCCTCGATCCAGCGGGAGAAAATGGCGTCGAAACCGTAGTCGTTGGCGGTGCAGGTGATGTGGCCGGGGTCGTTGCAGGCGATGGCGGGCAGTGACGGGCGGTCTTCGCGGAAACGGCCGGAGAGTTCTTCGCAGAGGTGCGCCGCGTCGGCGCAGCTGCCTCCGTTGCCGACGGCGAGGAGTTTGTTGCCGGCGCGGAAGGCATCGGCGATCATCGCGGATGCTTCGGTGATTCGGCGGATATTGGCGGGGTCGGCGAGGAAGGCAGCCAGCGCGCGATGGGCGATCTGAAGATCCGCGTGGAGCGCGTCGGTAATGGCCTGAGGGTCGAGATGAGCGGGCGCTTGGTGGGCCGGCATGGGGTCAGGATAGCAGGAGAGGCGCGGAGTGCGGCCACGAGCGGCTACGCTGGGCAGCGATGAAGCAGCCCCGAGTGGACACTGTGTTTCTGGATCGCGACGGCACGATCAATATCCGCCTGATCGGTGAGTGGATCGTGCGGGAGGAGCAGTTCGAACTGCTGCCGGGGGCGGGCGAGGCTCTGGCGGCGCTCCAGAAAGCCGGGATGCGGCTGATCGTGGTGACCAATCAGCGCGGGATCGAACTTGGGTTGTTTACCGAGGATCAGCTGGCGCGGGTGCACGAGCGGATGAAAACCCTTCTTCGGGCGTTTGGCGTGCGGCTGGATGCGGTGTACTACAGCGTGCCGGGGAAGGGGCCGCGGACCAAGCCGGAGCCGGGCATGCTGCACGATGCCAAGCGGGAATTTCCGGATCTGGATTTTTCTCGGAGCGTCATGATCGGCGATGCGGTGCGCGATGTGCAGGCGGGAATCGCGGCGGGGTGCAAGACCATTCTGCTTGTGACGGGTGAAAAGGGGCCGGAAGTACTGGCGGAAGCACGGGCCAAGGGTGTGAACGCGGACTTTGTCGTCGAGACACTGAGCGACGCGGCCGAGATCGTGCTGAAAATGAACGCGGGCTGACGATCTTGCGGCTGGTCGCGAGGATTGCGCTTGCGGCTTCCCGGATTGTTCGATGGCGTCGGAGGCCGCCTCAATTTGGACGGGCCGGCGCGGGCAGTGGTTCGAGTGCGAGGACGCGAAGTGCGGCGGGGTCTTGGGGATCGCCGAGCACGATCGCTGCCTGCCTCAGTCCGGCTCGGCTCAAGACACCGTCGAATTCGGAGCCTTTTGAAATCAACACAAACGCGGGGCGGCCGGGGGGGCGGTCTCCAAGCAGAAGCGCGCCGGAGACCGCGATGGTTCGGCGGCCGCTGAGGTAGTGCATCGGCGAGGCGAATTGCTCATCGGCGATGATGACGGCATCGGGCGGGAGCGTTGAAGCAGCCTGAGCGGCCAAGGCGGGCAGATCCCGGAAGCGACCTCGCATGTAGTGCTCGAGAAAAGGCGTGCGTCGCTGATCGAGGACGAAGCCGAAGGCGCGGACCAGATTTGGGATGAGCAGGAGTGCGACAAATGCCGCGAGTGCGCCGGCCTGACGTGCCGGGCGTGCGTACGAGGTCAGCTTGACGCCAAGGTCCCACCACCCGAGCAGGAGCAACGGAATGATCGGAAGAAAGTAGCGGCTGTCGGGGTAGAACAGGAGCCATTGCGCGAGGCAGATCGCGACAAGTACAGCCCAAGCGATGCGCCGCTTGACGAGCATCAGGCCCGCCGCGAAGACAAGAATGGAAACCACCCCGTCGATCGGCCAGACGCCGACCTTGTTGCCGAACAGAGCCCGTGGAGTGACATCCGTCAAGAGTCTGGGGGCTGTGAACTCGCCGGTGCGCTGGAGCGTTGCAGGAAGGTTGCGGAACGATTCCAGAACCTCCCTTTCCTTCGCGAGCAACGTGAGTCCGCCTGCCATGCGCGGATCGGCGAGGCGGACGGCAACAGCGCCGAGGAGCACCGCGCCGGCGGCGGCGAGAATCGCCCATTTGAAGCGGGAACGCCGCACGCGCCAGGCGAGATCGGCGACGATCGCCCCGAGCGGAGCGATGAAAACCAGCCGGAGCCAGGCCATGCCGGCGAGGCCGAGCAGCGTGAAGATGCCGCCGGCCACGATTCGAGCGGGACGGCGATCGGGGCGTGCGAATGTGAGCTCGTAGCCGAGCAGGGCGAGCATGCAGAAGAAAAAAAAGGGCATGTCGGCGAGAATCTCGCCGGTGTGCCGGTGGAACGTGCTGTTGATCGCCGTCAGAAAGGTGATGAGCACGGCGAGCGGCCGGCCGGCGTGCGCGTGCATCAGGGCGAACACGAGAACGAGCGACGCGAGCGAAGTCAGCAGGATGAAGGCGTTGGCGACGGCGATCGGATCGCCACCGGCGCGGAACAAGATGGCCAGAAGATGCGGAAAACCGGGGTTGACGGTGGAGACGATCTGCTCGTTGAAGGTGAACCCTCTGCCGAGGGCGAGATTGCGAGCCAGACCAAGAAAAAGGGCGGAATCCGGCGTGACCCGCCACGCCGTGGAGAAGGCGGCCACCACGAGAAGCCCGGCAAAAGCCAGCAGCCACACTCGGTGCCGATCAAACCAGGCCAAGATGAGTTCCGCCGCGGGCATCCGGGGTTCAGCGTAGCGAGCGGAGCGGTGGGACCCCGGTGCGGCGCTCACGCGTACCCTTGCAGGTCGTGCAACGCGGCCTGGAAATGCCGAGCGTCTTTGAAACCAAGCCCCGGCGGGCGATGGATGCCGCGGGCGCGCCGATCCTGCGCGTGGGCCGTTCGCACTGGATGACGGGCTTTGTGCTGGCGCTGGTGGATTCGGTGGTCTTTACGGCGTGCTGCGCCGGCGCGGTCTATGCGTGGATGGTGATCGAGCGGCAGATCGACCCGAGGTTGTACCTGAGCTTGTGGCCGGCGATTCTCGTACAACTAGGTCTGTCGTGGGCGATGAAGCTGTACCCGGGTGTGGGCAATCACCCGGTCGAGGAATTCCGCCGCCAGGTTCTGATCATTTCGCTCGTGTTCCTGATGTTCGGCACGGGCACGTTCATGTTGAAGCAGGGATCGGACTACTCGCGTGCGGTGTTCCTGTTGGCGTGGGCGATGTGCGTGGTCGCGGTACCCGTGGCGCGCACGATTACCAAGCTGATCTTCAAGCGGTCGCCATGGTTCGGCTATCCGGCGGTGATTTTCGCCCGGGCGCATTCGGCGGAACGGGTCGTCACGCAGATGCTGAGGCACCCGAATCTCGGGCTGCGGGCGCGTGCGGTGGTGAGCATGGAAGCGGGGCTTGCGAAGTCGATTTCCGGCGTGCCGGTGGTTGATTTGCCGGCCCTGACACACGTGCTGCGTGAGGCGGGGCGCGTGCCGTATGCACTGGTCGCGACGGAAGGGATGTCACCGGAATCACTCAAGGAACTGCTCGCGGGTCCGCTCCAGGCGTTTCCAAACGTGGTGATCATCCCGGACTTGCCGTTGCCCTCGACACTTTGGATGACGGGGCGGGACCTGGGAGGGATGTTCGGGCTGGAAGTGCAACACCGGCTGCTGGACCCGGGTCGCCGCACGTTGAAACGCGGGCTGGATTTGCTTGCGTTGACAATCCTGCTGCCGCTGTTCTTGCCGCTGATGGCGGTGCTGGCGATCGCCATCAAGCTCGATTCGAACGGACCGGTCTTTGTCAAGCTGCGGAGGGTGGGACAGAACGGCAAGCTGTTCAATCAGCTCAAGTTCCGCACTATGGTGGCGGACGCCGATCGGGTTCTTCGGGCGACGCTGGAATCGGACCCGGCACTGGCGGATGAATGGGAGCGCACGCAGAAGCTCAAGAATGATCCGAGACTGACGCGGGTGGGGCGCTGGCTTCGATGGAGCAGCGTGGACGAGCTGCCCCAGATCCTGAATGTGCTGGCAGGCCAGATGAGCCTGGTGGGGCCCCGCCCGATCACCACGGGCGAGACGGCGCGGTACGCGGAATTGGTGTCGCTGTATACGAAAGTTCTGCCCGGGTTAACGGGTCTGTGGCAGGTTTCGGGGCGCAACGAACTGGAATATGAAGAGCGCGTCATGCTCGACGCGTACTACGTGCGCAACTGGTCGGTGTGGCTCGACTTATACATCCTGATCAAGACGGTTTGGGTGGTCATCACCGGGCACGGGGCGTATTAAAAGCTGGACAAGGACGCTACACTCCGGCCTGATGTCGGGGACCTTGCGCATTGCCTTTGTACTGGATCGATATGACGCCGTCGGAGGCGGTGCCCAGCGGTGGACGCATGACCACGCGCAGCGGCTTCTGCAGGACGGTCATCACGTCCACATTTATGCCCGGGCCATCAAGGGCGCGCCCGCGGGGGCCCGGACGCATGTCGTGGAATTCGGTTCGCTGCCGAACACGCGGCGGCTCCGGTTTGCCGCGGCGGTTGAGCGGATGCTGGCGCAGGAGAAGTTCGACATCGTCCACGACATGGGCGATGGCTGGCACGCCGATGTGATGATGCCCCACCACGGCATTCGGCGGTATGTTTACCAGCAGCGGAGCCGGTTGTCGCACGGTCTGGTTCGCTGGGCGCGCCCGCTGGGCTTTGGGCTCCTCCCCCGGTATCGGGAGTTTCGGGCCTTGGAGCGCCGGCAGTACGCCCGAAAGGGCGCCCCCGCCATCGTCGCGGTTTCGGAGATGGTGCGGAGGCAGTTGCTTTCGACGTATCCCATTGATCCGGCGCGAGTCGTGGTGATTCACAACGGTGTC
>JAFEBN010000142.1 GCA_018242645.1 Planctomycetota bacterium | reverse complement strand
TGCATAAGGCGATGGGGCTGCTGTCGAAGGACCACCTCGAAGGCATGCCGGATGGCTGGGGGCACGCGATGGAGCGGATCAAGAAGGTGGCGGAGGCGAAGGCCAGATGAAATGAGGCGATCGCGGGGGAGGTTCGCGTCACTCATGGGCGGATGGGGAGGGGGAGATGAGTGTTACCGGGGATCGCTCCCGGTCGGTGGAGTTAAGGCGCGAAACGGCCGGAGCGACGGCCGAAATCGCGGCTCACTTTCCAGTGCCAAGTGGGAGCGATGAGCGCCTTACCATCGCGGCATGCGACTGGATGAAGCGCTCGAGCAGATTTCCGACATTCGTCGGCAGATGGTGAAGCGGCAGGTCTTTCGCGGATATAGGGCTTTGACGGTCGGCTTTTCCGGCGTCCTGGGCGTGGGAGCGGCGGCGGTCCAGCAGCGGTGGGCGGGCGCACCGGAGGTTGGTGCAGGGTTGTTTCTTGATCGGTACCTCGTGTTGTGGGCGGGCGTGGCTGCGACAAGCCTTCTCGCGGCAGCGTTGGAAATCGTTTGGAGAGTTGGTCGCGATGGGTTTGCAAAGCGCCACGCGCTGCTGGCGGTGGAGCGATTTGGTCCGAGCGTGGTCGTGGGTGGCCTGCTGATGGTTTGTATTTATCGCGGGGAGCCGGCGGCGGCCTGGATGTTGCCCGGGCTGTGGGCGATGATTTTCGGACTGGGAATCTTTGCTTCCAACGAATTGCTGCCGCGGAAGGCGGTGGTGATCGGGATGTATTACATTTTGTGCGGCTGCGCAAGCCTGCTGTGGGGGCACGGGGAACGAGCGTTTTCGCCGTGGCTGATGGGAACAACGTTTGGGGGCGGGCAGCTGCTGGCGGCGGTGATTGTGTACCTGCATGTGGAGCGACATGATGGCGCGGCGGAAGGACAGCGGCGCGGATGAACGCGCGGGCCGGTTCGGGTATGAGGGGCTGGACCGCGTGATCCACGAGAAAGCGCGGCTCGGGATCCTGACATCGCTCGCATCAAACGAGGGCGGGTTGCTGTTCAATGACCTGAAGGCGTTGTGCCGGCTGACGGACGGGAATTTGAGTCGCCATCTCGCGGTGTTGAGCGAAGCGGAGCTCGTCGAGATTTGGAAAGGGAAGCGCGGATCGCGCCAGCAGACGCTCTACCGGTTGACGGCGAGTGGACGCAAGCGGTTTGCCGATTACATCGGGGTTTTGGAGAGCGTCGTCGCGGATGCGCACCGGGAGATGAAAAAGGGAACGAGATCCCGGCCGCTCTGGGGTTGGTCTCCGGCGTGAGCGGGGAAAGGGGGCAGCCCGTCCGTGGGGCGGATGGAGAAAGGTGAGACTGGTCCACCGTGCGTCTTTTTCCGGCATTCGACTTCGAATCCGCAACCACACTTTGCAATGCAAAGTAAACGGGTTGATTGGGGTCGGCGGGTTTCCATGGGAAGGTGATTGCCGCCGGCCTTCACGGGCCCGGCGAAGGAGCAAGCGATGGTGACGAGAATGGTGACGAGAATCGTGACGGCGGCTGCGGCGAGCGTGCTGGTGAACGCGGCGTGCCTGGGGCAGGGCGTTGACGCCGCGAAGTTGGATCGGTTCTTTGAGCGACTCTGCGAAAAGAACAAGGCGATGGGGATGGTGGAGATCGCGCGGAACGGGAGCGTGGAGTACGGAAAGGCCATCGGATATGCGCGACTCGGCGAGCGAAAGCAACCGTGGACAGCGGAGACCAGATTCCGGATCGGGTCGGTCACAAAGATGTTTACAGCGGTGATTGTGTTTCAGCTCGTGGAGGAGAAGAAGCTGGCGCTCACGCAGACGCTGGATCGGTTCGTGCCGCGGATTGCAAATGCGGAAAGGATCACGATTGAACAGATGCTTTCGCATCGGAGCGGGATCCACGATGTCTTCGAGGATTCGGGATTTCGAAAGGCGGGTCCGATTTCCCGGGAGGAGTTGATCGAGGCGATTGCAAAGGGGGCGCCGGACTTTGAGCCGGGGGCGAAGACGGCGTACAGCAACGCGGGGTATGTGCTCTTGGCGACGGTGATCGAGAACGTCACCGGCAAGTCGTATGCGGAGGTGGTGGAACAGCGGGTGTGTTCGAAGATTGGGTTGAAGAACACGTATCTCGGAACGGGGAACGGCGATGCGGCGGAGAGCGTTTCGTACCGCTTTTCGAGGGATTGGGAAGAGCAGCCGGGAACGCATCTGAGTGTTGCCGTGGGCGCCGGCGCGTTGATCTCGACGCCCGGGGATCTGCTCGCGTTCGTGCAGGCGTTGTTTGAAGGCCGGCTCGTCTCCCGGACAAGTCTTGACCAGATGACGACGAACGAGATGGGGATCGAGGCGTTTTCGCGCGACGGCCGAACGTCGTACGGGCACACGGGGGGAATCGAGAACTTTGGAAGCTGGGTTGAGTATCAGCCCCAGGAGAAGCTTGCGGTGGTGTACGCCACAAACGCGAAGGTGTACCCGGTGTCTGACATTCTGAAGGGGGTGTTCTCGATATTGGCGGGGCAGGCCTTCGAGATCCCGAGCTTCGACGCGGCGCCGGTGGCGGCGGACGTGCTGGCGCGGTATGTGGGTGTGTATGCCAAGCCGGGCGCGCCGGTGAAGTTCAAGATCACGAGCGAGAACGGGAAGCTGTTTGCGGAGATGACGGGGAAGTCGGCGCAGGCGCTGGTGCCGGCGGGGGAGAACGCCTTCAAGGTGGAGGGCGGGGAGGTCGTTTTACGGTTCGATATCGATAAAAGGCAAATGACGATCGTGCGGAACGGGCAGGAGCGAGTGTTGAATAAGGAGTAGCGACCGAATGCGGCGGGTGTCCCGGTAAGGAACACTGGGAGCGGTGGTTTCGTATCATGCGGTCATGCCCGTCTTCTTGCGTTGGCTGGTGTACCTGATTCCCCTGAACCCGATCGCTGTGCGGCTTGTCCAGAACGGCTCGCGGCGGACGCGGCATCTGTACATCCGGGCGGCGTATCTGGCGGTGCTGATCCTGGTGCTGCTGTGGTCGCTGATTGCGCGGCTGGGGGGCGGGGAGCTGGATTACCGCGAGCTGGCGATCAATGCCGCGGCGAGCTTCACGTTTATTGCGTACTTGCAGCTGGCGTTGATCTGCATTCTGGCGCCGGTGTTTATGGCGGGGGCGATTGCGCAGGAGGCGAGCCCGCGGACGTGGGAGGTGCTGCTGACGACGCCGCTGACGGCGGGGCAGATTGTGCTGGGGAATCTGCTGGGGCGGCTGTTTTTCATCATCTCGCTGATGGTGGCGACGCTGCCTCTGTTTGCGTTGACGCAGTATTTCGGCGGCGTGTCGATGCGGGCGATATTCGGGAGCTTTGCGATCAGCGCGTTCGCGGTGCTGCTGGTGGGGACGATCGCGATTGCGCTGTCGGTGTCGCGGCTGGCGGGCAAGCGGGCGGTGTTTGCGTTTTACGTGTGCGTGATCAGTTACCTGGCGGTGACGGCGGGCGTGGACGCGTTTTTGCGGAATGCGGGGCACGGTGCCGCGGGCGGCGGGGGCGTGACGTGGATGACGGCGATCAACCCGTTTCTGGCGCTGGCGGCGCTGCTGAACCCGACGGATTTTCCGACGGCGCCGGAAGGAACGACCACGGGCCTGCGCAATTGGTTTTTGGAGCACCCGGTGCGGACGTGGTGCTACGGCTCGCTGCTGCTGAGCGTGCTGCTGATGGTGGTGTCGACGTTTACGGTGCGGAGCGGCGGGCTGAACCTGCTGTCGGGGGAAGAGGGCGGGATTCCGTGGTATCGCAAGCTGTTTGGGCTGGGCGCGGCGGGCGCGGAGACGCGGCCGGCGCGGACGGTGTGGCACAACCCGATCGCGTGGCGCGAGGCGGCGGCGCGCAACAGCACGCTGGGGCGGATCGTGGCGCGGTACGCGTTCATCGGGCTGGGCGGGTTGTTCGGCGTGGCGCTGGTTGTGCTGTATCACACGGGGTCGATGACGCACGGTGATTTCCGGGGCGCGCTGCTGGCGACGGTGTGGGGCGAGCTTGGCGTGATCACGCTGGTGGCGATCAACATGGCGGCGACGGCGATCAGCCGCGAGCGGGAGGACGGGACGCTGGATCTGCTTTTGACGACGCCGATCACGCCGTCGAGCTATCTGTTCGGGAAGTTACGCGGGTTGATTTCGTATCTGCTGCCGCTGCTGGCGGTGCCGCTGGGCACGCTGGCGCTGGCGTCGTTCTATGTGCTGCTTGGAGGGCTGGGGCGGGCGGAGGGCGTGAGCGTGACGACGCAGGTGCCGGGCGCGGGAGCGATTTCGGTGCCGGTGGTGCTGCCGGAAGCGGGGATTGTGGCGCCGGTGGTGGTGCTGCCGTTCATCGCGTTCTGCGTGATGGTGGGGCTGCAGTGGTCGCTGCGGAGCAAAGGGACGATTTCGTCGGTTGTGGCGACGGTGGGCGTGGTCGGCGCGGTGGCGGGGATGAGCGGGCTGTGCGGCTGGCAGGCGGCGTTGAGCGTGGCGTGGATCGGGCCGGCGCTGGGCGCGTTGTGCCCGGGGCCGCTGATTTTCGCACTGGTGAGCCCGGAGAACGCGATGTCGCAGACGGTGTCGGGCGGGGGCGGGCTGGAAACGGCGCGGATATCGCTGGCGATCGGAGCGGTTGCGGCGGCTGTGATTTACTGCGTGGTGGTGTACGCGATCCAGAGCGGGCTGGTGCGGACGTTTGATATGACGGTGCGGAAGCTGGCGGGGGTGAGATAGCAAAGCTCAAAGCGATAAAACTCAAAGCTCAAAGAAAGGCAAGGGGAAGAACGTGCCTTTGCGGCTTTCGGCGTTTTGAGTTTTATCGATTTGCGTCTTACCCGGCAGTCTTCTGGATCAACTCCCACGCGGCGCGGACGTGGCGTTCTTGTGTGGCGCTTGCACCGATGCAGAAGCGGATGGTGTAGCCGACGCCGGGGAGGACGGTGTGGGTGAGGTAGATTCTGCCGGAGTCGTTGAGCACGTGGAGGAGGCGCTTGTTGGCATCGTCGTCGGCCTTGAGGCGGAAGCAGATGAGGTTCATGGTGCGTGGCGCGACGATTTCGAAGCGGGGGTCGGCGCGGACGAGCGATTCGAAGAGTTCGGCGAGGCGCATGTGCTCGCGGATGTAGGAGCGGAGGCCGTCGGCGCCGTAGTGGCGCAGGACGAACCAGAGTTTCAGGGCGCGGAAACGGCGGCCGAGGGGGATCTGCCAGTCGCGGTAGTCGATCGCGCCCGAGTCGGTGCCGGCGTTGCGGAGGTACTCGGGCGTGATGGAGAGCGCGCCGGTGAGTGATTTGCGATCGCGGGTGTAGAAGCAGTTGCAGTCGAAGTTGGTGAGGAGCCACTTGTGCGGGTTGAAGGCGATGGAGTCGGCG
>JAFEBN010000141.1 GCA_018242645.1 Planctomycetota bacterium | reverse complement strand
GATCGTGCGCAATCCCAGCGGCACCGTGACGCGATCCGTCATCGTGTCGCCATCAAAGGTTTCCACCGTGACGCTGTACAGGTACGGCGCCGGCGAAGAAGTGGTGGGGCGCCCGTTCCAAAGCTTGGGATTCGTGATGGCGTACGGCCGCGTCACCTCGCCCACCCAGTTGCCCTGAAGCGCCCAGGTATTGGTCATCAACCCGATCGTGAGCTGCGGTACCGCTTTCCCGTCCGGATCGCGCACCGTGAACCGCACCTTGGCATCCCACGGCTTCGATAAACCGTTGCGCAGCCGCAAGGTCGTTCGCAGCACCGCTGATTCCGGCGTCACTTGCTCCTGCACGATCGTCACGCCCGGCGACGCATCATCGAGCGGGTCGATGCACCGCTCGTTCAGCGTGAGCAGGTGCACGTCGCGGTAGATGCCGCCGAAGATCGCGAAATCACCCGAGATCGGCGCGATGTCGGGAAACTTGGTGTTGTCCGCCCGCACTGCGATGATGTTCTCGCCCGCCTTCAGCGCGTCCGTCGCATCAAAGCAGAACGCCGTGAACGCGCCGCGATGCTGCCCGATTTTCCGGCCGTTGACAAAGACATCCGCGACAACCGACACCGCCTCAAACCGCAAATACCGCCGTTTGCCCGCACCGACTTCATCCGCGCCCAGCACCACCCGCGTGCGATACCACCCCGGCCCCCGGTAGTAGTCCGCCCGCGATTGCGCATCTTCCGCATTCCACGTGTGCGGCACGCGCACCCGCTCCCACCCCGAATCATCAAAATCAATCGCCTCCGCACCCGCCACATCCGCGCGAACAAACCGCCACCCTTCCCCGAGCACCACATCCCGCCGCGGCGAATCGCCCACTTCCCCAGCGCGCACCACCGACGCCCACAAAAACCCAACAACCACAACCCAAATACCCAGGCGCATCACCCGATTCGCCGCAAGCGACAAATGACGATCAACCCACCCCCAACCCGATTCCTCGCCGCGCACATCTTCACCCGATGACATATTCCGAAGCCTACCAACCGCGCAATGAAATCCGCCCCCTCGATGCCTCGATGCCTCGATGCCTTCCCCTCCCTAAACTTCCCCTCACAAAACAAAAAGATCAGGAGCCACCCATGCCCGCCCCCAAAGTCGAACAGTTCATCGCCGGCAAGCGCACCGCATCACAAGCCGAAGGCGCCGCTTCGCACGCCGTCATCAACCCCGCCACGGGCGAGACCATCGCGCAGGTCGATCTCAACGCCAAGCGCAGCGCCGAAGCCGCCGTGCAGGCCGCGTACGAAGCCTTCCCCGCCTGGTCCGCCACGCCGGTAGGCGATCGCTGCCAGGTCATGTTCAAGTACAAGGCTCTGCTCGAAAAGCACTTCGACGAGCTCGCCTCGCTCATCGTCCGCGAGCACGGCAAGACCATGGCCGAAGCCAGGGGCGACGTCCGCCGCGGCATCGACTGCGTCGAATTCGCCTGCGCCGCGCCCACGCTCATGATGGGCAAGACGCTCCCGCAAATCGCCGTCAGCAGTTCCTTCTGCCGCACCGAAGACAAGAGCGGCGTGGGTATCGACTCCTTCGTCGATCGCGTCCCCCTCGGCGTCTGCGTCGGCATCACGCCGTTCAACTTCCCCGTCATGGTCCCGCTCTGGATGTGGCCTATGGCCGTCGCGGTCGGCAACACCTTCGTGCTCAAGCCCAGCGAGAAAGTGCCGCTCAGCGCGATCCGCGAAGTCGAACTCGCGCACGAGGCGGGTCTCCCCGCGGGCGTGCTCAACCTCGTGACGGGCGGCCCCGAAGTCGTCGATCACCTCATCACGCACGACGATGTCAAGGCCGTCAGCTTCGTCGGCTCGACGCGCGTCGCGCAGCACATCTACAAGACCGCGACCGCCGCCGGTAAGCGCGCTCAGTGCATGGGCGGCGCGAAAAACTACATGGTCATCATGCCCGACGCGAACCAGGACGCCGCCATCGAAGGTATCGTCGGCAGCGCGTTCGGCAACAGCGGACAGCGCTGCCTCGCCGGCAGCGTCTGCATCGCCGTCGGCGATGCGGGCGAGTGGCTCATCCCCAAGCTCAAGGCCGCGGCAGAAAAAATCAAGGTCGCCGAAGGCAACACCGCGGGCGTCGGCATGGGCCCAGTCATCGACGACGCGAGCAAGCAGCGCATCCTCGGCTTCATCGCCAGCGGCGAAACCGACGGTGCGAAAATGGTCCTCGACGGCCGCAAGTGCGACATGCCCGCCAAGGGCTGCTTCGTCGGCCCGACCATCTTCGACAACGTCCGCCCCGGCATGAAGATCGTCGACGAAGAGATCTTCGGCCCGGTGCTCAGCATCGTCCGCGAGGCCACCCTCGACGCCGCCCTCGCTACCATGAACAAGAGCCGCTACGGCAACATGGGCGTCATCTTCACCAGCAGCGGCTACAACGCCCGCCGCTTCAAGACCCACGCCCAGGTCGGCATGGTCGGCATCAATGTCGGCGTTCCCGCCCCCATGGCCGTTTTCCCCTTCGCAGGCTGGAAGCAGAGCTTCTTCGGCGATCTGCACGCCAACGGAGAGGACGCCGCCAAGTTCTGGACCGAAAGCAAGGTCGTCGTGGCCCGCTGGATGTGACCAAAAAGGCCTTCTGGAACCGTTTTCAACGTGAAAACGGATTTATGCGATTGTCACACTTTGCCATAAAGTTTTTCAGCTAGAATAACCCCGTGATCCTCGTTCAGGCGGCCACCGTGGCCCCAGTGTTCAGGTCTCCCGACGCTTTCTCCGCCCGAGTTCAAGCACCGGTTCTGATTCAGTTTTCAAGGGCAGGATGAAGCGTCATGAAGCTTTACGTCGGCAATCTTTCTTTCAGCACCTCCGAGCAGCGCCTCCGCGAGATCTTCTCCGAGCACGGCGATGTCTCCTCGGCCACCCTCGTCATGGACCGCGAAACCGGCCGCCCCCGCGGCTTCGGCTTCGTCGAGTTCGCCAATGACGAGCACGCCAAGGCTGCGATGGCCGCCCTCAACGGCAAGAACATCGACGGCCGCGACCTCACCGTCAACGAAGCCAAGCCCCGCGAAGCGGGTGGCGGCGGCGGGCGGGGCGGATTTGGCGGCGGCGGTGGCGGGCGTGGTGGGTTCGGTGGCGGCGGCGGCGGCCGTGGTGGCCGCGGCGGCGGCTGGTAAATCCAGTGTCCGAAAATGAATGATCCGGGCCGGAGCCGAAAGGCTCCGGCCTTGTTTTTGGTTCATGCGTGGCTCGTTTTCCGTTCATCCGGGCGTGGATTGTGGTTCGTGCGGGCAAGCCCCGCAATCGGGTCGGTTTTTTGTCGTTCACCCGTCGTGGAGAAACAACATGGCTCTTCGACTGCTGATCTCGCTGGTGGTGTGTGCTTGGTGGTCGGCTGGGGCGCGGGCGGGCGACCTGTACAAGGCCGATCGGCCTGCGGCGCAGGTCACGGTGCGCGATGCCGAGTGGCATGATGCGGCGCGGGATCGCGACGTCCCTGTGCGCATCTATGTGCCCGCCGGTGAGGGCAAACATCCGCTCGTTGTGTTTTCACACGGGCTCGGGGCTTCGCGCGAGCGTTACGGGTATTTCGGGCACGCGCTGGCAGAAGCCGGGTATGTCGTGATCGCGCCGACGCATCGCGGAAGCGACACGGAGGCGCTTCGCCGGTGGTCCAAGGAGAACGGGCTTTCGGGAAAGAACGAGGATGGCGAAGGCTGGATGCAGGATGCCATTTCCGAACCCGACAACCTGATCAACAGGCCGAAAGACATTTCGTTCGTGATCGACAAGGCGACGGCGGATCCGGCGCTGGCGCCGCTCGTCGATGCTGATCGCATCGGTGTCGCGGGCCACTCGTTCGGCGCGTACACCGCGATGGCGATCGGGGGCATGTCGGTCACGCCGCCCGGAAAAGACGCGAAAGCCGCCATTCTTCGCGACCCGCGCGTCAAGGCGGCGTTGCCGATGTCGCCCCAGGGCGCGGGCGTCATGGGCGTGACGGATCAGTCGTGGGACACCTTTGCGATTCCCGTGATGTTTCTCACCGGCACGAAGGACTACGGCAGCGGGGGACGCGCGGCCTCCTGGCGGCGGCAACCGTTTGACCACGTGAAAGGTGTGGACGCCTATCTGTTCACGATCGACGGCGCGACGCACATGACCTTCGGCGGCCCGGGGGCGAACCCTTCGAATGACAACAGTGAACGGTCAACACTCCGGCAGCGCATCGCGGCGCGTGTGGGCGAACGCATCCGCGAGAAGATGGCGGAAAAGAGCGGCGGCGTTGATCCGGATGTCCAAGAGCACGTGCTGATGATCGAGTCGTACAGCACGGCGTTCTTCGACGCCTACCTGCAGGGGAATGAGTCCGCGAAGGCGTGGCTGGTGCGCTACGGCGGCGCGAAGCACGAGGATTGTGCCTCCGAGTTCAAGCCCGCGAAGTAGTCATTTCCCGACCTGTGCGATCGCCGAGGGTCGCTCGGTACCGACAAATTCCGGGGAGACGCCGACAGTGTGAACGCGTGAGCCGTTCACCTCTTTCTTCTCAACGAGGTACTTGGCAATCGCGTCCTGGCGCGCCCGCGCGAGCAGGAAAAGCAGTTCGTTCGGCGCCGGCTCGCGCTCCGCGAGTTTGCTTTCCATCTCGGTGACGGGGGGGGCGGGCGTCTCGGTGCCCGGTCCGACGAGCGCGGGCGCGGGCTTGCCTTCGGTCGCCGCCTGTGTCGCGAGGAACTCGTTGTACGAGACAATCAGTTGTCGTTCGTACTCCGACTTGTTCAACTGGGTTCCCTTGGCCCCGGTGCCGAAGAGCCTCACGGCAAAGGAGTCCCGGAGAGCGACGACCTTCAGCTTCGCGCCGTCGGCGCGCATGTCGACCAGGCCCCAGATGCGCACCGAAGTCTCGGGCTGTTCGGCGAGCTGCTTCGCAATCGACGCGGCGACCTTGAACGCGTCTTCGGTCATCTCGGCCGAGCCGGCGTCGAAGGCCAGGCGCACCGCGCCTTCGCTGGAGCGACCATTGGGACCGTTCTGCTGCCCGGGACGTCCGCCCGGTCCGCCGGGACCGCCGCGGCCCATCATCTTTTTCATGGCTTCAAACCGCAGACCGTTGCTCTGCGGGTTGCCGTTCTGAATGCGATTCGCGATGCGGGCCGTCGGATTCCCGCGCCCTCTTCCCCCGCCCCCGCCCCCTCCTCCTCCTCCCCCCGCGGCCGGCGCGCCTCCGCCTCCCCCGTTTCCGCCCCCTCCGCTTGAATTACCGCCTCCGCCGGGCGCAGCACCCGGAGCGGGGGGGTTGTTGCCTGGTTGCTGGGGGCCGCCGGGGTTGGCTCCGGGCGGGTTGGCTCGCGGGTCGTTGGGGCCCCGCTGGTCGTTCGGGCCTCGCTGCTCATTGGGGATGCGTGGGGGCGGGCTGGGCGGGTCGTCGCCGGGACGGAGAGCGAGAAGGGGTGAGTTGGAGGCGATGGTGAGCGGCGTGCGGCCGGGGCCCCCAGGGCC
>JAFEBN010000140.1 GCA_018242645.1 Planctomycetota bacterium | reverse complement strand
TCAGAACGTCGGACACACAAGGTTTTCATACCCCGTGATGAACACCACGAAATCCTGATCATCGACGACCAGGTCACCCGTCAGGTCGCACCAGGGATTGGCCCCCGGGATCTCCAGTATGTTGTACGCCTGAACAAAGATCAGGAAGTCGGCATCATCCACGCGGGCGTCCCCGTTGAAATCGGCGGGGCAGGGCGCGATGAGCGAAGCGCCTTCCCCCGGCTCGTACTCCACCGGTGTGCCGCCGGGCTGCGCTCCGATGATGCGATAGCGGTAGGGCACACCGGGAATAACATCGGTGTCGGCGAGTGAGGTCGCGCTCGTCGTGCCGAGCGAGACTTCAGCGCCCGGTGCCGAGACGGGCGCGCGGAATACCTGGTAGGAGGCGCCGGTCAGAGCGGAAGGCCATGTGACATCGATCCGACGCACCGCGCTCGTGCTTGCGCTGACGTATGCCCGAATCGCGTTGCCGCTGAGGCTGTAGAGCTGCGAAGAGTTGACAAAGCCGTGCGGAACCGTCGAGTACACCTTCAGGAGGTGCGTGCCGGCCGGGATGAGCGTGCGTGCCAGCGTTGCGGTGGGGGTGCCCGTCGACGTGCCGAGCAGACTCAGATCGCTTCGGAGCAGCTGGAATTCCAGCTTCTGAATCATCGCGGAATTCGCGCTCGTGCCTCCGCTGCACGACCCATCAACATTCTGCAGGCCGCTGGCGTACGTCAGGCCGATGGGCGTTGCATTCGCGACCAGCAGCGTCGGCCCTGAAGCGGTGAACTTGTAGTAGTCAATATCGGCGTCGCTGCTGACGCCCATCGTCGAGCCGTTCGTGACGGCGGGTGCGGGGGGCGTGCCGAATGCAAACGCGCCCGGCGCGAGAACGCCGAGGTTCGCCGCCATGTCGCTGGTGTCGTTGGGTTCGAAGATGTCCCCATACAGCACTTGAACCGCGCGGATTTCGTCGTGACGCACGCCGTCAAAGGCGGTCGTCGACGTTGGCTCCATCAACTTCGTCCCGTTCTGCGGACAGGCGTGCGCGAGCCCGATCGCGTGACCGAGTTCGTGCTGGAGCACATTTCGGAAGCGCCGGTAGTCGTTGGCGGGGTTGGTGAAAGTGAGGATGTCATTGGAGTCGATGACGACGTTGCCGTTGGACGGGCCGTACGCATACGCGAGAGGGCTGGGTCCGACGGGCTTCATGCCGATACGGATGCTGCCGCGGCTGTCCGAACCGGGTGCAAAGAACTCGGCGCCGTCATCCCAGTCGTTGCTGCCGCTTTCGACGCGTGTGAACTGGATGCCGCACACCTGGCTCCATCGGTCGAAGCACGACTGGATGAGGCCGATCCAGAGTTGGCGGCTGGGAAAATTGGCGTCCATGGTTGCGAAGAGCGTGCTGGGCGAATCGGTTTCGCCGGAGATCCCGGCGCTCGGGATAAGAAGTCCATCCGGGACCAGGCTCCAGGTAACGATGGTCGGAAGGCCATGCGACCAGGATCCGGCGATGTTGTAGCGATCCCCGAAGGGGAAACGTCCCATCGCGCGGTCGAGTGCCGCGATCATCTCGGGCGTCGGCGCCGAACCTTCCGGGAAGCAGGCGATGGGGCGGGGAACCATCAGCGGCGCCAGGGCTGTCGGCAGGTTGCAAGCGGCGAGCGCCCGGCCCGTGGCTTCCTGACGGGCCGCGGCCAGTTCGAGCATGGATTGGAGCTGACCGGTCGCGGCGAGAACAGCGGCAAGCGAAGCCTGAAGCATGGGGGGTCCTTTCGGGTGGGGGGCGGTCAACCGGCACGAAGACTTTCGTCCATGGCGGAGAATGACGAAGTGTTTCGTCAAATGGGGTAGAGGGTTGCAGGAAACGCTCCCGGCGCAGTTTGCATTCAAAGAAAGCCGCTGTGACGAAATCTTTCGTCAATTCGGCCGCAGTGACGAAACCCTTCGTCAACGTGGGGGTATCACAATCACGCGATCCGCCTTCGGAGTACGAATCCATGGCCGCCAAGCCCGAGAAACGCACGCCCACGCCCGCCGAACTCGCGATCCTCACGGTGATCTGGGAATATGGCCCCGCAACGGTCCGCGAGGTGTTCGCCCGCATCGGCGAGACCCAGGATGTCGGTTACACGACGACGCTCAAGCTGATGCAGATCATGACGGAGAAGGGGCTCCTGCAGTGCGACACGTCGGTGCGCCCGCAGGTCTATCGCGCGTCACGTCCCCGCCAGCAGACGCAGCGCAAGCTTCTGGGTGATCTGCTCGATCGCGCGTTCGGCGGCTCGCCGGGCAATCTTGTGCTGACGGCGCTCTCGCTCCGCAAGGCCTCTCCGCAAGAGCTGCGGGAGATCCGGCGGCTGCTGGACGAACAGGAAGGAACCAAGTCATGAGTGCGCAGATGCTGATCGATGCGATCGGCTGGGCCATCGGCTGGACCGTGGTGCACTTCCTCTGGCAGGGCGTTGGGATCGGCGCGCTGGCGTACCTGATTCTCACCTGGCTTCGGGGGCGCGGGCCTTCGGAACGATACATGGTCGGTCTGGTCGCGCTGGGTGCGTGCGCCGCGGCGTTTGTCGCCACGCTCACCGTCGAGCTCAACCACCGGCTTGGGCCTGCACCCGTCCTCAGCGGGGGCGCCTCGCCGTTGGTGGGTGGGCCCACTGCCTTGCCCCGACTGATCAACCTCGTGGCGTTGCTCTGGGCCTGCGGCACCGGTATGCTCGGCCTCCGCGTGTTCGTACAGTGGCTGCGCGGGCGTCGGCTCATCTCGATGCACGTGTCGGCCCCGGATCAACGCTGGCTGAGCGCGTTTGCGTCGCTCGGTCGCGAGCTGGGCCTGAAGAGCGTTCCCCGGTTTCTGCAGAGCACCATGGCCGAAGTGCCCATGGTGGTGGGCTGCCTCGCACCCGTTGTGCTGGTTCCGGTTTCGGCGTTCACGTCGCTCACGCCCGAGCAGCTCAAGTCGGTGCTCGCGCACGAACTCTGGCACATCCGCCGGCGCGATCACTGGGTGAACGCGGTGCAGATCGCGATCGAGACGATCCTCTTCTTTCATCCCGCCGTGTGGTGGCTCTCCGGCCAGGTGCGCCTTGAACGCGAGCATTGCTGCGACGACGCGGCGGTGCTCGCGGCCGGAAATCCCCGTGTATTCGCCGAAGCGCTCGCGCGGTTGGAGTCGCTTCGGAATCACATCCCCGCGACCGCGCTGTCTTCTCACGGAGGTCCACTTATGAATCGAATCGCTCGCATGATCGGCGGGACGGCCGCGTCCCAGAGAACCGGTCCCGGATGGTTCCCCGCCGCGGTGCTCGGCGCCGGGCTGCTGGTGCTTTCGGCTGTCGGGATCGCGCATGCCGCGATTGCTCCCGCCAGAGCCGACGAGAGCGTGGTCGGAGCGCTTCGCGATGCGGTCGCTTCCAATAGCCTGTCGCAGGAGGATGCTCGCTCGCTGTACGAGTTGTTGGCCTACCGCGGGTCGGAAGCCGATGCGCGTGCGCGCGAAGAACTGGGGAAGGTGTACGAGCGGATCGACGCTGCGGCGGCTTCCGGGAAGATCACGCCCACGGATGCAGCCTTCAAAAAGGAGGCCGCACGCAGCCGAATCCTGCACGGCCGGCAGGCGACCTTTGAAATTGAAGTCATGGGCAAGTCTCCCGCTCAGGCGCGGTACGAGTCCGCCGCGGCGGTGTTCCGCTCCCAGGTACAGGCGGGGGAGATCACCCAGCAGGACGCCGATGCCAAGCTCGCGGCGATCAAGCAGCAGATGATCGCATCGGGAGCCGATCCCACCAAGCCGGCTCCGGCGGTCACGCCAAAGTCGCAATCGTCCCAGGCGGATTTCGAGGTGCTCCATGCCGCCCTGCGCGAAAAGGTTGCCTCCGGCGTCATCTCGGCGGAGGATGCGAAGGCCGCCCGCTCCAAGCTGACCGCATCGGCCCAGCCCCGTGCTGCCTCGGGCGTGACGGACGCCGAGCGCGCGCTGTTCGTCGCGGCTCTCGGCGCTCCTTCGGGCGATCGCCGGAACGTCAATCCGGAGCAGGCGGCCACGCTGCGTGGTTTGCTCGGCAAGATGACCAAGGCCGACTGGGAAAAGGTGAACGCGCAGCTTCAGGCAAAGGTCGATGCGGGCGAACTGACGGCCGATGAACTGACCTCGAATCGAAAGTCGTTTCGACAGCAGATGACGCCGAGCGAAAAGCGGTGACCGTGGAGTGGCGGCCCGGCAAGCGGGCAACTGGTCCGGGGCTGGGCTGAGAAGCCATACCTCACCTCCATCCAGCGCCCCGCACCGACCCCGGAGAATCCGGGGTCGGTGTCGTTGAGATCGTCTTCTCCGCGCTCCCGCGCCGCCGAAAGTCGCGGACAATCCTCAAACCGTGCACTTGCGGCGTGTGGCTTGTGTTCCACACCCCAAGGTCACCGTCCCTGACTGATGAGCTCGCGTGCTTTGGCTTCGACAAGGGGGGCCGCACCGTCGTAGTTCGAGAGCACGGCGACGGTGTAGCCGCTATCGAGGTAGATGCGGAGCTGGGCGCTGATGCCGGCGAAATCGCCGCCATGACCGACAACTCGGCCGGCCGGGGATTGCTCGACGAAGAAGCCGAGGCCGTAGTTGAACGCCTGCGGCACGTCGGTGCGGGTCCAGGCAGCGTCCAGCGATTCTTTCTTGAGAAGTGTGCCGTCGCGGAGCGCCTGATCGAAGCGGAGAAGGTCGGTCACGGTGGAATAGCCGCCCCCGGCGGGACCGCCCCTGAAGACATGGGCGAAGATGTTGTTGAAATACTCGGTACCGTCCGGGCCGCGGAGGCGTTCGTAGCCGACGGCGAGGTTTTCGTTGACCCGGTCGAGCTGATAGCAGTCGGTCGAGGTCATCGCGGCGGGGCCGGTGACGTGCGCGCGGATGTAGTCGAAGTAGTTCTCGCCGGAAGCCTGCTCGACGATCGCGCCCGCGATGAGGAAGCCGGTGTTGCTGTAGCGCTGCTGGGTGCCGGGCTCGAACAAGAGTGTTTCGCCATTGACGAGCGGCTTGTAGTCCTTGACTTCGCGGAAATGGGAACGGCTGGTTCGCTCGAAGGTGTCGTTGAAATAGGAACCGAGGCCGGAGGTGTGGTTCAGGAGCTGCCGGATGGTGACGCGGTCGAGAATGTCCTGGCGGAGCCAGGTGTTGTCGAGACGCCTGGCCAGCGTGTCGTCGAGCGAGAGCTTTCCCTGCTCGGCGAGTTGGAGGATCGCGACTGTGGTGAACATCTTGTTCATGGAACCGAGGTTGAACCTGGTGTCGACGGTGTTGGGCGCCTTGAAGTCGCGGTTGGCCAGGCCGGTGGCGAAGGTGAGCAGTGGCTTGCCGTCCCTGGCGAAGAGCAATGCGCCGCTGAAGGCGTCAAGCTTGCTGAGGCGCTCGACGTACGCGCGGAGTTCGGCCGTGATTTGGTCGTCCGTCAGCCGATCGCCTTTGGGCATGTCGGTCGGCGTGCGTGCTCGGTTGAAAGCGAGGGTGCGGATCCGGTGGGGCGGCTGATCTTCAACATCGAGGATGATGCCGAGCCACTGCTCCGAGATGCCGGTTCGGACGATGAGGGCTGCATGC
>JAFEBN010000013.1 GCA_018242645.1 Planctomycetota bacterium | reverse complement strand
TGCGGGAGCAGCCCTTCGACAAGCACGGCCTCGTTGAGCCACGCCTTCAGGATGCGATCGAGCACGGCGAGCTGCAGGTGGTGCTGCTCGACGCGGATGCTCTTGTAGTACACCTGATGGTCGAGGCGACCGCTGGCGTAGTTGTACCCGGAGGAGTTGCCGGCCGCGACGTTGAACGGCATGTTGAGGCAGCGGGCGATCTCGTTGAGGATCTCGCGCTTGAACTCGCCGAACGTCGTCGTCGGCTGCTCGGCATGGACCTGGCCGAGCTTCCATCCGCCCGGAAGTACGGTGGCGAGACGCTGTTCGAGTTCCACCTCGTCCATCGGCTCCAACGGATCGGCCTCGCCATTGGCGGGGCTGTCGGTGTAGATGACGGCGGCGAAGTTGGCGGCGGTCTCGGCGGCCGCGATGGTCGCAAGCGTGTACCGGCGGAGCTGCGCAAACAGCGGGAGCGCCGGTGTGATGTCGGGGATGCCGCGGAGTTGGCCGGGCCGGTCTGCGCGGAAGTAGTGCACGACCGAAGCGGCGGGCAGCGTGTCGTAGGCGAACAGGTCGTCGATCGGAGCGTTCAGCGCGCGAAGGAAACTGCTGTCCCCGGGGTGGCGTTTGAGCACGCGGTAGGCGGAGGGGTTGCCCCACTGGTCCAGGAGGATGCCGTCGATCTCATCGGTGCGGCCACGCTGGAGCAGCGGCGTGCAGACCTGGTCAGCCTCAATGAGCTTGAGATCCAGCGATACGGGTGACGCCACGCCGGGGTTGTTCACCAGCAGCGCGAACGCCTCACCCGTCTCGGCACGGGCCATCCGCATGGTGCGGAGCTTGCCGGGCAGATCGACGGCCCGCGACCACTGTTCGAACGCGTCCTCGATGCGGGCGTTGGCGTCGGCGTCGCCAGACAGCATTTGCAACCGGGGACCGGTGCCGATGGTGTCGTTGGCGAGGGTCAGGACGATGCCCTTGGCGTAGGAGTTGTTGGCGACCTCGTATCGGGCGCGGTTGCGGAGGACGCGCCGGACCTCGGGGTTGATGGCAGCGTTGGGCGACAGACCGTCGGCGTTGGCCCAGTGCTTGCGGTTCTCCGGCGTGGTCTTGGCCGAGTCGAACTTGGCGACGACGAGTCGACGCGCTCCGCTTCCCGCACGCGGCTCGCGTCCATGCGAGCCTCGCGCAGGTGCGGAGGAGGGGGAGAGATCGCTGGGAGTGATTCCCCGCGTGGCCCGGCTCAAAATGTTGGCGATGGTCTTGAGCATGGGGGATCGGGTCAGACAGAACCGGGCGGGACGATCTTGGCGAACTTGATGCCGAGGCCGGGCTTCCTCGCGGCGGCCTTGGACGCGAGGTAGCGGTCGGCCTCGATCTGGTCCTTCAGCGGATGCTGCTCAACGCTTCCCGAGTCGCCCGCGGCCTTGGCAGGACCCGCCGCGTTGTCGCGGATGGCCTGTTCCAGGTTGGGGGTGGGCTCGGGGTCGGGCATGGAGGAGTTCCGTGCCCTCTACATCTGCGCGACCCGGCTGAAGTGTCGCGCTCCCGCGCACATTCGTTCGATAGATCGACCTTGGCTAGCGCTCGATCTCTTTGGTCGTCATGCGCCGGCCGCAATGCCGGCACTCACGCCGCCGCACAATGACGCCGGGGGCGGGCCGGCGGAGATAGACCACTGTGAAGTGCTGACAGCCGCAGGCGCGGCAAACCAGCCCGAGCTTGCGGTCGCCGTCCATCGGCGGGTTCTTGCTGACCTTGGGCATCAGCGACGATCTCCCTTCAGGGCCGAGAGCCGCACGCGCGGCCTCGTCACAACCCGGGAGTCCGTGCCGAACAGCACCGCGCCCTGCATCGACGCCGCCACCCCAGCCCCGACCAAACAGTCCAGCCAGTGGTTGTCGAGCCCTTCAACGCGGAGCTTCCATTCGTCAACCGTGCGGCCGCGACCCTCGGTCTTCACGCGGTACTCGCTGGTCAAGTGCTCGGCCAGCAGGCGGTGCGGGTCGGCCTTGGTGCCAAAGAGCGAGAGGCAACCGGGATCGCCCATCGGGACGGCCAGACGAGCGTGCACGAACGACTTCCAGTAGTTCGTATCGAACACGATGTGGCGCACGCTGCGCTTACCGGTCACCACGGGCACACGCCAGTTGAGCCCGACACGCTCACCCCGCTTGCGCTTGTAGTCGCCGAAGGGCAGGCTCGATGCACCGACATACCGCCCGTGGCTGGGCATCAGCACCCCGGCGTGCGGGCTCTGCCGGCAGAACTGGTAGACCACGTCGGTCGAAGAGCCCCAGTTGGCGTCGATCAGGCAACGGTCGATCCGCACCATCGCGCCGTCGTCTCGCCGCCACTCGCGCGCGAGATGCGTCTCCGCCAGCCGCTCCAGACCCGCGTAGATGGCACCTTCAACGCCGGCGCGTGGCGCGGCGGTCGCCAGCGTCCGGCGCATGTCTCGGAGCGTGAAGTAGCCACCCGCCAGCTTCTGGTCGGGTTCGGTGCCGTAGTCGATGATGTACCCGGTGAAGTCGTCCTCCCATGCCGCGACGAGGTAGAACAGAGCCTTGCCCTGCACGTCCACGAACATGGTCAGGCGGGTGCAGCCGATCGGTACTTCGGCACGGGCCTGACCGTTGAGCTTGGCCGCGATCTGGTCGGCGCTCAGCAGGTCGTCGAGTGCTTGGACCTCCGGCAACGGTTCGTTCTGGTACTCGGCGAAGAACGCCGACTCGTCCTGCAGCTTGAGGTTCATCGCGTGCTGGATCGCCGACAACTCGTCGTGGTTGAACCGCTCGGGCCATGCGATCACCGCACCCTCGTCCATCGCCGTGCGGTGCTGCTTGTAGAACGCCGTCGCCTCGACGATGCCCCGGTCATTCCTGAGCCCGTCGGCACGGATCTCGGCGTACCGCTGCCACAGAGCGTCGCGTGCCGGGAAGGCATAGACCATCTTTGTGCGTTCGCCCTGCCATTGCGGGTGCTTGTCCCGGTCGAGGATGCGGTCCGCCAGATCGTCGGGACGCACCACCGTCAGCGTCATCAGCCCGGCGATCTTCTTCCCGGGTCCGGCAAGGCCGAGAATCGCGCCCGCAAGGATGCGTTCGCGGTTGGCGCACTGCGACGGCGAACGAGCGCTCTCGTCGGTCTGCGGGTCATCGATGAGCACTAGCGACGGACGCGCCGACGTGCCGTCCGCCCGTTTGTGCTTCATACCGCGGATGCGACCGGTGATCCCGGCCACGCGGATGATCGCGCCAGACGCGACGGAGCCGGTGATCGTCGGGAGCACGATCTCTTTGGCGGTCCAGCCGATGTGCGTCTGCTTGCCCTGGAAGAGCTGCCCCGACGCCCGCTGGTGGATGCCTTCGAGCGAACGGATCGGATGGCACACCTCCGGGAAGTCACCCGCCAGGATCTCGCTGTTCTCCAGCTCCGCCTTGATGCTCTCCAGCATCCCCGCGGCATGCTCTTCATCCGAGCCAATCAGCGCCACGAAGTCTCGGTGACCGTACACCAGCGCCCACAGGCAAGCGGTCTCGCAGAGCGAGGTCTTGCCCGAGCCGCGCGGCATCGCCATCGCAAACAGCCCGCCCTCGAGCACCGCCTGCTCGATCTTGCCGATCACCTTGAGGTGATCGTCCGACCACTTGAGATGGAACGTCTGCGGGAAGTACGCCTCGCAGAAGTATCGGAAGTCGCTCGCGGCCTTTTCCTTACGGGCAGCATCAGCGACCGGTGGCAGGTCACCGATGTCACGGCCCGAGAGCGAGAGCATCGCGTTGCGAAGTCGGGCACGCTCCTTCATCGCGTCGTAGCCCGTGAGACCCTCGGGGGAACGCGCGGCTTCCGAGATCGCTTCGTGCCGCGTCGTCACCAGCCACGCGACGTACCTGAACAGATCGACTTTGCCTGCGTCGCCGTCAGCCGCAACGCGGAAGCCCGCGCGCGTGCGATGTCGATGGAGCTGACGCTCGCTGATCACCTCGCCCAGCGGCGTGCTGTTGAGCAACCGCGCGAGTTCCCCGGGCTTGAGTTTGCGCGGGTCAATCGCCACCTGCGGACATCTCCTTTACAAGCCATGCCGCGTAGTGCACGAGGTTGAGCGAACCATCTGCGTTGACGGGCGCGCCGGCATCGATGTCGGCGTGGAGCATGGCGTCCGTCACGGGCTTGCCGCCCAGCCGCGTGAGCACGCGGGCGGCGTCCGCCACGGGCATCGCCGCCGGGTTGAGCCGGGCCATTCCCTGTGCCCCCGCCGCTGGCCCGGAACTAGGCGCGTGTTCGGGAGTCATCGCGGACCTCCCGCGTGGACTTGCCCACATGGGCGGAAGAGTTGCCCACATGTCACGGAATCATCGAGAAATGCAGGCCGAACGCCTTGCCTGTTCCCCGTCAGCCGGCCAATGTGTGTCCAACGCGAGCGGGAACAACGCATCCCCCGCACGCGACGGAGACCACGACCATGAACGCGACCACGAAGACCACGCTCGACCTCGCCAAGACCCTCGCCAAGAGCGGGTTCCACATCCCCGCGATCGAGATCCACACGCCCGACGGCCGCACCTGGAACATCGCGACGGTCCCCGTCGGACGCGGCCGCCACCTCGACGGGCACTGGGGCCCACGCCCCGGGTCGCTCGGCGGCTTCCGCCTCTTCGAGATCAACCGCGATACCGACGCCCCCGACGAGCACGACGCGATCGATGGCGATACCTGGACAGCCGACGAGTTGGTCGACTACCTCCGAGCGGTCGGCCAGCCGAAAGACACGACGAGTTGGGACCGCAAGAACGACAACCACCCGACGACCTGAAGCCCGCGAAATGCGGGCTTCGCTGTTTACCAGAGGCCACCAACCCAAAGGAGCACGACCATGACGAAGCGCACCCCCAAGACCACCAAGCCCGAACCCACCGCCGCCGAGACCTACGCCGCACGCCGCAACGACATCGCCCGCCTGATGGACGTGCTGCAGATGGAACTCGACAAGCACGCCGAGGGAGCCAAGGCCGACCCACGCAACTGGGGCTTCGCGGGAAGCCTCGGGAAGGTCCGCAGCGACCTGATCGATCTGGTCGGGTTCCTCAGCAACATGGACCCCGAGCACGTCGAGGCCTTTCTGAACGACGCCGAGTGACCAGAACCACCAACCGCAAGGAGCAACGCCATGACCATCAAGACGATCGTGATCGAGGGCATCGACCAAGACATCAGCGTCCGCCGCACCGAGCGCGGTGCGGAAGTGACCATCGAGCAGCACACCCGCCGAGCGGGCAAGCAAGACATCTGCATCGCGCACATCGCCCGCGACGAGAACCGGCAGAGCCGCTACGCGAAGGCGACGGAGGTCGCCAAGGTGGTCTACGGCACCGATCGCCGGGGCCAAGCCGCCGCCACCAACTCGATGGTCCATGACGTGCTCAACGAGATGGAGCGCGTCGCGGGCTGCTGACAGACCCCACGCGGCGTCGCGGGGAACTGCGACGGCCACGCTTCCCCGCCGCAATGTGCGGCGGGGGTTCCAACCCCCAGTTCGGAGATGACCATGAGTACGAAGACGAAGAAGCCCGCCAAGCCCCGCACCCCCCGCACCCCGAAGATGTCCAAGAGCGCCGCCCGCGCGGAGGGAGCCGCCAAGACGGACCGCCTCCGCAAGGCGGCGCTCGCCGAGATCAACGACCGGTTGGCGGGCGGAAAGCAGGACCACGAAGTCCCCAGCGAGAAGGAGGTGGCCAACAACGCGAACGTCGACGCGGCCGCCAAGCGGAAGAAAGCGAAGGGGGAGAAGGCTCCCAAGACGCCCAAGGTCCCGAAGCCCGCGAAGGAGCCGAAGGCCAAGCGCGTCAGCGCCCTCGACGCCGCCGCGCAGGTGCTCGCCGCGAGCGATGTTCCGATGCGGGCCAAGGAGATGATCACCGCGATGGAGGCCAAGAAGCTCTGGACGAGCCCCGGCGGGAAGACGCCCGAGGCCACGCTCTACGCCGCCATCATCCGCGAGATCGCCGCCAAGGGCACCACCGCCCGGTTCAAGAAGCACGAACGCGGCGTCTTCGTCGCGGGGAAGGGAGCCTGAGCCATGAGCGCCACCCCCGCTCCCCAGCCCGCGCCGACCCAAGTGCAACTCGAGGCCGTGCTCCAGGCCGCGCTCTACCTGCTCGGAGCGCGGCAGGACCGGATGGTCACGATCGAAGAGTGGACGGACCTGGCGCGGGCCGTCGCCGCCTGCCAAGAGCGCAAGACGGCCGACTACCTCACCGAGCACGACCTCGAGGACATCGCCGAGCGCTACGCCCTCGAATGGGACGAAGCGACCGACGGGACCCTGCCCACCGTCGACGAGGACTGAGGCGCACATCACGCCTTGCTCCCAGCCGCGACACGCGTCGCGGCTTTCTCTTCGGCCACACCCTTCGCAGGCCGCCGCTCCGCCTTGCGCCCCGTGAACTTCTCCCAGCGCTGGACGATGACATCGCAGTAGAGCGTGTCGAGTTCCATCAAGAAGGCGTGCCGCCCGGTCATCTCCGCGCCGATCAGCGTGCTCCCGCTGCCGCCGAAGAGGTCAAGCACGTTCTCGCCGGGACGCGATGAGAACTCGATGGCCCGCCGCGCGAGTTCGACCGGCTTCTCCGTCAGGTGGACCATGCTCTGCGGGTTGACCTTCTTGATCGACCATGTGTCGGGCACGTTCGCGGGGCCAAAGAACCGGTGTGCCGCGCCCTCTTTCCAGCCGTAGAAGCACCATTCGTGGTTGCCCATGAAGTCCTTGCGGGTCAGGACCGGGTGCTCCTTGATCCAGATGATCGCCTGGGCGAAGTAGAGCTCGCAGCGTTTGAGCACCGGCGGGTAGTTGCCGCAGTTGGCGTAGCCGCCCCAGATGTAGAACGTACCGCCCGGGATGAGCACGCGGGTGATGTTCCCGAACCATGCCGCGAGCAGCCGGTCGAACTCGTCGTCGGAGACGAAGTCGTTGGCCAGCGGACGGTCCTTGGCGCGGAGCTTCTTGTGCGTCGCTCGGCTCTTCTCCGGGTGGCGGTTGAGGTCCGCGCTCTGCTGGTCGTGCTCGTCGGCGTTCGCCTTCTTGCCAAGGGCAAATGAGCTCAGCCCTGCAACAATCGCGTTGTTCGATCGCGGCTCGACTTTCACGTTGTACGGCGGATCGGTATTGACGAGGTGGATTGGCCGGCCATCGAGCAGACGGTCCAGGTCCTCGGGCTTTGACGAGTCACCGCACATCAGGCGGTGGTTGCCGAGCACCCAGATGTCGCCCGGCACCGTCGTCGCTGCGTCCGGCGGGGCCGGCACATCGTCCGGATCGGTCAGCCCCTCGTTGCCCGCGGGAGCCATGATCGCGCTGAGGTCCTCGGCGCTGAAGCCGAGCAAGGCCATGTCGAACTCAACGGACTGCAGGTCTGCCAGTTCCAGCGGCAGGAGTTCCATGTCCCACGACGAGAGCTCGTGCAGCTTGTTGTCGGCAATCCGCAGCGCCCGCACCTGATCGGCGGTGAGCTCGCGCGCGATATGCACGGGCACCTCGGCAAGCCCGAGCTTCTCGGCGGCCTTGAGCCGCGTGTGCCCGGCGATCACCACGCCCTCGCCATCGACGACGATCGGGACGCGGAACCCGAACTCCGCGATGCTCTTGGCGACCGCGTCGATCGCGCCCTCGTTCTTGCGGGGGTTCTTCTCGTACGGCTTCACATTGGCCAGCGGCCACATCTCGATCTTCATGAGTACCTCCATGTTGGTGCTACACGCGACGTCCGCTGTCGCGTTCAATTCGGGCGTGCGGACGGCTGTGGGCCTGACGTGCCCACACAAACGCCGCGATCACTGGGAGACGATGTATGCGACGACCACGAAAGCGCGCACTCCACTACTCGGCGTCCTCGCTTCACGATGGCACAGTCATGGCTGCCTGTCCGATGCGGAAGCCTGCTCCGCGCATCATGAAGCGCGATGGCATGCGAACCGATGCCGATGGTGTCACGCAGGAGTTCACTCGCTCGGGGCGGGAACTCTCGGATTGGAATTACGAAGGCCGCCTTCGATTTCAGGACATCATCGCCAACCGGCTCAACACGCGCCGGGCGCTCCGTGAACTCGTTGTTGCGCCGCTTACCGAAATCCACGCTGAAATCGCGGCTCTTCGGGAAGAGGTCGCAAGCCTTAGGCAGGCGCTCGCGGAACATCGAATTGCGGGGCCCGGAAAGCCGGGGTGAGGCGCTCCCGCCACGCCCGTTGGCCACGGGTCCGCCCACGTTGGCCCACGTCGCGTTCCTGGCGGACGGGCGTACCAACCCCGCCAGCCGCTCCCCCCGCGCCCGGACCGGCGAAACAAACTCAGTCGGGCAGCGCGGCTGTTCCCGCGGGCGTTGGATCTCGATCCCGGCCCGGGAGTACCTAATCACTCCCGACCATCCCCTCAGTTGCCCCATTTTCGCGTCAGCGCTCCAGCGCGCGCGCGCACGAGCGACCGGGCGGCGTCGCTCAAACGCCGCCGCCCGGGGGGTACGGGGGGTGCGCGCGCGCACGAGCGACAGACCGCCAGTGCCATAGAACCGTCGCTCAAGCGCTTCGCCGAAGCGCTCAAGCGAGTGCGCGCGCGAACCACGGGCGGTCCGGTTCGCGAGGTCGCGGGTCACGACGGCACCTCCGTGACGGGCTGCGGAGCGTTCGAGTACTGCGCTCGGTGCGACCGACCGACCGTCCAGCGGTGGATCAGACCCTGCGCCTGACCGACCTCGAGCAGGTCGTCGGTGCGTCGCAGGGACAACCCAGCCGCCTTGGCGGCCTCGTGAATCTCAGACTTCGACAGCGGCTTCTCAGACACGAACGCTTCGGCGAAGCGCTCCGCGTCCCACTCCGGGGACGGCTCGCCCTCGGCCTTCTTTTCGTCCTTGCGGCGTGTCGGGCGCTCGCTGCGGAGCAGCGCCGGATCGAGCCCCGGGTCGACGTCCCACACCGGGAACGTCCACCGCAGGCCCGCGGGGTCGATGGGGGCCCACGACCGCACGGCGGCGTCGAGCACGACGCACCCGTCCTCCTCGTGCGGCCGCAGAACCAGGTGGCTGTCGGTCGCCCGGCTTTGGCTGCCAGCGCCGGCTCCGACGTCCGTCACGCTCTTTCCCGACTGGTTGCCCTTACTGCTGTGGTGGATCAAGACAAAGCAGCAACCCAAGCGGTCGGCGTATGAGTCGATCGCGTTGTAGACGCTGGCCATCGTCGCGTTGTCGTTCTCGTCACCGCCCAGGGGCATGAAGCGGTAGAACGCGTCCAGCACGATCAGCCTGAACCGGCCAGGCTCAAGCCGGTCGAAGTACGACCGCAGCGCGAAGATGTCCCGCAGCCGCCCGCGCAGGTTGTCGATCGCCACATGCCGACCGACGCTGGCGTAGTCCATGCCCCGCGCACGGGCGACTTGCGGGATGCGCGACGCGCTGGTCTCGCGGTGCAGCTCGTTGTCGATGATGAGCACATCGCCGGCGACGGTCTCGTATCGCCCGAGCCAAGGGCGGCCAGCCGCGACCGAGAGCGCCAGGTCGAGCGTGAGCCAGCTCTTGCCTGTCTTGGGCGCGGCGATCACGTTCATCGTCTCGCCCTCGCGCAGCAGCTTATTGATCACCGGCGGACGGAGTGCCGGGTACTGGGCTGACAGATCAACCGCCAGCACGAACGCCGGCTCCAGCGGATCGATCGGCAGCGCCGCCGGTTGCGTCACCAGCCCCGATAGGTCCACGCCGGATATCTGCGGCGCGCTGCCGAACCCTTCGGCCCGCAGGGCGCTGGCGGCCTTGGACCAATCACCGCCGTGCTCGAGCATCGCGTACACCGCGAAGGCCGCATAGCCGCGCTGCGGCTCGAAAGGCGGGGCGTTGCTGGAGAAAACGTAGAAGACGCCGTCCTTGAGCGTCGCGCTGGTTCCCGCCGACTTGCCGGGCCGTCGCCAGTGCTCGTTGCTTCCCGCGCGGGCGAGCGTCCACCCGTGGCGGCGGAGGACGTCACGAACGTCGCCCCGCGCGTTGTACTCATCGCCCGGCCGCTGGCCAGCGCCGGCATCGTGCGATTCAGCCTGCTTGCCGGGCAAGTGACACGGGCCATCCACGACCGCGCGGGGAGTTCCGTCCAGCGCCCACGCGCAGCCCAGCAGCACGTCGCGCTCGTCGGCGCTGATGACCGGAGGGGAGCACAGGTCGCCCTGGAGGATTGCGTACCCCTCCGAGGGGGCGCACAGGAACATGCCTCCCTCGCCGCGGGTCTCAATCAGCGTGACGACGACGTGCCAGCGGCCGGCGGGGTCCTGCCGAGGGGTGACGTTCTTGGAGCCCACCACAAGATCGCCCGGGCCATCGGTGTCGATGCGCTTGCTGGCGAGCTTGGTGTTGCCGCAGATGCTGCTCTCGCAGCGGTACACAACGTGGCGGCCGCCCGACGGGGTCGACTCGATCACCAAACGATCGATCAGCCCGGGCGACGACGCCTCGACGGCGTCGCGCCACACGGCGAAGGCTTCGCCGCCCAGGTCGAAGTCGATCATCTCCAGGTTGCCCGAGACCGCGCCGCACACCAGGCACACCGCGTGCGTCGACGCCTTGAACCAGCCCGTGAGTTCGGCCTTCGACGGCAACCGGCTCTGATAGTCCTTCCATGCGGGCAGCGCAACACGCTTGTTCTCCGCGGTGCGGACGGCGGGCAGCGCGCAGAGACCCGCCGCGACGAAGGCCGCAGCGTGTCCGCGAAGGACGCCGTTCGAGATGGGAGGTGCGGGCTCGGCCATCAGAATGGGATCTCGTCGTCGGGGATGCCGTACGTGGTGCCCGCTGGCGCAGGCCGGTATTCGGGAGCGGCG
This sequence comes from Planctomycetota bacterium, assembly GCA_018242645.1. Classification (GTDB taxonomy): domain Bacteria; phylum Planctomycetota; class Phycisphaerae; order Phycisphaerales; family UBA1924; genus JAFEBO01. The sequence continues at coordinate 20,805 of JAFEBN010000013.1, read as the reverse complement.
TCGGGGTCGTCGAGCCGGGGTGGCTTGTCGCCGAGGCGGCACGCGACGATCCGCTCGTACTGGTCGCCCGCTTTCTTCTCAACCGTGATCGCCAGCGTGGGCGCAAGCGCTCCCGCCTCGGCCAACTCCACCGCGTGCTCCGTGCCCTCCGGCACCGGCTCGGCCGAGCGGGCCCGCCACCATGCCTCGGCCTTCGTCCGCGCGTAGCCGGTGTGGTCAAAGCAGACCCACTCGCGGAAGTAGCGGTTGAAGCCGGCGCGGTACTCGACGCGCATCGTCAGCGGAGCGGCGGGGTCGCTGCGCTTCATGTGCACGTGGTACGTCGTCTCGCTGACGCAATGCTCTTCCCGGGCCGTCTGCCCGGAGAGCACGCCCTCGGTGGTGGCCTGCGCCTCGTGCTTCTGCTTGTTGGGCTCCGGGAACGCGTGGCCGCACTCGGGGCAGATCTGGTAGCCCGCGGCGATGAGAGCGTGGCACTCCGGACACTCCTTGACCGGAGCCTCGCCGTTGCCCTCGCCGGGCTCGTCGATGCGGATCGCGTCCACCGGCCCGTGGCGCATCACATTGCCGCCGAAGTCCAGCACGAGGCAGTCGGACTTGCCCGGGTGCAGCCGGAAGCCCCGGCCAACCATCTGGTAATACAGGCCCGGCGACATGGTCGGCCGCACGAGCGCCACGCAGTCGATGTGCGGAGCGTCGAATCCGGTCGTGAGCACGTTCACGTTGCACAGGTACTTGAGATCGCCCCTGCGGAAACGGCCGAGGATGGCGCTCCGCACGCCGTCGGGCGTGTCGCCGGAGACGAACCCGCACTCGATGCCGTGCTTGGTCTTGAGGACCTCCACGATGTGCTGGCCGTGTCGGATGCCCGACGAGAAGATGAGCGTGGCCTGCCGACCCTTGGTGTGCTCGACGATCTCGGCGCACGCGCCTTCAACCAAGCCCTGCCTGTCCATGAGGTCTTCAACCTCGCTGGCGACGAACTCGCCGGCGCGGACGTGCAGGTCATCGGTGCTCACCTTCTCGCGGCCCGCCTTGGGCTTGAGCTGCGACAGAAAGCCCTGCACGATGAGCTCGCGCACGCCGACCTCGTAGCAGACGTGGTTGAGGATGTTCTCAGCGCCGCAGATCGACCCGGACTTCATGCGGTACGGCGTGGCGGTCAGCCCGATGATCCGCACGTGCGGGTTCACCGCCTTCGCGTCAGCGATGAACTGCCGGTACATCCCGTCGTCCTCGGCGGGCACCATGTGCGCCTCGTCGACGATGATCAGATCGACCGAACCCAAATCACCGGCCTTCTTCCAGATGCTCTGGATGCCCGCGATCGTGACGGCGTAGCCCAGGTCCTTGCGCTTCAGGCCCGCCGAGTAGATGCCCATGGGCACGTCGGGCGCGATGTGCCGGAGCTTGTCGGCCGCCTGCTCGAGCAACTCCTTGACGTGGGCAAGGATCACGACGCGCCCGTTCCAGTGCGCGACGGCGTCGCGGCAGATCGTCGCGATCACCGGCGTCTTCCCGCCACCCGTGGGAATCACCACGCACGGGTTGTCGTCGCGCGAGCGCAGGTGCTCATACACGGCGGCAACGGCCTCAGATTGGTACGGACGCAGCTGCATCACCGCCGCACCTCCCGATCAAGGTCCTGCTCGCTCTCCCGGTACACGCTGTTGGGATTCGATTCCTCGGAATAGTCGTCCTCGGCGGGTGCCCATCCCTCCTCGTTGCTGCGCTCGCGACCAGAGCGGGGGCCATTCAGGCACCGCGCGCAGATCTGGAACTTGGACCGCGTGTCGCGGCCGCAGCACAGGCAGCAGTGCAACTCGTCACTCGGCGGCGCGTCGGGCTTGGGTGATGACTTCAACGCGGACAAGGGACTTGCCTCCTGGAATAACCGGGCCTCGCTCGACGACCAGCAGGTCGATCTGCGCGTCGTCGCGGTAGACGCCGCCGTGCTCGAGCGCGTCGAGCAGGGCTTTCTGCACGTTGTCCAAATCGCGCCGCCGCCGATCGGGCGGGCAGACGGTGACATGCACGGCCAGGCGACCGGCCAGCGGCGGATCACGCCCCAGCCGAGCCGCGAGGGCCGAGCACACCGCCTGGCGGAAGCGCCGCCCCTCGCGGCTGATGAGCGTCGCGTGCCCAACCCGCCGCCAGTAGTGGTTCACCGACGGCGGGTAAGGCAGCTCAAACGACCTGGCTCCCGGGCTCACCGTTTCCAAGGGGGCGTGCTCCCCGGGCCGGTCGTCGCCGCCGCGGGCCGGGCCGCGACGGGGGACGCGCCGCCCTTCTTGACGTAGCCCTTGACGACGTTGGTGAGCTCGCCGGTGTCGTCGCGCTTCTTGGTCGCGACCTTCACGACCACCGGCAGGTTGTGCAGCTCGCTGCTGTCCTTGGGGAGCATCACGCCGACGGCTCGGCACAGCGCCGAGAGCGTGCCCTTGGCGATGGCCACCGTCTGCGAGTTGCTGTGCTTGAGCATCAGCCGGTCCCAGACCTTGCGGCCTTTCTGGGCTCCGTCGATGACCTCCAGTTCGAGCTGCAGGTACTCGCCGGAGCCGACCTTGGTCGCCTTCATCTCGGAGGCGACGATGACGGCGAGGTACTCCCCGGGCGGGAGCGGCTCGAAAGCTACGTTGGGATCGACTTCGTTCGCGTTGAATCCGTTCAGACTTGCCATGCTTCAGGCTCCTTCTTCTGGTGATGGGGTTTCGGCGTCGGCCACGGGCTCGCCGGTTGTGCTGCTGTTGGTGGTTGGGGCCGCGTCGCCGCGCACGCACGCAGCGAAGACGCGGTAATCGAGCGGCATCTCCTCGGGCAGCGGCAGGCGGCTTTTGGCGACGTGCGCCGGCCGCTCGGTGGTGCGGATGACCCGCTCGCCCGTTCCGATGCCCTGGTGCTTGGCCTTGTTGAACCCCTCCTCGACCTTGCGGGTGTGCACGCGGTAGGTGGCGAAGAGCACCTCGTCGCACCACTCCTGCACCAGCGCGCTGGCGAGCTTGTGCAGCCGCGGGCTGTAGCGGTCGTACGGCTCGGTCTCGGGGTTCTCGAACTTGTCGATCTTGGCGTGCGCGATGAGGATCACGCCGATGCCGCGGTCGCTGCGGAGCGCGTCGAGCGCCCCGAGCACGGCGCGCCACTTGTCGATCGCGTAGGTGTAACCCTTGGCGTACCCGATGTCCTCGATCGAGTCGACGCCCTTGTCCGAGCAGACCTCCGCCCAGATGAGCCGCTCCAGCCAGTCGAGCGAGTCAATGACGACGGTCTTGTAACCGTGGTCGTTCGTGTAGAGCGACTCGAGCGTGGCCATCACCTGGCCGAGGCTCGTGGCAAGCGGGAACGACTCGCAGTCGATGTCGCCAAGACCGTCTTCAGTGGGAATGAACACGGGCTGCTCGGCCATCGCACCAAACGTGCTCTTGCCGATGCCGTGCGTGCCGTAAAGCATCACGCGGCGGGGCTTGGGGCTTCGCCCCTTGCGGATCTGTGTCATCAAGGTCGATGCGTTCATGGGTTCTCCGTTTTGGTGTTGGTGCTGGTGTTCAAGGTCCGCGGGCCAGATGTCGCGGACGTAATCGCCCTGTCCCAGCCGCACGAGCGGCAGTTCAGAGGTGTTGTGTGAGTGGGTTGGCATGGCTGTCGCGCAGTGGGGCTAGCCCTATATCTGCGCGCCGCGCGAAAAGTGTCGCGCTACTCGTCGATTCCGCTTTCGATCAGCCGCTCGCGGATCGCGTCCACCGAGCGGTAGACGCTGCCCCGGGCCAAGGCCTGCTCGCGGGCCACGTCCGAGACGCTCCCGAAGTGCTTGAGGTCCTCAGCCACCAATCGCTCGCGGCGCTCCAGCGGGGCGAGCGCCTCCTCCAGATCAATCCGCAGCCCGACATCGCGAGAAGGCACGCTGGCAGCATGGTCGATCAGCTTGTCCGGGTTCGGCTTGCCGAAGACGACCTCGAAAGCCAGTGGACTCTGCGCCGGTCGAACGATGCGTGAGCGGGCCTTGCGGGCGAGTGCCATGTACGTCAGGTCGAGCACGCGGCACGCAAAGGTGTGTGCCTTCGACTTCGCGGGATTGAACCGTGGCGACGCGATCACCAGCGCGGTAAGCATCTCCTGGCTCGCGTCCTCGGCGTCCTGCTCGTTGAGGCTAAACGCCTTGCAGAGGCACCCGACGCGGTAAGCGATGCGGTCCATCGCGTACTGGTCTATGAGCGTGAACGCCGCTTCGGCGCGCGGCTCGGACTGCGATGGGGTGGAGGTCGGACGGGACGGCTTCGTGAGAGTTGGCATCGGCGGGTTCCCTTGATGGGGATGGGTCGATGCGGTGCACGTCGCACCGCGTGTACCCGCCGCGGCGGTTTCACAAACTGCGCGTCGCCAAATGCACAAGCACGCCGCCGGGGCCAGCGATTGCGGCCTGGGCAGCGTGCAAGAATCTCAGTTTCAGTTTCACGAACCGAGCGGATCTGAAACCAGCCGCTCAGCCCCTGAACTTGCGGACGTAGTCGATGTTTTCCGCGCCCGACCACAGGAGCTTGAGCTCGGCGTCCGGCTCCTTGTTGATGCAGCGCGTCACGGTCGCTTTCGAGACGCCCAGCCGCTTGGCCAGGTCCTGCTGCTCGGGTCGCGGCAGAAGCGTGGGCTCGCCCCGCTCCGCTGTCGTGTGGAAGTGTGCCTTGGCCGAACGCAGGTGCTCGCGGAGTTCTCGCTTGAGCCCGTCGATCGCGGCAGCCCGCGACTCCCGCTTCTTCTTGGGCTTGGCCGCACGGATCTGCGCCGGCGTCGCCAGCCCCGCCCGCTCAAGATGACCGAACTGGAACGCCTGCCACGCGTCTGCGGCCCGCCACGCGGCCCCATCGGCCACGACGATCTCGCAGAGCGGCGCAAGCGTCGCCCGCGCCGCGTCGGCCGCCGCCTTCACCGGCTCGCTCCAGTGCGACCGTCCTGGCGTGAGCACGATCGGGGGCTTCTTGGCTCCTGCCAACACCTCGTGCAGCGCCGTCAGCAGAGTTGCTTCATCGGGGCTCGCGATCAGGAAGACCGGGATCTGCAGCGCGGGCCGAGGCTCCCAGTGCCCAAGTCGCACCGATCCGGGCAGTGTTCCAGCTGGTTCATGCGCCGTCTTGATGTTCAGCGCCACGCAGAGTTGCCGTCTGAGCTCGCCCGGATTCACCGCGTGGAGCACGACATCGTCGAGAGAGAGATTCACGCGATCGGTTCGCCCCTCGTCGCACACCCCGACCAGCTGCCCATTGCGATGGCGCACCACGCGCAGCGGCGGCCCGCCCGGCTTGGGAGCCGGGTGAGCAGTGGCGTGGTGCGCGGTGGGCACGAGCACCGGCTCGATCGCCGGCAGCGCCGAGCCGCACCGCTCCCTCCATTCCGCCATCACCGCTGTGCCGGTTGGCCGCGCTTCGATGAACTGCCAGAAGAGATCAAGCAACACTTCCCACCACCCTCAGCAAGGTCGGCGTGAAACGCCGACGCGCAAGCCAGTCGTGGACCAGCGGCGCATCCGACTCCCGGTCGAAGACCGCCGCGTTCGGGGGCTTGATCGCCACAGATCGCGGGCGCTCGCCGTGCGTGAACTTGATCTTGAACACGGCCTTGAGCAGCGTGGCCGACCGGGGAATTGACCGGCGAATGTCGGCGAGTGCCGCGAACACATCGTCGGCCTGATGGATCTCGACGTGGCGCTGCTGGCAATCGTGCCGCCAGCGGAGCTCGGTCAGCCGCACCCACTCGATGCCGTTCACGTCCGAGCAGACCAGACAGTCGGGGCCGCGATCGATGATGGGTGCAAGCGAGAACCGCCCGTTGACCTCGGTGCTGAAGATCGACTCGCTGTTGAAGAGCCGCTTGCCGAACGCGCGGCAGTACTCCTCGGTTTCGCCCTTGGCGTCTGCGTGAACCGCGAGCTCGCCCAAGGCCCGATCGAAGATCACGATGTCGTACTTCTCGGGCCGGTAGAACACGCTCGACGACTCGCCGTTCTCGATGGTCCCCTCGCGCCGCAGCTTCTCGCCGTGCCGCACCAGGAACCACACCGCGTCGTCCTTCACGAACGGAAAGACGCGAGATCCGCGACCCTTCTTGCGCGTCTCGAAGTATGCGTCCAGATCCTCCTGCAGCCCCTGGATGATCTGCTCCTGCACGCCCCGAATGCTCGGCAGGTGCGTCGCAACACTGGGAAAGTGCTCAAACTTCTTGGTGCGGATCAGGTACCGCTCGGCGTGGTAGCGCTGCAGCACCTCAGGATCATCAAGCCAGATCCGCACCGCCAGATCCGCCGGCGAGAGACTCGGCGTCTCACCGAGGGGAATGGCCGCGCGCCGCGCTTCGTCGAGCAGGTCCTCGTACATCTCCGGGGCGGAGAGTTCGTCGACGAAGAACAGCGCATCGAGAAGGGGATCGGGCGCATCGTCGCCCGGCTCGATGAGGAGCGTCGCCAGACGGTCGATGTTGAGCGGGCTGGCGGCCAGAAGTTCCTGCAGCGCGGGCCACCGCTCGGCGTGCCCGGCGAGAAACCTCACCAGCAGGCCGGAGTCGATTTGCCGGAGGATGGACGGGCTTGAGAAACGGCGCAATCTGAAGCTGGACGACATACGAAACCTCCCCGACGGTCTCCGCCCGCCGTAAGCGTGTTTGAACCCCCGGGTGGCGTCACGCTGAAGCCGTTTGTGCGGGTTCTGTTGGTCCGCATGGTACCCGTGTCAAATCGCAATTGTTAGGGACATGACAGGGCTTCCACAGGTTTTCCTCGGACACGTGGATGACCTGTCGGAACGCTCGCTTTTCCAAGCACTTGCGCCCATTTCCGGCGCTGTCCAGACCAGTCGGCAAGGGCCGCAACCTCCCGAAGATGCGTCTCCCGCAGGGGGTCCCGTCCGCGCCGGACCCGTGGCAGAAAGAGGATCGCTTCCTGGATGTCCGGGGCGAGGAGAGTGAGGTTCAGAATCTGGGTCACCCGAGCCCGCGTGACATGGCCGATCCGTGCGATGTCTGCTTGATCCGGAACGGCTCCAGACTGGATGAGCCCGTCGATCTTGATCGCGAGTGCCATCAGCCGGGACACCCGCGGCACGCTCCCCTCCGGCGTGGTCTCCGTGATTGGCGCTGGCCCGGGCTTCATCTCCCGGCGGCCGCGGTTGCGCATCGAGAAATGGACCTGCTTCGTGACGGTTACGCCGATGCTCATGCATCGATCTCCTCGGGGTCGGTGAAGTTGCCGTCATGAAACGTCACACTGACCGACTCGGTGACGGCGTCGTACTCAACCTGACGGACGAGCAGTTGGACCAGCCGTTCGCGTTCCTCAGTGGTCAGGTGCTCCCAGAGCGGATCGAATGACTCGATCGCGCCGGCGAGTTCGTCCTCATCGAGAACGCGAGAGTTGATTGCTTTGATCCGACCATCGAGCTTCCGCACCTCGGCGTCGAGCTCGCGGATCTCCTCCCGGAGCCCGGATGCCCTCGCCGCTGCACCGTTCTTGTCCTTGCCAGTTTCGGTGAGGTTTCTCAGCTCGCTGCGGCATTTCTGCAGTCGCTCGCTCGCCGCGCCCCGGGACTCATCCATCGCTGCCGCCTGCCCGCGGAGCCGTTCCTGCGCGCGGACGACCGACTCAGAGACGAGCCCGTCGTCCTTTCCGAGCGCGCGCAGTTGGTCGATCACGAACTTCTCGAGCTCGAACGCGGGGAGCGACGGCCCGGGACACTCCTTCCAGCCGCGTTTCTGGGCGCGCTGGCAGACGTAGTAGCGGTAGCGCTTGGGGCCGTCGGTGGCGAAGTGGTGACCCATCGCGCAACCGCAGGCCCGGCACTTCACCAGTCCCCGCAGCAGCGCACCGTGCTTGTTGCTGTGGCCCTTCCCTGCGTGCGTGCGGTTCTCGCGGAGCGTCTCGCCCACGCGGCGGAACAGGTCCTCATCAACGATTGCCTCGTGGAGGCCGTCGTAGACCTCCGTCTTGTACCTCACCTTTCCAAGGTACGTCACGTTGGTCAGCAGTTTGAACATCGTGGACTTCTCGAAGCGGTGCCCTCCCCGGGCGAGCCCGTTCTTGGTTGTCCAAGACTTGTTCGACAGGCCCCGCTCCTCGAGCCGCTTGATCGTCTGCTGGACCGAGCGGCATTCGAGGTACAACGCGAAGATCTCGCGGACGAGCTTCGCCTCGGCCGCGTTCACGACGAGTTTGTTGCCGCCGGGTGAGAACTCGATGTCGTAGCCCAGGACCGGTGGCCCGCCGCCCCAGCGTCCCTTCTTTCGGGCGGCCGCGATCTTGTCCCGCGTGCGTTCCGAGATGATCTCCCGCTCGAACTGCGCGAACGAGAGCAGGATGTTGAGCGTGAGCCGACCCATCGAGTGGGTCGTGTTGAACTGCTGCGTTACCGAGACGAACGACACGTTGTGTCGCTCGAACGTCTCCATCATGCGGGAGAAGTCCAGCAGCGAGCGGCTCAGGCGATCGACCTTGTAGACCACCACGCAGTCGATCTTGCCAGCCTGAATGTCCGCCAGCAACCGCTGCACCGCCGGCCGTTCAATGTTGCCGCCCGTGAACCCGCCGTCGTCGTACCTCTCCTGCACACAGGCCCACCCGGCGTGTTTCTGGCTTGCGATGAAGTTCTCGGCACTGTCGCGCTGCGCGTCGAGCGAATTGAACTCCTGCTCGAGGCCCTCCTCGCTGCTCTTGCGGGTGTAGATCGCGCAGCGCACGGTCGCCCGGGCGTCAAACGCCACGCGGTCGGCTGTGACAGGACGTTTGCTCATTCCGTGACCTCCCGGTCGGCCAAGCCAAAGAAGAGCATGCCGTTCCAGTGTGAGCCCGTGATCGCGTGCGCGACCGCGCTCAGCGACCGGAAAACCTGCCCGTCGTACTCAAAGCCGTTGGGAAGCACGATCACACGGTACTCGTGCCCCTTGAAGTTCCTCGTGAGTTTGGTCCCCGGAACCGGAACACGCGGGTCACGCTTGAGCGATAACCTGCCCGAGACCGTCCGTAGCGGCCCGATCGGTTGCGGCTGGGGGTGGAGCGTCGCGTCGTCGCCGTCCTTCGGCGGCTTGACCCGGAGGTCGGCGTCGCGGGCCAGTTCGCGGGCACGTTCCCGCGCCCGTTCGGAGAGATCTCCCTCGGCCATCGCCTGGATCCGCCACGCGACGCGGCGAAAGAGCCACTGCCGATTGCCGGACCGCGCCGGCTCGCCGAAGACCTCGGCGTACCGGGCCTGCAGCTGGCCCACCGTCATCCGTTCCAAGCTCGCGATCTGATGCCTCATACTCATGCCGACTCTCCGCGTTTGAGCCCGTTTCGCCCGCGGCGTTCACCCGCGGGGAACCGAGCGGACACACTGAGGGCGGCATGCTGCCGGAGTTCAAGTCCATCGCCACGAGATTCCTTGGGCGCGGAGATGTCCGATGTGAGCGGCTCAGACGCGAGCCTCGCCAGGCCGGAAGCGATGATGTCGAGCAGTTCGTGCTGGCGTGTGCGCGGGTCCACGATTGGCGCGGAGCGGCGTCGCTCCCGCCGGGATGGCAGGGGGTCGGGCATCGGTGCTCCTTTGAGGTTCGGAGGCACCGGCCTATATCTGCGCGAGGACTCGAAACTGTCGCGCGGGAAGTACTCTCAAGTGCCATCTGCACCGTAAACTCATGGAATGTCTGAATCGCCCAAGACTTCGCCTGTCAGCATTCCGCCCTACCTGGCTGATCAGGTTCGCGATGGGCGAATCGTTCTCGTACTCGGTGCGGGGGCATCCCTGGCTGCCGTTGATGACCAACAGCGGCATCCGCCTTCAGGCAAGCAGCTTTCAAAGCTGATCGCAGACAAGTTCCTTGGAGGCGAACACTCGAGTGATCCGCTCAGCTCAGTCGCGGAGATGGCAGCGGCCGCATCCAATCTGCGCGCTGTTCAGCGATTCATCGCGGAATGTGTGTCTCCATTCTCGCCTTCGCGCGCACACCTGTTGATGCCGACGTTCCGGTGGCATGGTCTGGCAACCATCAACTACGACGAGCTGATCGAACACAGCTACGACCAATGCAAAAAACAGCTGCACACGGCACGACTAAACGGCGATCCCATTGAGGACGGGCTTCGCGATCCGAATGGAACGGTGCTCCTGAAGTTGCACGGTTGCGTTTCCCGATGCGACAACATTGACATCCCCATGATCGTCACCCCATCCCAGTACGTCGAGCACCGCTCAGGACGTACTCGTCTTTTCGAGACGCTCAAGAGTTGGGGAGCGGAACGCAGCATTGTGTTCTGCGGCACGACGCTGGATGATTCTGATCTTCGCCAGCTGCTGCTGGAGGTCATCCGCGAAAATGGAGAGCGACCGCGGTATTTCCTCGTCGAACCATTTGCTTCACAGCACGTCGTGCGTCGCTGGTCAGACCAACGCGTGGAGGTACTCCCTGCCACGTTTGAGCAGTTCATGGTGGCACTGGACTCGACCGTGACCGGCATTGCGCGGGGCATCTCGGTCCCGGCGAGCGACGTTCCCCTTTTGAGGAAACTGGGCGTCAACACTGCGGCCGTGCGGTCGGAGGCTCGGAAGATTCTCGCTGATCGCATCGATGTCATTCAACCCGACTTGAAGGGTGAGCCACTTGATCCCGCTCACTTCTATCGCGGCTTTCCATGTGGTTGGTCATCCATCACGGCCAACCTCGATTGCCCTCGTTCCGTCGCTGAGGAGATACTGGTTGACTGTGTGCTAGGCATGGACGAGAAGCGAGAGGCGGATCTCGTCGTGATAAAGGCGGAAGCAGGCGCTGGAAAGTCCGTGCTGCTTCGGCGGCTTGCCTGGCGCACGGGTGTTGAACTGAACCGGCTTGCCGTCTGGGCGACGCAGGGATGTGGCATTGACCGAGACACACTCTCCGAGATCGGCCACGCTGTTAAGGAGCGCCTCTATCTGTTTGTTGATGACGTGGGTGAGTGTTCTCGGGAGTTGGCAGCCACGCTGGACGTTGCGAGACGACAGTCCATACCGCTGACGGTGCTGGTCGCTGAGCGGACGAACGAGTGGAACATGCGTGGCCAGGCGCTATTGCCGTACGTGCAAGACGAGTACGAAGTACCCCGATTGGCGAACGACGAGATCGACCACCTGATTGACCTGTTGACCACGAATCGATCTCTCGGAGCACTTGCAAGCCTCAAACGGCACGAGCAGGTCGAAGCTTTCAAGAAAGTGGCTGATCGCCAACTACTAGTTGCCTTGCATGAGGCGACGCAGGGGAAGCCCCTCGAAGAGATCATCCGTGACGAGTACGAACACATCGTACCAGAGAGCGCACAAAGCCTGTATTTGACTATCTGCTTACTAAACCGCACCGGCACCCCAGTCAGGGCTGGACTCATTGCACGAGTGCATGGCATCCCGTTTGAAAAGTTCCAAGCCCAGTTTTTCCAGCCACTCGAGCACGTCGTGTTGTTCCGGCAGACTCTTGCAGGCCGGGACGCAGAGTACAAGGCCCGACATCCGGTGATTGCTGGCATGGTAGTGGAGCAGATACTTGCTGATCGCGAGAAGCTCTATGAACGAATCGTGTTGGTGCTGCGACATCTGAACACGCTCTACACGACCGATCAGCAGTCGTTCCGCGACCTGATCAATGCTCGCACGCTCGGAGAGATGTTTCCGGACGTGCAGATGGTCAGGCAGATTTACAGCATTGCCAAGGAGGTGGCTCCACAGGACGGCCACGTACTGTTCCAGAACGCCCTGTACGAGATGAAGCGTGCCTCAGGTAATCTGGATACGGCGGAGGGGCTGCTCCACCAGGCATCCGAGTTGATGCCGCGCAATCCGGTCATTCATCATGCCTCCGCTGAGCTTGAGTTTGAGCGTGCGATGAAGGCGACAGACCCTCTCATACGGGCGGGTCTGCTCCGTCGAGCGGAAGACCAGCTTCGTGGACTGATGGGCCGAAGCCAGGTGACAGCGCACGCCTTGCACACGAAGTGCAAGATTGAACTTGAACGACTGAGATTGGTGCTCGACGACCCGCATGCGGCAGCAGACGACGAAGTTCGCGCCATTCAGCATGCCGAGGACGCTGTAACCGCCGGCCTCCAGCAGTTTCCAGGTGACAGCTACATTCTTGACGCTGAATCCAAACTTGCTGAGTTTCTCGACCAGCACGATCGAGCCCTGCGTGCTCTCGAAATGGCAGCGGCCAATAGCCTCCGCAGCGCAACCATCGTTTGCCGGCTGGTGCGGATATACAAGCGCAATGGGGAGCGGGAGAAGGCTCGTGAACTGCTCACGAAGGCAGCCGCTTCAGTGCCTCATGAACGGCGTTACCACTTCGAAACGGCGATGTTGATGATTGAGGATGGCGGCGACGGTGAGCAGATCGAACGCCTGTTGCGCAAGTCCTTCGCTGAAGGCGACACGAATCGAAGGGCCCAGTTTCTCCACGCTAGGCAGCTCTACGTCAATGGCAAGGAGCGTGACGCGCGAGATCGATTCTCTCGCTTGGCAGCACTTGGGAACTGGCGCATCGATCCGACCGAGGCACGCGATGTGTGGATGGAGGGCTCTACACCCAAACAATTCACCGGGCGGGTCGCGAGGGTTGAACGTACCTTCGCGCTGATTGACCGAGACGGCACGGGTGACAGATTGTTCACGCCGATGCCAGCGGCAACAGAACATCCGCTACAGCTTGCACAACGTCAGGATCGTGTCCGATTCGAGATAGCCTTCAACGTCAGAGGGCCACTGGCGGTGAATGTCGCAATCGTTTGAACGGGCCGAGCAGCAGTTGGCTTTCGGCGATCGGCGGATGGCCCCCGCTCGGCTTCAGGGCCAGCCTTCGGACCCTACCGATCACCAAGATCTGACTTTGGGAGCACCCCTCCCCTGTTCGCAAACTCTCGCCATTCCACGGATCGAAACTGCGTTCTGATCTCCCCCTCCTCTCAGAACGCCCTGTTCACTGGGAGAGCGAGAGCGCGAGAGTTTGGGCGGATCGAGTGCCGGAGAGGGGGCGTTCCGCGCCGGGCGGATGGCTCTCGGATCGAAACCGAGAGCGCCGAACCCCCGCCGTAGCGTGGCAACGCGGCCAAAACGCTCGGCTCGGCCGGTAAACGATAAGGCCCCCGTCACCTTTGACGAGGGCCTTGAACTCCCCGACTAGGACTCGAACCTAGAACCTAGCGGTTAACAGCCTGAATGGGGCTGGTGGTAGTTGTTGGCTGGGCGTGACTTGGGGGAGGGCGCACTACGGGATTGTGGTGGTGCGCTGGTGGGGATGGGTGGGTGGGGTGGGGTGGGGCGGGTGGGGCGGGTGGGGGTGGGTGGGGGTTGGTGGGGGGCAGGAGGCGTGCATGGGCGGCAAGGCTGGGTATCGGTCGGTTTCGAAGGCGCGGCCTTGTGCGGTGTGCGGGTCGGGGTCGTGGTGCCGGGAGACGACGGATGGTTTCCTGCTGCAGGTCTCGCGGGGCGGGGTGATGGTGGAGGTGCCGGCGCCGGGGACGGTGCTGTGCATGAAGTCGGACGGGCCGCAGCCGGGGTGGGAGCTGCACGGCGTCAAGGGCGCCAAGGGCGGGCAGCACTACGTGCCGGCGTCGGTGTACGCGGCGATCCTGGGCGGGAAGGTGGAGGGCGAAGCGATCGACGCGGAGCGCGCGGCGAAGCGCAAGCGTGAAGAGCAGATCCGCGAGCACGACAAGCGGATGGCGGCGCGCAAGTCGGTCGGCCGCATGTGGGGGATGGCCAAGGACGAAGGCGCGAAGCGCGTGGCGCTCGGGCAGCGCGCGTGGCCGCAGGCGGAGGCGTATTTGGGGGAGAGGGTGAAGGGGAAGGCATCGAGGGGGGGTGGGCATCAAGGCATCGAGGCATCGAGGGAAAGCGAAAAGCTCAAACCTCAAAGCGCAAAGCTCAAAGCGGAAAATGTGGTGGAGCTCCCCTACTGCGTGCGGTCGATGGCGCGGCTGGAATACTGGGAGACGGAAGAGGGGACCGATCGGCCGGTGCTGGTGGGGAAGTTTCCGGCGGTGATCGCGGCGGCGATTGATCCGGCGGGCAAGGTCGCCGCGGTGCAGCGCATCTACCTGCGCGAGGACTGCCGCGGCAAGCTCGAGGGACGAGAGGCCAAGAAAACGGCGGGCGATCCGTGCCCTGGTGCGGCGATTCGGCTGGGCGCGAAAGAGGAATTCGAGAACCCCGCGGTGGTGATCGGGTGCGAGGGGCTCGAGACCGGGTGGGCGCTCCGCCTGGCGACGGGGCTGCCGGTGATGTGCTTCATCTCGACCTCCGGCCTCAAGAACATCACGCTGCCGCCGCTGTGGACGGACTCGCAGCTCGGCAAGCTTGAGCGGTTCATTATCGCGGGCGATGCGGACCGGTTCAACGCCAAGATGAACGGGCGGCCGGGCGAGCTCGCGGCGCGGGCGGGTGCGGTGCACCTGCGATCGCAGGCCGAGCGGGTGCGCGTGGACGTGGTGATTCCCGCTGCGGCGTCGGCGCCGGGGATGGTGGCCGATGACGGGCGGATTTTGGCGGGCGCCGAAGCGGACAAAGAGGGCAAGAGCGTCGATTGGCTCGACGTGTACGTGGCGTTTGGTGGTTCGGCGGTGTGCAGAGCACTGGAGGTGATGTGTGGCGAAGAAGAAGGCATCAAGGCATCGGGGCATCAAGGCATCGAGGGGGCGGGAAGAGAAAATTGCAAAGTGCGAATCGCAAATGAGAAAAGGGGAACAGGTGAAGAGGGGAAGAGGGGAACAGGTGGGGGTGGAGGTTTTGTTGGCGGGGATGATGAAGGACGGGCGGTTTCGCGAGCTCCGTGGGAAGCGGGAGCGGATGCTGGGCGAGCGGGCGACGGCGGCGGTGGCGCGGGTGGTGCGGACGCTGGGCATGGGGGATCTTCGGGAACTGGCGATCAACGTGCGGACGGAACCAATCAGTCGCGTCCACCCGTGCTCCCGCGCGGGCACCTTGCGCAGGCGCGGGAATACCTGAAGTCGTGCGCGGCGTCGACGCGCGAGGAGCGGGCTGGCAAACGCTGGGACCTGGCGTACGTGCCCGACGCGATGCAGTGGATGGAATATCGGGGGACGCACTACAAGCTGCTGGCGCCGGAGATTGTCTCGTCGCGCGTGCTCGATCACTTCGAGCCGTACGTGATCACGAAGAAGATGGAAGAGGGCGACCCGACGTTCGTCGATGCGAGCGGGCGTGTGGTGGCGTACAAGCGGGCGGGGATCACGTACGGGAACGCGGAGAGCGTGAAGTCGGCCATGGTCGGCGACTGCGCGGTGGCGGTGGATCACCTGCCGGCGTGGAGTTCTTCCACCTTTGACGGGGCGGGGATGCCGATGTGGGGAACCGGGCTGCGGGGAGCGGTTGGCAAGGGGCCGGACGTGATCGCGGTGAAGAACGGGCTTTTGCGCATCGACGCGCTGATGGACACGTCGGACAAGCGGCATCCGGGCGGGCGGGTGGTGCTCGAGCCGCACACGCCGAACTACATATCGACCTCGTGCGCGCTGTTCGATCTCAACGCCGGGCTTTTGCAGCAGCAGATCGACGACGATCCGCAGGACGAAGAGGCGGGCGGGAAGCTGATCCGCGAGATGTGCCCGACGTGGCAGTCGTTCCTGGGCGAGGTGAGCGGCGGGTGCGACATCTGGACGAGGGAACTGGGGAAGTTTTTCGGGCTCTGCCTGACCAACCGCGTGATGGACCGGGCGGCGTTCCTGATCGGCCAGCCGCGGACGGGCAAGGGGACGATCGCGGAGGCCCTGATCGAGGTGCTGGGCGACGAGAACGTGGTGACGAGCAGGCTGAACTCGCTGGTGGGTCGGCACGAGCTGCACAACTTTGTCGGCAAGAGCCTGCTCTTCTTCGACGAACTGGAAGTCGGGCACATGACGGACACGGCCGAGGCGGTGGGCCGGCTGAAGACGATCATCGCGGGCACGCCGGTGAGCGCGGACCCGAAGCACAAGGCGGCGTTCACGTTCCGCATGCTGGGCAAGGTGATCATGACGGCGAACAAGATCCCGCGGCTGCGGGACGCGAGCGGCGCGCTGGCGGGGCGGCTGCTGGTGTTCCCGACGCAGGGAGAGAGCCACGTGGGCCGCGAGGACTACGGGCTGAAGGCGCGGATCAAGGCGGAGGCCCGGGGCATCCTGGTCTGGTCGCTCTTTCACCTGCGGATCCTGCTGCGGCAGAACCGGTTCGAGCAGCCGCCGGAGGGCGTGCGGGCGCTGGAGAGTTTCAAGCGGCTGTCGTCGCCGATCTACGCGTTCATGCGCGACTGCCTGGTGCAGCACGACAAGGGCGGCGTGGCGGAGAGCCTGCTGCGGCGGCTGTATTCGACCTGGGCGGACGATTCGGGCCTGGGGCGAATGGGCCAGGAGAATTTCATTGCGGACCTGATGGCGACGGTGCCGAACGTGCGGCGGGTGTCGATCGCGCAGGTGGGGCAGGCGAAAAAGGAACGCGTGCTGCTGGGCGTGCGGCCGCGGCTTTCGGGGAGCGACGAGACGAGGGCGATGAGCACCGGCACGGCGTCGGATCCGGCGGTCATCTGGCCGCACGAGATCGATCGCCTAGACCACTACGGGTTTGATTTTCCCGGCGATGAGCGTGGGTGGAGGAAGGGCGGCGGGGGTGGGGTCGAGTATCCCGCGGGCGGGAACGGGCAGATGGATCTGCCGCCGCCTTGAACGACAACCGAGGGAGACAAGCCGGGCCGCGGGGCCCGGCTTTTTTTCTGCGCCGAGGGCGAAGAGTTGGAAGTTCTCACTCTTTGTGACTATTTCTCACTATTCGGCTTTTTGCGCGTAAGAAAGTTGGAGGGAAGAGGGGAAGAAGAGAAGAGGTGAAGAGGTGAAGAGGTGAGGAGGTGAAAAAACCACATTTCTCCTGTTCTCCTGTTCTCCTGTTCTCCTGTTCACCTCCCCACCCCCCCACCTCCCCACCTCCGCCTTCCCTATGAAGAAGTTTGTTCGCCCGAACGGATTGACAGCGCCTCGCTGTTCGGTATGCTCATGTCACCAGGCCCAAGTTCGGCCGCGCCTGCAAGCTGCGGCACGATGAGGCTCGACACGTGAACAAGATCTGGATGACGGTGCTGACCGGCATTGCCGCCGCGGATAGTTTGTCATACGTCGGTTCTTCTCGGCGTGCGTCGACGATCGGCCGCGCGTTCGGGCGTTCGTTCCGGCATGACGTGCGCGGGAGCTGCTGGCGGCCCGGGGCGGAGCATCTGCCGACCGGCCCCGAGTCTCGCCAGGTGCGGCGGCGCCGCGAGCAGATTGCGCGGCGGAACGCGACACGCCGCGATTCGCATTGCTTCCGCTGATCAACGCGCGCGGAGGGGCACCCCCACCACCCCCCACCCCCCACACCACCACGTGGGTGCTTCTCCGCGCACGTTGATCCGGCGTCGGCGGGTGGCCAAGGCCACAAGAGCCAGATCTTCGAAAGCTCGGCCTTGCCTGTTCTCAGCTACCGGGCAGGGCGTACGCGCGGGGAGCGCTGGCAGTGTGCGAAGGCATCCAGGCATCGAGGCATCAGGGCATCGGGGCATCGAGTGAAGAGGAAAGCAGTGAGCGAAGTGGCTGAAATGAAGATCGGAGCGTTGGCGCCGTGGTTCGGCGGGAAGCGGACGCTGGCGCCGAGGATCGTCGCGGAGTTGGGGCGGCACTCGGCGTATTGGGAGCCTTTCTGCGGCAGCATGGCCGTCACACTGGCCAAGAGCGAATGCCCGATGGAGACGGTGAACGACCTGAACGGCGATCTGGTGAACATGGCCCGGTGCGTTCAGCACGAGCAGCACGGGCCGCGGCTGTACCGGCGGCTGCGCCGAACGCTTGCATCGCACATTCTGCTGAACGAAGCGGCGCAGCGCGTGAGGGAATACGAGCGGTCCGCCGCAGGGAGCGAAATCGACGAAGACCGGGCGTTTGATTACTTCATCGCGAGCTGGCTTGGACGCAACGGCGTTGCCGGCACGCATTCGTTCAACCAGGGTTTCTCGCGTCGGTTTACGAAGAACGGCGGACACGCTGCGAAGCGATGGCAGAGCGCGGTGGAGTCGATCCCGGCGTGGCGGCGGCGCATGCGGAATCTGACGATCCTCTCCGAATGCGGGATCGGCTTGTGTGACAGGATCGAAGACGCGGAAGGGGTGGCGATCTATGCCGATCCGCCGTATCTCGTGAAGGGCGCGAAGTACGTTCACGATTTCGAAGACGCCGATCACATCCGTCTGGCAAAGAGCCTCGGGCGATTCACCCGCACGCGGGTCGTGGTGAGCTACTACGCCGATCCGCGGCTGCGCGAGCTCTACCCCGGATGGACGGTGGTGGATTGCACCATGACCAAAGCCCTGGTGAATCAGGGGATGCGGGACGAAGGCGGCGCGGTCGAAGCGCCGGAGGTGCTGCTCATCAACGGCCCGAGCCTGACCGAGGGCGGGCTTTTCAATCTACCCACCATGAGGATCGGTGCATCTGAGGGTGTGCTGCCCGGGGAGCCGCGGGGAAACCGGGAGCCGGAGCGATCCGGCAAGCGCGTGACGGCGCGAAAAGCCAAGCGCGGCCAGCTCTGCACCGACACGGCGTCGCAAGACGGCGTGCAACACAGCGAGGGCGCGGCCGTCGACGCGCCCTCACTTTTGGCTGGAGGTGCGGCGTGAGCGTGGCGTGTGTTGCACCGGTTTCGGCGCTGCAGAGGCCGGCGCGTGTGGGGGTTCGGCGCGGGGCCGGGCTGGCGGCTGGTCTGTTCGAAGAGATCGACGTGGACAACTTTGCCGGCGGCGGCGGGGTTGGCATGGGCTTTGAACTGGCGACGGGCAAGGCGTTCGACATCGCGATCAACCACGATGAAGCCGCGATCGCGATGCACCGCGCGAATCACCCGCACACGAGGCACCTGTGCGAGAGCGTGTGGGCTGTCGATCCGGTCGAGCTCGCGGCGGGTCGGCCCGTGCGGCTGGCCTGGTTCAGCCCCGACTGCAAACACTTCAGCAGGGCCAAGGGCGCCAAGCCGGTGGAGAAGAAGATCCGCGGTCTGGCGTGGGTCGCGGTTCGGTGGGCGAAGCGGGTGAAGCCGCGTGTCATCATGCTCGAGAACGTGCGGGAGTTCCAGGACTGGGGCCCGCTGACTCCCGAGAACCGCCCATGCCCGCTGCGAAAGTCGCAGACGTTCAAGCGGTTCGTCTCGACGCTGCGGAACCTCGGGTACGAGGTGGAATGGAGAGTCTTGAACGCCGCCGACTACGGCGCGCCGACGCATCGCCGTCGCTTGTTCCTGATCGCTCGGTGCGATGGCCGACCGATCGTGTGGCCGGAGAAGACGCATGGGGCAGCACATTGTGCAGATACACGCGGGCCTGAAGGGATGCGAAGTGCTCGCGGATTCTCTTCAGCGGGCGCGGCAAATAAAAACAGAAGTACTCGCGAGCGGGATGTGGGAAGCTCGAAACGGAGTGCGATGGCTGATGATCAGCCGCTTCGAGATCGACCGAGTCAAGATAGTGGCGGCCTCAAGCGATACCGCACCGCGGCATCCTGCATCGACTGGTCGATCCCGTGCCCGTCGATCTTCGACCGCAAGCGCCCGCTCGCGGAGAAAACCCTGAGGCGGATCGCGCTGGGAATCATCAGGTACGTCCTGAACAACCCGCGACCGTTCATCGTGCGCTACAACGGCGAGAAGGGTGCGGCCGATCTGCACTCCAAGGGGGTTGACGAACCGCTCGGGACTGTGGTCACCGAGAATCGGTTTGGGCTGGTGACGCCGACGCTCATGCCGGTGAATCACGGCGGTCAGGTCGATCGGTCGCGTCCAGCGGATGAGCCGATGAACACGCTGACGGCGTCGCGGTGCGAGTATCTGGTCTCGCCGACGCTGGTGCAGACCGGATACTCCGAGAGAGACGGTCAGACTCCGCGGGCGCTCGACATCGAGAAGCCGATCGGGACTGTGGTCGCGACGGGCAAGCACGCTCTGGTGTCGGCGATGTTGGCGCGGTACGCTGGCGGCAATGCAGCCAACCGAACCAAAGCAGTTCGCAATCGACTTTCCGAATGGAGACCGGAAGTTTGCGACCGTTCTCCCTCCACACTGGCAAAGCGAGACGCGGTTCCAGGTGTTGATCGAGAGAGATCGACGCTTGCCACTGGCAACAAAGGATCAGGATCCGATCTTTGCAACGTATCTCTGCGAAGTGACTTCGGCGGATCCGCCGGAGGCGAAAGTCATTCGCGAGATCCTCAAGCCTGCCTAGCTGCTCCGTTTCTTAAGCAGGCGTACGGCGGGATGGTCGGAAAGCCGATCACTGATCCGCTTCCGACGATTACTGCCAAAGACCACAACTGGCTCGCTACCGCCACGCTGACGCAGTTCAGGGGCAGCAACAACGGCAACGGCGGCGACGTTGAATCGCCTGCGCCAGCGCAGACAGCCCAGAACCGCCCGGGTCTTGTCGCGGCGTTCCTCACGAAGTGGTACGGCAACGACCAGCACGGCCAAGCGGTCGAGTCGCCCGCGCACACGCTGACGGCTCGCGATCGGCTCGGGCTCGTGACGGTCGAGCTCGAAGACGGGCAGCAGGGCGTGGTGGTGAACGTGCCGGCGTCCAAGGGAGTGGAGGGCGGTCAATACATCATCGCGGACATCGGGCTGCGGATGCTGACTCCCCGCGAGCTGGCACGGTGCCAGGGCTTCCCGGATTCGTACGTGCTCACGGGTACGCAGTCGAACCAGGTCGCGCGGATCGGTAACTCGGTACCGCCCGCTGTAGTCGAGGCGTTGATCCGCGCGAACCTGCCGGAAGCGTGCG
>JAFEBN010000139.1 GCA_018242645.1 Planctomycetota bacterium | reverse complement strand
AAGGCGGCGGAGGCGGAGCCGTATTACAAGGAAGCGCTCGAGCGCAGCCGCGGCCTGAAGGATGAGCCCAACCAGGTGATGATAAACATGCTGGGTGCGATGGGTACGCTGAAGAACGAGCAGGGGAAGTTCGAAGAGGCCGAGAAGTTCGGACGCGAGGCGCTCGAACTGAATCGCGAGGCGCATGGGAATGATCATCAGGACACGCTCGCCTCGATGGGCAACCTCGCGACTGCGCTGAAGGCGCAGGGCAAGCTGGCGGAGGCCGAGCCCCTGATGCGCGAGACGCTGGAGCGCCGAAGAAAACTGCTCGGGCAGGATCACCCGCAGACCCTGGTGGCGATGAGCGAATTGGAGGTCTTGCTGCAGGCGCAGGGGAAACTGGAGGAGGCCGAACCGCTCTGTCGCGAGGCGCTCGAGAAGCAGTTGAAGATCTTCGGGTATGAGAGCCTGGACACGATGATTTCGGTGAATAGTCTGGGCGGATTGCTGATCGCGCAGAAGAAGTATGGCGAGGCTGTGAGCGTGATGGCGCCGGGACAAGACGCGGCGCGGAAGACGCTGGACGGAACGGCGCGGCTGCACCGGTATCTCTTGAATTTGGGGAAGGCGCGGGCGGGGGTGGGCCAGTTCGCGAGCGCGGAAGGGACGTTGATTGAAGCGCAGGCGCGAGCCGTGAAGGTGCGCGGAGCGACGCACAAGGACACGAAGGCCTGTGAGCAGGCGCTGGTGGATCTGTACGTGGCGTGGGAGAAGAGTGAGCCGGGGAAGGGACATGCGGGAAAGGCGGCGGAGTGGAGGGCGACGTTTGATGCGTCTCCACCGCCGCCAAGCGTCGACAAGAAATGAGCGAACTCGCACTCGGGGTTGCACGATCTTCTCCACCAACAAAAAGGGCAGGCCGACGCACTCGCGTCGGGCTGCCCTGGTTTGCTTCTGCATGTAATGAACGATGGCGGCGCGTCGCCGCAGCGCATGCTCCGGCTCAGGGGGTTCCCTGGATCCGCATCGTGACGGAAGTGTTGACGCCACCCGGGAAGCCCACCGGCGAAGACGCATTGCTGGTCAGCGTGTAGCGGCCCGCCTGGACCAAGACCGGTGCCGGGGCCAGGAACTGATTGTCGAACGTGATGTTCACTCCCGGTCCTGTGAGTCCCCCGCTCCCGCCCGGACCGGAGAATCCGGAGAAGGTTGGGAAGTCGATCACACCCTGATACGGCACATCAAAGGTGACGGAGAACGTGGCGCTCGAGGAGACCGAGCCGTAGCGATTCTGTCCGGCGCTTCCGCTGTTCGTGACGGAGATCGTTGTCGGGGCGAGCGTTGAATTCTGCGACATGTTGGAACCGGCAAAGAGGCCGGGGGGCGGACCGAGGGAGCAACCGGCGCTGACCGAGGTGTTGAACGGTCCAAAGTCGGGTGCCGAAGCGTCCGAGGCGGGGCATCCACCGGCGTGCACGCTGCGGTTCTGCGAGACGTAACCCAGGTTCGGCTGGATCACCGGGCACAGCAGTGAGTCGTAGTAAGGAACGAACATGCTGAAATCGGTGTCGTCGATCACGGTGTCGGCGTTGAGGTCGGCGATACAGGTGATGGGCACCTCGGGACAGAGAAGATCGTTGTATCCATTTAGAAAAATCACGAAGTCGGCATCATCAACGAAAGTGTCGCCGTTGAGGTCGCCGGGGCAGGTCCGCAGTTGAGCGCGGTAGAACTTTGCCGCGTCGAAGTTGGTCTGCGCGAACGTATTTGTCTTGGGTCTTCCGACGAGGCGGACCGAGAGTTTCTGGCCCACGAGATCCCAAGGCTGATGCGTGAGGCACGTCACCGAAGCCGGAATGAACTGGCCTTTGGTGAGTGAGACGCTCTTTGAAACGAGCATCGTCCCGCCGATGACGTCGCCCTGGGAGACGGTGCCGCCGGCCCAGATCTCGATGGTGCCGAGGGATTCGGCATTGTCGTTTCGCCATCCCATGAAGGCGGAGAACGTGTAGAAGGTGTTGGGCTCGAGCACGTCGTCGAGCTGCTGGGCGATCGCGTGACTGCTCGGTATACCGCTTCCGGTGCCGAAGTTATTGACAAACGCGGCCTGTGAGCCATCGATCAGCGGCGGGAGCGCCGACTGCGCCGCCACGCCGTACCAGAAAACCTGGCCCGTCGGTCCCGACCATCCGTTGATCGACCCGTTGACAAAGCCGCCGGGCGCTGCCGCGGGCAGTTCGAAGGACCCGTTGACCAGTCCGGGTCTTGCCCAAACTTCGCTGCTGCTTACGCCGGCGAGTAGAGACAGGGACAGGATCGCCGAACGACGGAAAGAGTTCATAGAGATTCCCCGATTCATTCCGACCAACTCGCGTTCGCCACACCAGCAGGGAAGCTGCTTCGCGCACGCGAAACCCGAGACAAAGGAGGAGGAGACGGGCGTGAGCCGTTCATTCTCCGACCGTGCTTTGTCGAGAGACACAACGGGCCCCAGGACGACTGGCTGCGCGCGTTCCCTCTCCCCACTCACGTGGTACGGGGCGGGCGCGCATTCCAAAAACGCCGAAATCTGCGAATCGGCGTCAATTTCCTGTCAGAACCGGGGTTCGGCACCGGCCCTACGGACACAGCAGCGTGTTGTACGCCCCCAGGAAAATCACAAAGTCCGCGTCGTCCACCACTCGGTCGAAATTGAAGTCCGCCGGGCAACCCAACGGCATCGAGCCGTCCGTGCAGTCGAGAATGTTGTACGCGTTCAGGAAGGTCGGAAAGTCTCCGTCGTCGACCACGCCGTCGTTGTTCAGATCCCACGGGCAGAACGCGCGGGGCGTGAACGCGAGCCGGATCGCCAAGGGCCCCCACCGGCTACCGGAAGCTGCGTCGGCGCTGGAGTAGTCATAAATCGAAGCGCCCGTCGAAAGCGCATCCGCGGACTCCCCGTCGAAGAACACAATGCTGGCGCCAAGAGCGCCCTGCCCGCGGATCGTGACGCACAAATCGCCGCCCTCGTACACGTAGGCGCGTGAGAAAGGCACGTACCACGCGTTCTCGGCCGGCAAGCCATTCGGATACGCGTTCGCCGGAACGGTCATCGGCCCGGAGCGAACCTGCACTCCGCCCGGACCGATGTTGTTTGCAAACGTCGCGCTGATCGAGAGCGGCGCCCGTGCCGCTGGCGCAAGCGAGACATCAAAGCGCGGCAGCGTGGTGTCGGCCGTCGGAAAAGGGCCGCTGCTGAAACCGTCCGAACGCAGGCTCATTCCGGTGATCGCCGATCCCACCGTCACCGTTCGCAATTGGCTCGCCGGGATAATCGTCTGCACCGCGTAGTTCGTCATGAACGGCAAGTTCCAAGCCGACGATCCCTCGGTCGTGGCCAGGCTATTGGGCGTCATGACCGACGGGATGTATCCAAGCTTCATCGCCATGCCCGTGTACCCTGAGGCGAAGAAAGTCCCCGAACCCGCGCCGATCGTGTAGGAGTAGGTCGTCCGGTTCGTCGCTCCCGACCCGAACACGGCCTCGAGATTCTCCAGCCCGGCCGACATCCCTTTATGGCGGATCGTGACGCACAGCGGACCGCCCTTGTACACAAAGCTCTTCTGGAACTGCACCATCTTGCCGAAGTTGCCGCTCGAGCCCGCCGGGAACACGTTCGCGGGTATCACCAAACCTCCGTCGTACACCAGAATCTTGTCCGCGCCCTCGTTGTTCGCAAACGTCGCGTTCATCCCGCTCGGCTGCGCTGTCGCCGAACTCAGGCTCAGCTCAAAGTCCGTCGCCGAGATCGGCGCGGCCGGCCCCGACGCGCCCGACGACCGCATGCGGAACCACAGCGAGTCGATCACGCTCCCGACCGGGATATAGCGCAGCTCCGACGCCGAAAGAACCGTCTGCAGAACGTTCGGCACGTTGTCGCCGAGATATCCGTTCGCAGGAGCGAGCTGGCTCAGAGGCGAAATCGTCCCCGCATCCACGCTGTATCGCGTGGTCAAGACGGAGGACCCGGACGGCGTCGTCGCGGTCGAGGCCGTCGGCGCCTGCATCGCGTCGATGTCCGAGTCGGAATCAATCGCGTCCAGGAATCCGGGGGATCCGCTCGCCTGTCCGGAATGACGGAACACCGACAGCAGAGCACCCTCCCGGTACTGATACGGCGTCGCGAATCCCACTTCCGGTCCGAAGGGGGAAACCGCCTCCGACCCGCGTGACTGGAACGCGCCGATCCCGAAACTCAGTGCTCCCGAGCGCACCGTGACGGCATCCGGTCCTGCGTTCGAAGCGACCGTGGGTGACAGCGAGCCGGGCGGATTCAGCGACCGCGAGAGCTGGATGTCATACGACGAAAAGTTCGCGATCGCCGCGGGCCATGCCGCCGCCGCATCCTTCCACAGCCTCCAGGAAAGCCCCACAAAGTCCGATCCCGGCCCGATCGTGTCGAGCTGGCTCGCGCCCGCCACCGCCTGCTGCGTGTAACCGGAAGTCCACGTCAGCACCCCATTGCCAAACCCGTCGCTGGTGGTCCGAACCCGCTCCGCCACGATCACCTTCGTCACGCCCTTTGCCAGATCCGGAATTGGAGGCGTGAACGTCAGCTGCATCGCGAGCCCGTTCCATTGCTGCACGCCGCCCCCCGTCGTCGCGGTCGATGAACCCGCTGAGAGATATGCCGTTTTGTTTGGCTGGCGCACCGAATCCGCAAAGAACAGGATCGCCGCGCCTGGCATCTGCGCGCGGAACTCCACCGTCAGACCGCCGCCGACATACAGGTACGGCGTCGTGAACGGGATCAACGGTCCCCATCCCTCCGGAGTCGTGCCCGTCGCCGCACCGCCGGGATACGCGCCCGCGGCGATGTTGAACGACCCGCTCCGAACCAGCACCGGGTTGATCATGTTGCTTGCAAACGTGTTCGACATACCAGACGTCGCCGTCGCCGCCTGCGCCAGCCGGATGTCGTATTGAGGCAGTGTTCGCGCCACTTCCGGAAAGTTTGTCGAAGCCCCGTTGTACAGCCGAAGCCGGATGCCCGTGATCGTGCTCCCCACCGGAATCGCCGCGAGCTGATCCGCGTCGTACATCGTCTGGAACGTGCCCGTCAGATAATCCCCGAGCGGGATCGCGTTCCCGTTGTCCCCCGCCAGCGATACCGCGTTCAGCGGAATCACCGCGGTGCTTTGAGCGAATGCGCCCCCGGCAACAACAGACACCATTGCTGAGCAAACGACACGCATCAGATTCCGCATAGTCACTCCCGCGCGGACGCGCAGATTCCAGTCTACTTCCACGCCCCCCCGGTTCAAGCGGATTTCGCCCGCCTCTGCCGCAGCCAATCGTCAAATTGCACGATTTCCCGGAGCCCATAGAGAATCAGTCGGTTTGGAGGAAGCGGCAGTGGCAAGGGCACACCGACCTCTTAAAACCGAGGGAAAAGCGCGACGCATGGGGTGGCTTCGAGTGGAGCCGAGTGAAGCAGGTTATTGGCACCCTACCCCCGCCCGCCGCGGATTCACGCGTGTGCGTTGAGCGTCGGGCCCAGGTCACTTGAACAGTTGATTCTCATTTCGAGCGATCGCTCCTGCGCGCGAGCCGCTGCTTCTTCCTGAGATGACTTTGCGGCGATG
>JAFEBN010000138.1 GCA_018242645.1 Planctomycetota bacterium | reverse complement strand
GTACGGCATGATGATGTACGTGCTCTCGCCCACAAACTGCGGGCGTGAACCCGTCGGCTCGCCCACAAACGTCGCGTTGGTGAACTTCTCAAGCAGGTTCACCGTGTTCTGGGCGGCAGAGAACGTGTTGCGCCCGATGATGACAAACAGCTTTCCCCGCTGATTGAGCTTCGTATTGCGGATCACCGACTCGATGAACGGCGCGACCAGCCCGGTGTTGCCCCCGCCGTTGAGCCGCATGTCGACGATGAGATACTCCGGCGACTTCTCCGCGATGAGGCCGTTGAGTTCGCCGATCACGTGCTGAAAGGGCGCATCCGGATTGCCCGAAACGCCCTGGAATCCGAAATACACCGCCCGCAGGTCGTCGAGATATCTCAACGTCAGCGGCTTTTCCGGCTCCTGCTGATACAGCGGCGCCGGCGCCGACGCGCTCGCGTTGGCGTAGGTGTAACCAGCGCGAAACAGCCGCGCCTTCCCGAAGCCGTCGCGGGGCATCGCAACCGGCGCGAGCTTCACCGACTTCTCGTCCCCGCCCGCAAAGCGGAAGCGGTACTCGATCTCGCCCCCCTCGCCCGTCGCGCCGATCTCCTGCAGCGCCGCCGGCTGCACCATGCGGGCCGGCACCGAATACAGATAGCCCATATCGTTATCGACCGAGCAGAACTGCCGCAGCGCCGCCGCCGCTTCTTCGGTCTTCATCGTGCCGATTCCGACCACCGAGGCGCCGACCAGTTCCTTGTACTGCTCCGGCGCGCCGATGACGTGCACGCCGTCGGGAAACGTCCACAGGTGCAGCGGAATGCGATTCAGCGATTTCTCGCCCTCGGCGTACGCCGCCAGTGTCGTGTGCCCGTCGCCCACCATCGCGAGCACGCGCGACAACCGCGCCCGCAGGCGGTCTTCGCTCAATCCGCCCGCCGCGGCCTTTTTCAACGACTCGATCTCGCCGAGAAACTTCTCCTTGGACACGTTGGCGTACAGGTTCCAATGCATCTGCTTCATCCGCCTCGCAAGAAAGTCGAGGTCCCACGCCCATCGCTTCGCCGGATCGCTTTCCTCCGGCGGGTTCAGGCCCGTGAGCGCGATGAAGCGCGGGTCGTTGCGCAGCGAGTTCAGATCATCGTCCTGCGCGAGCGTGTCCTGGTCCGCGTACCGGGCGTCGAGCGCCTTCTCCAGCCACTGCAGCGCCTCGTCCGACTTGCCCATCAGCGCATACGCGCAGGCGATGTTGTACGACTCATTCTCCGGACGGAACCCCAGCTCGAGCGCCCGCTTGCCGGAAGCAATCGAGCCCGGCAGATCCCCCGCCATGTGCTGGGCGTACGCGTAGTTGGACCAGGCCGAACCGTCGAAGCGGTTGGCCTTGAGATACGCCTCGTATTCCTTGACCGACTCGGCATACTTCCTCGCCCGCAGCAATTCCCCGGCACGCGGCGCCGTGGGCGGGGGCGAAGCCAACGTCGAATGAACCGCCCCGCACATCAACGCCAAGATCGCAAGTCCGCGCATCGTTCATCTCCCGGCGCCCTCCCGGTGCCGAGAGCGCAGTACGCCCGGAGAAAGATGATCGAACGGACACGCCCCGTCTTGAACGGGCTTTGCGCTAGCGTGCTTCGCGCCGGAGCCGCCCCGGCGTGGTCTCGAAAAACCGCCGGAACATGCGGGTCATGTGCGCCTGATCGGAAAACCCGCACTCCACGCTGATCTGGCTCAGCGGCTGGTCCGTCGACATCACCCGCTCCAGCGCGCGGTCCGCCCGCACGCTCGCCGCAAACTCCGTCATCGTGCGCCCACGCGTCCGGCGAAACTGGCGGCAGAGATGCGCCGGGTGCACGCCCGCGTGTGCCGCGAGGCTGTCCAGGCTGGGCGTCAGCCCGTTGCGGTCGCGGATGATCTGCTCAACCGCCTGCAGAGATTCCGCACCCGTCACCCGGTCCGAGGCGGCGCCGTCGGTCAGGTAGTCCACGATCGTCGTGACCGACTCTTCAACCGCCAGCCGCGAGAGCGGGTCGCTCGACCGCATCGCGATCTGCAGGCAGCCGACCGCGGGGAGCGCGCCCCCCGCGTGCCGGTACTGGACCGGACACTCGGCCAGCCGCCGGCCGAACTGCGCCACAAACGCCGCGGGCAACTCGATGTTCAGCGCCTCGGCCCCCTGGTCCGAAATCTTGTCGCAATGCGACTCCCCGGCCTGGTTGAGCACCACCCACCCGCGGCTGCAGACGTGGTCGCGGTGCATGGCGCTCTCGATGGTCGCGCCCCGGAGCGAAACCAGGAGATACG
This sequence comes from Planctomycetota bacterium, assembly GCA_018242645.1. Lineage (GTDB taxonomy): Bacteria > Planctomycetota > Phycisphaerae > Phycisphaerales > UBA1924 > JAFEBO01. The sequence goes on along the minus strand of JAFEBN010000138.1, from coordinate 3,473 downwards.
CCTGCTCGTGGCAGTGCGTGGGGAGAAAGGTGCCGGGCGCATACCGGGTCGCGGTGATGCGGAAGTCGCCGAAGTGGCGGACCTGCGTCGTCTGGCCGAAGTAGTTGCCCGGTTGCAGTCGGATCATGTGAGCCTTGTACGGAGAAAGCCCGCCCGGGATTCAGCCGAGGGCTACTTTGCCGCAGAAGCGGGCGTGGAGGCCGCCTTTTCATTGGACGCACGAACCAGCTTTTCGATCCGATCTTGCGATTTTTTCACGCGGGGGTGCTCGGGCTTGAAAAAGGCCCGGATGACCCTGTCGCTCTCATCCAGCTCCACTTTGGCCTCGTCGAGCTTGCCCTCGACCAGCAGGCACTCGCCGAAATTGTTGCGGTAAATGGCCCGGACGATGTGATCCGCCGGAAGCTTGCCCTCCGCCGCCGCAAACAGCTCCCGGTAGAGCTTCTCAGCCTCGGCGGCACGGTTGAGTTTCACCAGCAGGCTCGCGAGGTTGTTGAGCTGGCCCCAGGACTCGGGATCGGCAAAGCCGTTCACCCGCTGCAGCTCCACGACCTTCCGCATGGTCGCCTGGGCCTCTTCGATCTTGCCCGTGTCCTCGAGCGCGAAGGCCAGGTTGTTCATCGACGAAAGCGTCTTGGGGTGCGACGGACCAAGCGTCTTCTTCTGGAGTTCGATGGTCTCGCGCAGGCTGGTGATCGCCTCGTCGTATCGGCCCACGGCGACATAGCACGTCGCCAGGTTCGCCATGGACGTGAGAATGCTGGGATGGCCCGGGGGCAGTCGCTTCTGGCGGATCGCAAGCGTCCGCTGGTGGATCGCAATCGCCTCATCGTTCCGCCCGGAGCGCTGGAGCATGTTCGCCAGCGTGTTGAGCTCATACGCGGTCGCCGCATGGTCCGATCCAAACTGCTTCTCGCAGATGGCAAGCGCCTCGCGCAGCGCCTTCTCGGCTTCCTGTGGCCTGCCCGCGGCGTCGAGCGCGGCGCCATAGTTGTGCATCGCCGTCTGCAGGTTCCGATCCTTGAAATCGACGTGCTTCTTCAGGCCTTCGATGCCCCGCCGCAGCTCCTCCGCGCCGTCCGCCGCCATCCCGCGATCGATCAGGTAGCGACCGAGTTCACACCGGGCCTGCGCGAGCTCCCGGTCGTACTTCGCCGGGTCTTTCTCGTAAACCAGGATGGCGGCACGGGTGAGCTTCTCGGCCTCGTCGGATTCGCCGTTCTCGGCGAGGATGACCGCGTACGTTCGCCGGGCTTCGAGTTCGTCCACCGAGTTCTCGCCCATGTTTTCGCGGGCCAGGTCCAGGCAGCGCTTGGCTTCGCGCAGCGCATCGTCTGTCCGGCCAAGCGCTCGGTAGGTGTTGGAAAGCGTCGAACGAAGCGGGATTTCCACGCGGGGCTGGACCTCGGTTGAGGCCAGCCGCGCCGCAGCCAGGTCCAGCACTTCGCGAACCGTGAGCTCGCCGCTGGACTCGCTCTCGGGGCTCGCCGCGGCGAGCATGCCGTTTAGGAACTCATTCGTCGCCTTGGCGGTGGCCGCCTCCCGCTCCGCGATCTGCTTCTGGATTTCGAGTTCCTTGCCGCGCTGCTCCGCGAGCTGCCGGCCCCGGGTCGCTTCCGCGGCCTGCCAGGTCGTGCCGATCACACCCCCCACCAGCGCAAGGAACGCGAGCGAGACGCCCGCGACGAGCGCGCGGTTGCGACGCACGAACTTCCGGATGCGGTACGCGCGGCTGGGCGGGCGAGCCAGGATCGGCTCGTTGTTCAGGTAGCGCCCGATGTCGGCGCCGAGGTCGGATGCGCTCTGGTACCGACGCGTCCGGTCCTTCTCCATCGCCTTGGCCGTGATGGTCGCGACGTCAGAGGGCATCGAACGGTCGATCGCACGCAGCGATGGTGCCTCGGCCTCGGCGATGATGCGGACGGCTTCGGGGAGGGTCTGCGTGTCGAGCGCGTGCGGAAGCTTGCCCGTGAGAAGCTCAAAGAGGATCACGCCCAGCGTGTACACGTCGGAGCGGACGTCCACGCTGGAGGGATCGTGCACCTGCTCGGGGCTCATGTAGGGCAGCGTGCCCACAAGCGTGCCGGCTTCGGTGCGGAGCGTGGCCCCCGGCGGGCCGGCGGAATTGTCGGTGGCGCGAGCAATGCCGAAGTCGAGAATCTTGGGCTGGCCCGAGGCCGTGACCAGGATGTTGCTCGGCTTGAGGTCGCGATGGACCACGCCCTTCTGGTGGGCGTGTTGCACAGCGTCGCAGACTTTGCGGAACAGCTCGAGCCGCTGCTCAAGATCGAGCTTGTTTTCAAACGCGTACAGCGTGAGCGGCTTGCCCTCGACCAGCTCCATCGCAAAGTAGGGCTGCGGGCCGTAGGCGGACTCGTGGGTGGCGGCCTCGAAGATCGAGGCAATCCCCGGGTGCTGCAGCTTCGCGAGCGTCTCGGATTCGAGCTCGAAACGCCGGAGCATCTTGGGCGTGAGCAGGCCCGGGCGGATGACCTTGAGCGCGACCGTCCGGCGCGGGCGGTCCTGCTCGGCGAGATAGACCACGCCCATGCCGCCTTCGCCCAAAATGCGCGTGATCGCGTAATGGCCGATGCGACCCGGCGTCGCGAGCGCTTCGGGCGGGGGCGACTCCGGCAACTCCGCGATGGTCTGGACGTTGTCCTGCCGCAGAAGCATCATCTCGACACGCGAACGCAGGACCCGATCGCCTTCGCACGCGCGATCAAGCACTTCGCGCCGCTCGCCCACGGGCGCAGCCGCCACCTTCCGGGCGATTTCCCGGACCCGCTCGTGCGAGGCGTGCGACATGTCCCCTGGCGACTGTTCCAAATCGATGCTATTCCCGGACTTGCGTACGAAAGGGCGCAAACGCCCCGAGGCAGTGTGCCACATCCCGAGCGGAAAATCTAGCGGGAATTCCGCTTTGATAACCGCGCACCGGCGGCGAGCCTCGGTCGGAGCCGCATGGCTTTTTCCGCCCACCCCGCAAGAATCGGCATGAACTCGTCGCTCCAGATCGCCGCCATCGTGCTCCAGACGATCTCCTCCCTTTCGATCGCCGGGGGCCTGATCTTCGCGGCGTTCCAGTTTTATTACGCCCGCAAGGCCCAGCACGTCGCCAACTTCACCAAGCTGGTCGAGCTGCAGATGTCGCTGCGCCGCATGCGGGTCGAAGATCCAAAGCTCGCCAACGTGTACACCGACGACGTGCGAAATCTCCAGGGTGAGGAAGAGATTCGGTACTACTTCTTCAACCTCATGCAGCTCTCGCTGTTCGAGATCGCCTGGTACAGCCACGAGCAGGGACAGTTGTCGGACGAGTACTTCGATTCCTGGGTCAAGCGGTTCAAGGTCATCGCCGCGGAGAACAGCTTCCGCAAGATGATGCTGAACCCGTCCATGAAGATCCTTCACGACGACTTCCAGAGTTACGCGCAGAAATTCGTGCCCGGCGACGCGGTGTGAACCCCGAC
>JAFEBN010000137.1 GCA_018242645.1 Planctomycetota bacterium | reverse complement strand
AGCGCCGTGCCCGCGCCCAATCCGCCCGGGCGCAGCCAGATGGTCAGCAGCGTGCCCAGGGCCACCATGGCGATTCCCGCGATGAAGCCCGGCTTGCGGATGATGGCCCGCTCGCTCGGGAACATCAGCGCCGCGCCCACCGTCACGAAGATGATCTGCAGCCGCAGGCTGAACGTCATCAACCCGGGTTCGACGTAGTAGGGTGCGATTCCGAAACATACCTGCGCGCCGGTGTTGAACAGGCTGGGCACGATCGCGGCCCGCCACATCTGGCGCGGCACATTGCCGCGCCGTGCAGCCAGCAGCAGCACCGGCAGCCACATCAACGCCGAAAATCCGTACCGCCACCCGTTGGCGCTCCACGGATCGATCAGGTCCTTGAAATGCCGCAGAAACAGCGGGATGGTCGTCCAGCAGACAAGCGAGGTCAGGATCAGCGCGATCCCTGCCCCCGTGCTCGGAGGCACGACTGTTGCAACCCGCGTTGTCGCCGATCGACTCATGGAAGAAGGCGAGGGTATCCGCCGCCCCCGGGCGGGACGGCGTCTTCATATTTTCTGACGCGAATCTCCGGGAACGCAGAGTCGAAAATCTTCCCGCGCGTCCCATCACGCCCGCGGCACGCCCGCATCATTCCGTACCACGAAGTGCGCCCGCGATCGGTACACCGGCGCCAGCTTTTCAAACGTCGGCTCCGCCACCGATTTGAAAAACGCCCGCGCGACCTCCACGCCCCAGCCCCGCTGCCCCGTGACCTCGAGATACTCCCAGCGCTGCCAGCGCACGCTTGCAGGCGCATCAACAAACACGCAGACATCAAGGTGGGGCACGATCTGCTCGTGCAGCGCGTGGATGCCCTCGACAATGACGACGGGCGCCGGCGCCACCTCCCGATACCCGACCCGCGAGTGCGTCTGGAAAGACCAGTTGGGCACGCGAGCCACGCCCGCGGAGCGGAGCGTCGAGAGGTTCTCGATCAGCAGTGGGGTATCGGCCTGCGCCGGGTCGTCGCGGTCTTCATACCGCACCTTGTCGTAATCGGGAAGGTAATCGTCGGTCGCGAGGTGCACGCCGCCAAGCTCGCACAGGCGCTTGGTGAGGTACGACTTGCCCGCGCCCACCGGGCCGGTGATTCCGATCACGCCCACGTCCGACCCCCGCGTGCGGAGATGCTGCAGCAGCAGCATGGGTGCCTGATCCCAGGGAAGCGTGCGAGGCTCGCTCATCGTTCCAAGCCTATCGCCCGGCCGGCAGGTATTTCGAAGCAGATGCCAACGCCTGCTTCGCGCTCGCCTCATCGCCCTGTCGCTGGTGATACCACGCCAATCGCTGATACCCACGCCTGATCGCCGCCTGCGGCACGCCCCGCCCGCTTTCGAGCGCTTTGACCGACGCCTCCATCAGTTTGAGGCCCTCGGCCTCTTCGCCCATCAGCGTCAGCGCGCTCCCGAGTGCTCCATCCGCTTGAGCGATCTGCCAGTCATCCGCCGTGAAGCGCTTGAGCCGCGCCGCCCGCGCTTCCCGCGCGGCCGCGGCGGCATCCGCCCCGCGCCCTTGGAGTACCAAGGCATCCGACAGCGCGATCATCGAGCCGCTCGCCTGCACATCATCGTCGCCGAACACCAGTCGGTACGACGCGATCGAGTCGCGCAGGTTGCGCTCGGCTTCTTCGAGCTTTCCCTGCTCCACCCGCAGGTCTCCGAGCCCGAAAAGCACCCGCCCCGTGGTGGCGCTCCTGGCTCCGATATTCGTCCGCGACTCCTTGGCCGCCTGCGTGAGCACTTCGTCCGCTCGGGCGAGATCGCCCAGCGAAAACAGGCAAAGCCCGAGATTCATGCGGGAAAAAGTCGTCTCCGGATTTTCGGCGCCCATCGCGCCGATGCACTCCCGCAGCGCCTCTTCCAGCAGGGGCACCGCTTTGTCCAATCGCCCCGAATCGACGTACAGGATGCCCAGGTTGTTGAGCGAGGTCACGATCTCCCGGTGCGGGCTCGCGAAAAACCGCTTCTGCATCTCCAGCGATTCGCGGAAGAGCGGCTCGGCTTCTTCGTATCGCCGCTTGTCCTGGAGCACCGAGCCCAGGTTCGACAGGCTCCGCGCCACGCTCGGGCTCGCGCCCTCGGTCTTCTGCATCAGTTCCAGCGCTTCGCGGCACAGCGCTTCCGCCTCGTCATATTTCCGCTGGTTCCGCAGGCAGAGCGCCAAGTTATCCATCGTCTGGGCCAGCGTCGGGAATTCCACGCCCGGCACTGATCGGCCCAGTTTGAGCGCATCGCGCCAGAGGGCTTCGGCCTCCGCGTATCGCGCCTGCCGCCGCATAAGCGAGGCGAGGTTGTTCTTCGACGTCGCGAGGTTGAACGGTTCTTTCTCGCGCACTTTTTCCAGCGTGTCCACGACCTCGCGGTAGTTCTTCTCTGCTTCTTCGTACTTCCCCTCGTCATCGAGGAGGAACGCCAGGCTGTTCACCGCCTCGAGGTAGGGCACGCTCCCGACACCGTCGGTCGTCTTTCGCAGTTCCAGCGTTCGGCGGATCTGGGGCTCGGCCTGCTCCAGCAATCCAAGGCTCAGGTACGCGTCGCACAGCGTCTGGCGCACTTCCGCTTCGACCTGGGGCTGGTCTTTGAGCGAACCGGCATCCAGGCGTGCCGCCGCCTGGTCGATGACCTTCCGCACCGTCATGTCCGGCGTCGCGCCTTTTTCCGGGTCGCCGGCCGCGATCATCTCCTGCAGGAAGGAACGCACCGCCAGCGCGGTCTGTGCCTCTTGCTGTGCCTGCTTTTCCGCTTTGACCGCCGCTTCCGCCTGGCGATCCGCTTCTTCCTTGGCGTGCTTGGCCGCGATCGCGGCGCGGTCGCTGTTTTCGCGCTCCAGCACCGCGATGTCACGCTGATCGCGTGCCTGGATCAGTCCGTAGCTCGCTAGCGCCAAGCCGGCGACGAGCGCAAGCACCACGAAAACCGCCGCGCTCAGGGCGATCCGATGCCGCCGGGCGAACTTGCGCGCCCGGTAGAGCGTGCTCGGGGGCCCCGCCAGCACCGGTTGCCCCGTGAGCGCCCGATCCAGATCGAGGCCGAGCTCGCGCGCGGAGGCGTACCGGCGGTCGCGGTCCTTCTCCAGGCTCTTGAGCAGGATCCAGTCGAGCTCGCCCCGGAGCAGCTTCGCCAGCGCTGCCGGCCGCTCGCGCCGGCGCTCCGCGATCGCCAGCATCGCCCCTGTCGCCGTTCGTCCGAACCGGCTTGAGGCACGCACCGGCTCGGCTTCGCGCACCAGCCGCAGCATGTCGAGAGCGGCTCCGCGCGTGGGCGGTTCGATGGGCAGGAAGCCGGTGAGCAGCTCGTACAGCGTGACGCCCAGCGAATACACGTCGGAACGGACGTCGGCATCGACCCCGGCGGTGCCCGCCTGCTCCGGGCTCATGTACTCCGGGGTCCCAAGGAAGTGTCCTTCCAGCGTTTGTGCCCGCTGCACACCGGGCGTCGTGGCTTTCGCGATGCCGAAATCGATGATGCGAGCGCGTGCCGCCCCTGCGTCTCCGCCCGACTCCCGATCCACCAGGATGTTCGAGGGCTTGAGGTCGCGATGGATGATCCCGCGCTGGTGGGCGTGCTGGACCGCATCGCACACATCCATCATGAGCCGCACGCGATCGGTGACATCGAGGCGAGCATCATCGCAAAACCGCGTGATCGGCACGCCCCGAACCAGTTCCATCGCAAAGAACGGGCGCCCGTTGGCCGTCACTCCGGCGTCCAGGATCTTGGCAATCCCCGGGTGGTCGAGCAGCGCCAGCGCTTGCCGCTCCGCCTCGAACCGCGTGATGATCTCGCGCGTGTCCATGCCCGGCTTGAGCACCTTGAGCGCCACGGTCCGCCGGAGCGGAACTTCTTGCGTCGCTTCGTACACCACGCCGAATCCGCCTTCGCCGATCACCCGCACGATCTTGTACGGCCCGACCTGGTCGCCCGGGGCGAGCCATCCCGTGTGAAGCACCGCCGGCGAAACCGCCTGATCGATGGTGGGTGAGTCGGGATTCACCGGATGAGCACCGGCCGACGGCGTCGCCGACGCGTCCTGCGTCGGTGATCCCTGGAACTCGGTCTGTCGACTGTCCGGCTTCGACATTGGTCAAGCGTATTGCGGCGTTTTTCCTAGTGTCCCCGTTCCACCAGCCAGCAGGCCGGCCGAAGCGGTCCCTGAAGCATCCGAATCGCGGCCCGTTTCTGCGCCAAGCACGCCCGCAGCAGTTTCCGCTCTCGCGCCGTGCGTTCAGTGATCTGCCGCACGCCGGCCTCGATCGCTCGGAAATTCGCGTGCTCGCGCCGACGGACATCCGAGGCCGTCTCGACGCGCTCGCGAAGCACGCGATCGCCAAGTTCCCCGATCCACGCCCGCACATCCGCCGCGCGCGGGGCGCCGGTTCCCTTTCCCACCAGGACTGCGTCATCCACGATGTAGACGCCTCCGATCTTCGTGCGTTGACGGACCAGCGGGATCGCCCGTTCGATCGGAAAGACATTCAGACACACCACCGCGTCGAAAGTTCCCTTCACATCCTGGGCCAGGCCGACTCGGAAGCGGCATCGCTCGGCGACACCCAGCTGCGCGGCTCGATGCCGCGCCGTACGCAGAAACCCCGAAAACGCATCGACACCGACGCAGGCACACCGCAACACCTTGGCCGCCCGTAGAGCGATGACACCCTTTCCGCAGCCCAAGTCGAGCACACGGGCGTTTTTCCCGACCCCGCCCGCTTTCAACATCTCCACCACGCGATCGGGCTGACTCCCCAGGGCGTCAATCGGCTCGAAGAACTGCTCGAGCAGTCCGAACGCCGCCTCCGGCACCCCGAGCGACCGGGCGATGACCCGCCGGTGCTTCAAGCCGAGGTTGGGATCGTTCGCGGCCATGGGGGTGTCAGTATGGCAGCCCGGCCGCGGAAGGGTCGCCAACAAGGCCCTTGGAAAGCCAAAAAGGGCGGTGGGGGCCTTGGATCGACGTTTTCACCGCCTGCTCACGCGGGCGTGGTACAAAACCAAACTGGCACGCCGGTTGCCCTACGAACTCCGTCAGGAAACGGAAGGAGTAACTATGTCCAAAATCATCGGAATCGACCTCGGCACCACGAACTCGTGCGTTGCCGTCATGGAAGGCACCCAGCCCAAGGTGCTCATTAATAGCTCGGGCAACCGCATCACCCCCTCGGTCGTGGCATTCACGGACAAGGGCGAGCGCCTGGTGGGCCAGCCGGCCAAGCACCAGCAGGTGACCAACCCCAAGAACACGATCTTCTCGATCAAGCGGTTCATGGGACGCCGGCGCGCCGAAGTCTCGGGCGGGGCCGACTCGTCCTACGGCAAGTCGGGCAATGAAGAGTCCAAGGTTCCCTACACGCTCGTGGGCGGGCCCGACGACTTTGTGAAGGTCAAGGTCAACCAGGGCGAGTTCACGCCTCAGCAGATCAGCGCCTTCATCCTCCAGGATCTGAAGAAGACCGCGGAGGACTACCTGGGCGAAAAGGTGGACCGCGCGGTGATCACCGTGCCGGCCTACTTCAACGATGCGCAGCGTCAGGCCACCAAGGACGCGGGCGAGATCGCCGGCCTTAAGGTCGAACGCATCATCAACGAGCCCACGGCCGCGGCACTTGCCTACGGCCTCGATAAGGGCAAGAAGAACCAGAAGATCGCGGTCTTCGACCTGGGCGGCGGCACGTTCGACGTGTCGGTGCTCGACATCGGCGACGGCGTCTTCGAAGTGCTGAGCACCAACGGCGACACCCACCTGGGCGGCGACGACTGGGATCAGCGCATCATCGACTTCCTCGCCGAAGAGTTCCG
>JAFEBN010000136.1 GCA_018242645.1 Planctomycetota bacterium | reverse complement strand
GCGGCGCCGCGCTCGCGGTCTCCGGCGCTTCCAACTGGCTCGCCAACTTCGCGGTCACCGTGACCTTCCCGCCCTTGCTCGCCGGCGCCGGACTGGCATCCGCCTACGGGCTCTACGCCGGCGCCGCGCTGCTCTCGGGCATCTTCGTGTTCTATCTCGTCCGGGAAACCAAGGGCAAATCCCTCGAAGAGATGTCCTAGGGCTTGAGCTGCGTGCAAGCGTCGCCGCACATGCGGCACATCTTCGCGCAGTTGGTCATCATCTCGTCGCCAACGCCCATCCTGGAGCATGAGTCGGCGCACGCGTTGCATATCTCCGCGCACTCGATGCACAGGTGCTGCGCGTGGGGCGACTGGCGATGGAGAAAGTTGTGGAGCAGCCCGCAGATCGCGGCGCAATCCATCATCGCGGTCTGGTGCTCCAGCGAGGCGTGCACTCCGCCGCGGCGCAGACAATGGACGATGCAGCGCAGGCAGAAGTCCTGGCACTCATGGCACGCGTGCGCAACGGCTTCGAAGGATTTTGGTTCGGTCATGCCGACAAAGTCGGACGCGGGGATCGGGGGAGGGTGGAGGGTGTGTAAAAGCCCTGTCACTGCGCGCGTCCCGTGTTTCGGTTGCAAACGCGCTGGCCCGTCATGCTCATCTCGACGTTCACCGTCACGCCCTGCTGTCAACCTCGATCTCTCCAATTTCGCCTCCGTATTCATCGACTCGAGGGTTTCACAGCAATCTGCTGAAGAAGCACCAGAACGCGCCGCGCGGTTTGTCCGAGTTGATCCGCAGTGACCGGACTTTGAGCGAGCAGGCCCGCGTTGCATGTATCCGCCGCCTGTTGCAAGTCTCCCGGGCTGTCAATCAATTCACGCAGACCGTTGCCCGCTCTCGCCGCCAATTCTTGCCGCCTTTCGGGAAAGCGCGCTTCGAGCGCCCGGCGCCACCGCTCGGTCCAAATTTCAATCTGTCTTTCAACACTTAAGCGAGCGATCGCTAGAACTCGGCCCAAGTCCTTATTGCTGCGCTTGATGTCGGTTCCCTTTACTCTGTCCGGTTTGATCTCCGGGTGCTCGAGCAAGTTTGCCAGCGCCATCATCTCCGGGATCGCACAGCGAATTCCGAACTCCGTTTCTCCCGCCTCGAAGGTTGCGACACCGGTATATCGAAAGCTGGGTAGCCCGTAGTGGTCTGTTCCGTTCACAACAAACCGAGTGAACACTCGTTCGGCCTGATCGTCACCCGCGGGCTCCGTTAGGAGTTCGAAGAACCAGTCTTTCGAATGCGGGGGCCACAAACGAAGTGCCGGCAATTGTTTGACTGGCGTGCTGGCGTCCCCCGGCTTCCCGAAGTCTCCTTCGGTACGAGGCGTCCACCCTTCGCCGAGCAACTTTTCCGCGATCGCCCGTCCCTTGTCCACCGCTTCGACGCGGGGCGAGATCACGCTATCGATGTCCTTGGTGCGTACCCCGTAGGACTGCTTGCCTCGGAACAGCCAGTATGCCGCGGCAACACTGCCGATGATGATGATGTTGGGTCTGATGCCTTCGGGAACGGCGCCCCCAACCTGCTTCAACACTTTGGATGGCGAGACTTCTTCAGCCACGGCTATACCCTTTAGCTCGACGCGCGAGCCAATCGAAGAACTCTCCGGTCTGAGCTTGCAACCCGCCCTCTTGGAGATCGAGCAGGCACTCGACCTCGTCTGCCCAGAATAATCCTTTTTGACGCTTGGTGAAGAGTGAATCATTCTGGCGGACCGCATGGATCGCGAGCAGGGCAGGAGTTTGCGGATCGCTCACGCGTCGCAGGGCCGGATCCAGGTCGCTCACAAAGTCGAGGTTGAGCGTGCCGTGCGGTGCGTGCACCGACAAGTCCAACCGGGGCGTGCCGACCAGGTCGAGCGATTCGAGGTAATGGCGTGCGCCGAGCACGCCACCGATTGCGACATTCGGCGGGCGGAGCTTTTCCAGCTTCTTGACCAACGATTCGGGGGACCGCGGCTGGCCGGACATATCCGCAAATCGGATCGTCGCTCGGGCGCTCTCGGATCTTGCGGCCAATCGATCGAACCTGTCGCGCGGGAAGTACTTCAATCGAACGCGCCGGTCAGAAGTGCGCTCGATCAGACTCCCGAGATTTCGTACGACCTGGGCCGCCGTCGGGAATGAGCAGCCCGCCTTCATCGCGATTTCGCCCACCGTCATCGCCCGGGCGCTTGCGAACAGATTGTGGAGCAGCACTTTCTGAACGACAAATGCAAAGTCGTTGCGAACACCGTGTTCGATCAGGTGACTTGATTCGTGCTTCGCGACTTCCCGCAGGACGTTATGCATTTCCGACTTTGGCGGTCGCGGCACGCCGCGGAACTCGCCGTCGTGTGTGATGAGGCAGATCGAAAGGCGCTTCCAGAGTTCTTCGCGGATGACCCTCGTGCTGATCTCCCACTCCGCCAGCAGCCGCTGCTCGGTGACGACGGAATCGGTCAGCAGCAGAATGCCGCTCGTGCCCGGCTCCGCGGCCACGATTTCCGCAAGCCGGAACAAGGAACCCCGGAGCGTCCGCATCGCGTCGATGCCGACTTTCACTTCGATGAAAGTGTCCCGGAATCGGGCGTCGACACCCTTGCGAGGCTGGTACTGGATCTGGCCGTCGGGCATACCTCCATTGTATCGTTCAACTGCAGGTTTAATTTGAAACCTGCAGTTACATTTGAAACCTGCAGTTCAATATGCGTCACAGGACCGATAATACGGTCCTCAAACACGTTGCGGCTTTAGCTCTGCTTCACCCCACCCTCAGCCCCGACGCCGTTCCTTGCCTCCATATGGCCAATCGCATCCATGCTGGCAAAGTTGTTGTCGTTACGGGGGCTTCGAGCGGGTTCGGGAAGGGGGTAGCACGGAAGTTTGCCGAGGCCGGAGCGTCGCTCGTGCTTGCGGCGCGGCGCAAGGATCTGCTCGATGAACTGGCGCGGGAGTGCGAAGGGCGAGGAGTGAAGGCCGCGGCGGTCGAGACGGACGTGAGCAACAAGGTCGCGATGGAGTTTCTCGCGCAGGAGGCGCTGCGGTTCGGCCGGATCGATGTGTGGATCAACAACGCGGGTGTCGGCGCGTACGGGCGGTTTCAGGACATTCCGCTGGAAGACCAGGTGAAGGTCGTCACGACGGATTTGCTCGGCACGATCTTCGGGAGTTACCTTCGCGCTCCAGCAGTTCGCGGTGCAGGGTTCCGGCACGCTGATCAATGTCGCGTCGGAAGTGGGCAAAGTGCCGCTCGCCTTTCTTGCGACCTATTCGGCGGCCAAGCACGGCGTGGTCGGGCTCACCGCCGCGATCCGCCAGGAGCTGCGCGAGACGGGGCCCCGGAACGTGCACGCCTGCACGGTGCTGCCTTCGGCGATGGACACGCCGTTCTTCGAGCACGCGGCCAATTACACCGGGCACGTGACCGTGCCCCCGGAGCCGGTGTACGACCCGCAGGAAGTGATCGACGCGATTTTTGACCTGGCCGAATCGCCCCGGGACGAGGTGATCGTGGGCGCCGCGGGGAAGCGCGCCGTGTTTATGCACGGGCTGGCGCCGGGGCGCATCGAGAAGCAGGCCGGACACAGCAATTACAAGGCGGCGTTCGAGGAGCCGCCGGCCGGGCCGCGCACGCGGGGCAGCGTGGCCGAGCCGATGCAGTCGGGACGAGAGTTGGAGGGCGGGTGGAGGAAAGACAAGTAGAAAGAGGCAGAAGGGACAAGGAGCGGATTGCACGGTTGGGCGCGTGGTTCCCTTTGGGCTTTGCGCTTGGCGTCGGGCGGCGGCCTGGCGCTGCGCAGGCGAGATGGGAAATGCGGGTGATAGGTGTTGCTTCGGGCCTGCCTGATGCTTGAATCGCATCGCGTGGCGCGGGAGGGCTTGTTATCGTGTTGGCATGAAGACGACCTTTGCGGTGGTGTGCGCGGCGGCAGCGGCGACGACTGTACTTGCTCAGCCCGAAAAGGACTGGAGGAAGGCGCCCGACTTTGTGACGGTGCTGCAGCGGAACTTCAAGGCGTGGGACAAAGACAAGAACGGCCTGCTCTCTCCGGCAGAGATCGAAGAAGTTCTGACAGATCCGAAGCTGAAGGGAGAGGATGCGGCCGCGGCGGCCACGGTGAAGTGCGTCGCACGCGACAAGTTCTACGTGGTCAAGCGTGTCGACGTACCCACCATCAAGGAGGACATCCGGCTGACCTCCAAACGCGAGCGCGGGCGCGAACCGGGTGATGACTGGCTCCTGCCCAACTGGCAACAGGCCTTCACCGTCGTGTGGTGGCGCGTGATGAACTGGGACGAAGCCAAGGGCGCGGGCGTGCCCACCGATATCTCCACGCTCGGAATCCACTATTACGGCAGCCGCGTCTTCCCGGTGGTCCTCGCCGGGCTGGTCACGCAGCAGCCGCAGGCGGCGCAGGGGATGGTGAGCGCCGGGGTGGGCGGGGGAAAAACAAAGATTGAGACGCCGCTGTGGTCGGTCGAGATCGATCCCGTGACGATCGCGCAGGGCGCGTCGTGCTCCACGTTTGGCAATGCGTGGGCGCGAACGGTCGAGTGCGGGCTGGACGCATTCAACGCGGAGCGCTTCCCGCAGGCGACGTTCAACGGAAAAACCGCGACCTTCGAGAACTTGTTCCACATCGTCCAGGATTACATCACGCTGCTCACCGGTCGACAGAGCACGGTGATGTATTTCCGCGCCGCGACGGGCGGACGGAACGGCCAGCAGTTCGACTATCAGCCCTTGGGAAATCCGGAAGGGCTGGCGACATCGCTGGTGCAGCCGGTCGGCCAAGCTCTGACGAAGAAACGAGTGGTGGTCGCGCGGGGCGACAACAACACCATGATGGGCGCCAACACCAAGGGGCCGGCGAAGCTGGTGTCGCTGCCGCCGGGCATCCCCCCGTTTGTCTGCGCGACGGTGCTGTCGATGGACGCGAAGAACATCACGCTGTGGATGGTGGACAGCGGGAATTTCTCGCCCAAGGGTGCGCCGTCGATCACCAATGGGTACGCGATCACCGGCGGCAAGCTGACAATGCCTGTCACCGACTTTGTGCAGGTGTTCAGCGGGATCGTGATCGAGACGGACAGCGCGGGATCGATCCCCGGTCAGAGCCGGCGGAATCGGTGATCGTCGCGAGCGGGAGTAAATCGATCACGCGAACGCGTTGAGGGGGCCCCGTGCGCTCACTGCGGCGGATGAGCGGGCGAGTCCGTATCGGGGCGGGCGTTCTTGTCGCCCCGCGCGGCTTCGCGCGCCCACATTGAGGTCTTGCGTGCTGCGCCCATATCCGTGTGCCACCACCGCGAGTCCACCGACGACCACAAAGGGAACGTGGGCCTCGTTCAACACTCGCGCAAGGGCCTCGATGGCCTCGCGTTTCACCGGGAATCCTTGCGGGGAAGCATAATCGGATTCGGGACGACCGGTTTCCCTTCTTCAACACTTGCCGTACGCGCCAACGAGCGCTTCGGCGACCCTTGTCCAGGTGAACCGCTCCTCGACGAGCTTGCGGGCGCGGTCGCCCATGGCGCGCCGGGCCGGAGCATCGGCGAGAATTCTGTCCAGTGCCGCGCCGAGCGCCCCGGCATTGCGTTCGGCGACGAGGCCGGCTCCCTCTTCTTCCGCTTCGGGCAGATGGCACTCGGGGCTGATGACGACCGCGGCGCGGCAGGCCATCGCCTCCGCAATCGCAACGCTGAACGCCTCGTGCCCGCTCGGCAGGCAGAAACACGCGCAGTCAACCATCGCGTCGTACTTGCCCCGCCCGAAGATCGGCCCCGTGAGGTGCACCCGGTCCCCGATGCCCAGCCGCGCCGCCTGCTCC
>JAFEBN010000135.1 GCA_018242645.1 Planctomycetota bacterium | reverse complement strand
GTGGGGAAGGCATCGAGGCATCGAGGGTGGGGAAGGCATCGAGGCATCGAGGGTGGGGAAGGCATCGAGGCATCGAGGGGAAGAACAGGCAGATGAAAAAAGAGTGAACCACCCCGAACCGGTGCGCGCTTTTTTAAGAACATGTGAAGGGAAAAAGGCACGCGGGACAAACACGGGGCGGAGGTGTGCGTGCGGACTGCAAATTTGCGGCGCGGGGAATCCATCGTCATCTCTGAATCCTGCCGGCTCGCGTGCTGCGTGATCGGCGAGAGCGGAGCGCTCCGGCACGGCGTGCGGTGCTTCATCGTGCCGGCGGGAAGACGCGTGACGGCGGAGTGCGGGGAACGGGAACGGCTGATCGTGGCGGGAGAAAAGCAGGAACAGGTGAAGAGGTGAAGAGGTGAAGAGGTGAAAAACTTCTCGCTTGCGGCCCCTGTTCCCCTGTTCACCTGTTCCCCTGTTCACCTGTTCACCTCCTCACCTGCTCACCTGTTCCCCTGGTCTTATTTGCGATTTGCGATTTGAGCTTTGGAGCTTTCCCATGGCCACCCTGCGACGCACGCCGGTTGAGTTCGGTCCGATCAACCTGAACCGCGTGTCGGATCACGTCATCGACGTGGACCTGGGCGGGGCCCGCGCGGCGAGCGTGAGCGCGATCGCGGTGGGCGGCACGTGGGCGAACAAGACGGTGTACGTGAAGAAGCGCGTCGGGACCGAGCTGGTCGACATCGGCGCTGGCAAGAGCATCGCGCCCGGCGGCGCGGCGGTGTTTCTCAGCGAGAGCGAGATCTCGGGCTGCCAGTCGCTGGCGCTGGTGATCAGCGGCACCACCGAGAACGCGTACCTTGCGGTGACCGTGAGCTTCGAGGCCGAGAACGACGTGTTCACGACGCCGAACCTGCGCGAGGGCCCGGTCAGCATGCCCGGGCTGCCGGAAGTGAATAACTGAGGAAGAAGGCATCGAGGCATCAAGGCATCGAGGCATCAAGGGGTGGGGAAAGACGGAAGAGGTGAAGAGGGGAAGAGGTGAAGAGGTGAAAAGCCTCTCGCTTGCGTCACCTGTTCCCCTGTTCTCCTGTTCCCCTGTTCACCTCCCCACCTGCTCACCTCCCCACCCGTTCCCCCTGTTCGCCCGTTTCTTTGGCAATTTGGCCCTTTGGCCCTTTGGAGCTTTTCCCATGCCCACCACGTTTCGCAACACCGTTGACTCGACCGACCTGAATGTGGCGCTCGGCGGCGGCACGCCGCCCGCGACCGGCGACACGATCATCCTCGACCGGTTCGAGACGAACTTCTCGGCCAACGTCAGCAAGCCCGCGGTGGACCTGGCGCTGCTGCACATGACGCGGACGTTCCGCGGAAACTTCAAGGACGCGTACCTGAACATCCAGGCGGCGCTGATGAAGCTCGAATTCGGCGGGGACCGGCTGAAGATCTCGAGCAGCTCGGGGTCGGGCACGATCGACAAGATTTTGTGGGACCCGGAGAAGGGCTCGGCGTGGCTCGAGCTGATGGAGATGGTCGCGCCGGAGTTCCGCGGCTCGCGCGGGAACGTGCTCGTGGGCGACTCGGTAGATGCCGGCAACTTCTACTTCAGCGGCGACGTGCGCGGCACGCTGGTGAAGAGCGCCCTGGGCGTGGACCTGGTCGACGTGCGCGGCAACGCGCGCATCCGCAGCGAGCGGAGCTTCACGGCGGCGAAGGTGGCGAGCGGCGAGTTTGTGGTGGATGAGGTGTCGGCCGCGGCCGGCGACGTGACCGTGGAGGGCGGGACGTACAAGCTTGGCAGCGTGGCGAGCCACGGATTTCTGAAGGCGTACAGCGGGGTGATCGACGCGAGCGGGCTCAACTACAACCTGACCATCAGCAGCGGCGAGATCGGGCCCGATGTGCTGGTCATCGAGCCGGCCACGGGCGTGACGTTTACCTACAGCGGGCTCACGCGGCTGGGACGCGAGCCGAATAAGCGGAGAGGGTGAAGAAGGACAGGGACGCGAAGCGATTTGGCCCTTTGGCCCTTTGGCTCTTTGGATATTGCACCATGGACGGACTGTTTCTGAGCGCCCAGGGCGAGGTCATGCTCGCGGCCGACGGGTCGGCGCTGGTGACCAGCGGCGACGTGTGCCCGGAGTGCGGGTGCGGCGGGCAGCTCGGGCCCTGCTGCGCGGCGGGTCGGCGCTGCGAGTGGAAATTTCCGACGGCGCAGGTGCCGGTGACGCTCAAGGGCTGGTCGAACTACACGGTGTCGACCAGGCTCGGCGTGAATTCGATCTGCAAAGGCACGGTGGTGTCGTCGGACAGCGCGGGCGGGAGCCAGACGTACGGGCCCGAGGTGTTTGCGCAGGGGCTCGGATGCGAGCTGAAGACCACGGCGTTTCTCTCGTGGGGCTGGCGCAGCTACAACGCCACGGGCGGCGTGGACCAGGCGGCGAGCTCGCTCGGCGCGAGCGTGCAGCTTGTGCCAAACTACCTGCAGGGCGACTTCACCGACACGATGTGGCTGAACCGGGCTATCGCAAGCCAGGACAAGATCGGCGTGCTGATCACGGCGACGGCGGGCGTGGAGACGGCGCCCGATGCGCGCACGACGCTCGGCTGTGCGTTCAGGGCGTTTCTGTGGAACGGGCAGGTGACGGCGGCGATCGATTCGTTCGGCTGGTCGGGGAGCGTGACGCCGACGCTGCTGCAGGAGGGACTGTGCACGGTGGGCATCAGGCTGGACTTTGACGTGAGCACGCAGGTGACGTGCCGGGCGAGCGGGGACTTTGGTGGGCCGGTCATCACGTCGACGGCGCGGATGTATGGCTCGGTGGCGTTTGCGGTGTGCGGGTTGCTCACGGGATGCGCGAACGCGGGGAGTGTGTGCGCGAGCGTGGATGTGCCGCAGTCGGCGGGGTCGGACCCGCTGCCGGCGGTGGACCCGGATGAAGACCCGATCGACGCGGGTGGAAAGCTGCTGGTGGGATGATGTGCAACGCGTGCGACAACGTGACGCTCACCAGGCTCGACGCGCTGGCGTGCCAGTGGTCGGGGCTGCAGCCGGACAGCCGCGGGTATTTTCGTTGGTGCGGCGTGGCGTGGCGCGGCTTCCCTTGGCCCAAGCGGGTTGCGTACCTCGCGCGGATTCGCTTGCGCGGCTATCGGTTTGGCTGGCGCGATGCGATGAAGCAGTTCGGCGGGTGCGGGTGCATCGATGTGCTGAAGCGTGGGGTGGAGCGGCTGCGGACGGCTGCAGCTCGTGTGTGGCGTGCGGCTCGCCCCGCCCCCGGTTGGCGGGTCAAAAGCGATGAGGTTTCGCGGTCTGGGGGCACCCTACCACCACCCCCGGGGTAGGTACTGACTCCGTTAGGCGATTTTCCGGCCCGCTTTGCGTCGCGGGTTTGATGCGTGGGGTGGGAAATTGGTTGATTGGGGGTGGGTGGGGTGGGAATTCGGGGGAATTGGAAGTTCCCTGGCGAGCGGCAGCGACGTGGCGGTTACTTCGACTGGCGGCGGGCGTCTTTGGTGGCGCGCTTGATGGCGGCGGGTGACTTCAGGCGGCGTTCGATGACGGTGGTTTCCTCGATGGCGCCGGGGACGGTTGGGCTGGGGCGCGGGCCGATTCGCAGGATCCGCTCGGGGGCCGGATCTTCCAGCAGTGCGCGGAGCAGCTCGGTCGCCCTGGCGGTGCCGTGTCGATCGAGCAGCAGAGAAAAAGCCTCGAGGGCGGCGGCGATGTCTCCACCTGCATTCCGCGGCGCTTGCGCGGGAGGGGGGGCGGGGGCAGGCTCGGCTTCGTAGTGACCGCGCGACAAGCCAAAATGGTCAAGGTAGAAGTAGGCTTCCTCGGGCGTCATCCGAGGGCGATTCAACACTCTAAATGCTGCAAGGGCAGTATTTTGAGACCACGCGCGGCCATCGGTTTCGAGTCGGGCCACGCTGCGCATGTGGCGACCGATCGCATTGGCGAGATCTTGTTGCGTCAGGCCGCGTTCCCGGCGAAGACGCGCGACGAGGGAAGAAATCTCCACGCGGGAATATTCCCCCAAAGTTATCCACAACTACTCACGAACTTTGCAACAGCATGCCGATGCCAAGGCGTGTCATCTTGACTGGTTGCCAATTGCATGCTACGTTGATGAAGTCTTCCCTCTCTCCTCGAACGGCGGCCATTCCGGTGAAAACCGCTCTGGCCGCTTCGCTCGGTCAGCCGTTCATCTGCCGCGTGTGGTGGTGTGATGGGCGAGCTCTGGAGTTTTACGAATGAACGCTTGCCTTGCCGCTCCGGCCCTTGAGATGCCCGGTCTTCGCCTGTGCTCGGGACTGGGCGACGGGAAGAAGTGCGCGTGCTGGATGGGCATGATCACCCTGGCGACCAGCGATAAGTTTTCCGATCGGCCCGAGTCGGTGGCGGAGACGATCCGCCGCTTCTGCATCAGGCTGAACGACTCGATCCCGGACGATTCGACTCGCAAGCGGCTCATCGCACCGATCTGGAACCTGCCGATCAATACGGCCGTTCAGGTCGATGGCGTCTGGCGTGAAGATCCCGAGCACGCGAAAGAACGTGCGATGATCGCGACCCGCGCGGTGTTCCATGAGATTCTTCCGCTCGCGTACCGCGTGTGCGGGTTTGAAGACCAAGCGAAATCGATCGAATCGGTGAAGCTCGATGGGTGGGCTGATCGGCCCGCCGCGGTGTTTGCCGCGCGGAAGGTGCGCGATGAGCTTTACGCCATTCGCGATTCCCGTCGAGCCGCCGCCGCCGACGCCGCCGCCGACTACGCCGCCTACGCCGCCGCCGCCGCCGCCGACGCCGCCTACGCCGCCGCCGCCGCCGCCGCCGCCGCCGCCGCCTACGCCGCCGCCGCCGCCGCCGCCCGATCCGCTCGCCTCGCACCCGCCCCCGTCGTCGGCTCTGCCGTCGGCGGCGTCGGCGGCGGCGTGGGCAACACGAGCGTGCGGGAGCAGGTGTGGGAAAAGGCTGTTGCGTGCGTGCGGGCAATGTGCGCGGTCGGTCGCGCGGCGTGAATCGTCTTCAGTGAAAGGTGGTTGACGCATGAGGGTTCCTCTTGTTGCGATTGGACCGGACCTCACTCCGGTGCTCGAGCGGTGCGTGCAGGGCACGGTGGTGAGTGGCGGCGAGCGGCGGCGGACCGAGGTTGTTCCGCTGCGGCGCTGCGCGGAAGTGGCGGATCCGAACGCTGGTTTGCGGCGGCTGCTCACGGCGGCGCGGGCGATTCACCTGGGCCGCACGCTCTGCGATGAGCAGTTGCACATCGCCAAGATCGACGCGAAGCGGCCGCTCACCGAGCTGGCGGCGGAGCACGGGCTCACGCTGAACGAGGCGCGCATGCGCATCAGGCTGTTCATCGCGAGCGAGCGCGGGCACATCTCGGCCGGCGCCACGCTGAGCGACGCGGAACGGCAGGCGGGGATCCGCGACACCTTTGACAACGTGATCTCGGAGTTCCGCTGAAATGGTCGCAACTGCATCCATCGTGATTGAACTCGGGCAGGGCGAGCGGCACCAGGCTGCTTCGCTCGAGGGGCTGCGCGAGGTGTTTCTGACGCTGGCGCGGCAGGCTCGCGATGCGCGTGCGGAATACGTGGCGAGTCCCGTGCGGGCCAGGATGGTGGAATCACGGATGCGGTTGGGCTCGGCGCTGATCCAGCTCCGGCCGCAGGTTGGGCACGGGCATTGGCGGGCGTTTCTGAACACGCTTGGCGAGGCGGCGAACGTCTCGCGGCACACGCTGTACCGGTCGGTGCGGATGGCGGCGGCGCTGGCGACGAAGACGGGCGATATCGACCCGGCCAAGGTGCGAGCGGCCCGGGAGGCCATCGCGGCGGTCGCGAATCGGAAGAACGGTTCAAATGTTGCGCGCGCGCAACATTTCACCGGAATGGGGGAAGCGGATTCAAATGTTGCGCGCGCGCAACATTTCACCGGAATGGGGGAAGCGGATTCAAATGTTGCGCGCGCGCAACATTT
>JAFEBN010000134.1 GCA_018242645.1 Planctomycetota bacterium | reverse complement strand
GCCGCCGATGGCGGGTCAGGCTTCGGAGGGTTCGCCGTCGCGTTCTTTGTCGCGGTCGTGGGCGAGGCGGGAGGCGGGGAAGAGGCGGAGCATGATGATGCCGAACTCGTAGAGGAGGTAGAGGGGGACCATGAGCACGGCCATGCTGACGGGATCGGGGGGTGTGAGCAGGGCGGCGATGACGGCGATGATGAAGAGCGCGTGGCGGCGGTAGCGCGAGAGGAAGGCGGGGGTGACGATGCCGACCCAGCCGAGAAGGAGAACGACGACGGGGAGCTGGAAGCCGGCGGCGAAGGCGAGCGCGAGGCCGAGCAGCGTGTCGACCCATTCGCGGATGCGCGGCTGGAGCACGATGCCGGTGGAGGAGGAGAGCGAGGTTGAGTAGACCGAGACGCCGGCGGGAGTCTGGAGCGCGAGGCGGAGTTCTTTGAGTTCGGAGTTGAACCAGGCGTCGCCGGGTTTGGGGTTGGGCGGATCGGCGGCGAGGATGGGCATCTGGAAGAGCGAGACGTTGGCGGGGAGCGGCGCGACCTGCGGCTTTTCGGGGCTGACGGTCGCGCCGAAGTGCACGAAGAAGTGCAGCATGATGGGGAGGACGACGAAGTAGAGGAAGATGGTGGAGAGCACCGCGAGCACGAGGCTGAGCGGGATGAGCATGGTGACGAAGCGGCGCTCGTAGCGGTAGAGTCCGGGGGCGATGAACTGCCAGATCTGCCAGAGGATCCAGGGGAAGCCGAGCAGGATGGCGATGACGGTCGAGATCTTGAGGTAGGTGAAAAAGGTCTCGAACATGCCCGTGGCGAGCATGCTGGGGGATAAACCTTCGGCGCGCAGCGCGCGCTGTACGGGCCAGATGATCCAGTTGAGGACGGTCGGGCCGAAATAGAGGCTGACGAGGAAGAAGATGCCGATGCCGAAGATCGCGTAGATCATGCGACGGCGGAGTTCTTCCAGGTGCTCGCCGAGTGACATCACGCCAGCGGGGGGGCGGCGGGCCATGCCTTTCTTGATGACCGGTGGTTCGGAACGGTCTTCGGGTGGAGGAAGGGCGCTGGGGGCTTCGCGGCCCATGATCGCGCGGCGATCTTCGGGGCGGAGAGGTCCGGGGGGAGTTTCGGCCGATTCGTCCACGGCTAAGGGTAGTTATTCAGGGCGTGTTTGTGTGCTGGTTGGGAGAGAAGAGGTGACGGAAGAACTTTGCGGGCGCATCTGGAGAAAGAGCCAGAGGACCGAATGGCCAAAGTGCCAAAGGAAGACAGGCGGGAGAACGCTGGGGTGAGGGGCGCGGGTGGGGGGTGAGGGGTGGGGGTGAGGACGGGTTTTTCGGGATATGGGTGATGAGCGCATCAGTGCGGATGATGGCGCCCCGGTTCGGGGAGCGCCCGCGCTGCGCTTGACGGCGGATGACCATGAAGAGCTGAAGCGGTTGTGGGAAGACAACCGGCGGTGGGTGGCGGCGTTGCTGCTGATGCACAAGCCGCGGTGGGCGGACCTGGAGGATTTGCTCCAGGAGGTTGCGACGACGCTTGTGAGCAAGGGGCACGAGATCCGCGATGTGTCGTTGCTCAAGCCGTGGCTGCGGACGGTGGCGACGAATGTGGCGCGGCTGGCGGCGCGGCGCGGGAAGTTGCGGCTGCATGGGTCGCTGGATTCATCGGAGGGTGAGGGCGGGGTGGAGCGTGAGAACGAGCCGCTGCCGCAGGCGACGCCGACCCGGCGGGAAGAAGCGGCGCGGTTGCTGGAGCTTGCGAAGCAGTTGCCGGACGGCTATCGCGAGCCGCTGCTGCTGAAGAGCGTGCAGGGGCTGAGTTACCGGCAGATCGGGCACATTCTGGGCATTCCGGAGACAACGGTGGAGACGCGGATTGCGCGGGGGCGGAAGCAGCTGCGGGAGATGGCGGAGGCAAGGAAGTAAGGGCGGAGGGAAAAGGGGCTGAAAACGGGGAGTTTTGCGGACGTTGGGCGCGGGGAAGTGGTGACGGGAGTGGCGGGTTGGAGCATCTTTTTGAAAGGGCCAAAGAAAAGCGAAGAGGGGAACAGGGGCGTGGGGGGAAGGGTGGGGGGAAGGGTTGTGGAGATCGCATGAGCATGGCGGAAAAGGACATTTTGATCAGCCGCGTGGTGGATGGTGTGGCTGGTGCGGGCGACTGGGTGGAGCTGGACATGCTGGGCGCGGGGGATCCGTCGCTGTGGCGTGAGCTTGCGCAGGCGCAGCGTGACAAGCAGCTGCTGGATCAGGCTGTGGGCGAGGCGGTGTCGGTAGCGGATGTGGTGGAACTGCCGAAGCAGGAGTGGGGCGAGCGGCGGCTGCGTGTGCCTCAGTGGGCGGGTTGGGCGGCGGCGGCGGTGCTGGCGCTGGCGATGTTTGTGGTGCCTCGGACGAATCAGTCGGGGACGAGCACGGCGGGGCCGACGCTGACGAGTGAAGAGCAGACGCCGGACGCGGTGCTGGACAGTTACCTGGCGAAGGGGAAGGACGCGGGGCGGGTGATCCGGCAGTTGCCTGAGTTTGTGGTGCTGGAATCGGCGCCGGCGGCGGACGGGAAGGGGTACGAGGTGGTGTATCTGCGCCAGATCGTGGAGCGGGCGCGGGTGGAGAGCGTGAACAGCTATCAGGTGGATGATGCGGGTCGCAAGACGCCGCTGCCGGTGAAGGTGATCGAGCCCCGCAAGCCGCTGTGAGCGGGTGGGGCGGGATGCGGATGAGGAAAAAAAGAGCGAAATCGTCTGGGGCAAAGGACCAAGGAGTTGTTATGGAAACGTGGATGAAGAAGTTTGGTTTGGTGGGTCTGAGCCTTGCGGGCGTGGTGGCGCTGGCCGCGGGCCGGGCGCCGGATGAAGAAGAAGAAATCGGGGGCTCGTTCGAGCAGCCGATCAATCAGCAGGGCGGGGCCGCGCAGTCGAACGGTCATGCCCGTTCCATGTCGACGGTGGTGGACGGCGGCGACACGATCACGGTGGTCACGGAGAACGGCAAGACCACGGTGCAGCGCAACGGGGAGAAGCTGAAGAAGTCGCAGTATCGGATCAAGGGCAACCAGATCGAACTGCTGGATGAATCGGGCAACGTGACGAAGACGATTCCGTCGCCGGCGGTGCCCAGGGTGCATCGGTTCTCGTTCAACGGTGCGCCGACGCCTCCGCCGGTGCCGGGCGGTGCGCAGACGAAGATCGTGGTGCGGGGCACGCCGAAGGTGATGCTCGGCGTGACGATGACGGACGCCGACGCCGAGGTGCTGGAGGACATTGACGCCGACGGCGGCGGCGTGATGCTGATGAGCGTGACGGAAGGGCTTCCGGCGGCGAAGGCGGGGCTGAAGGCTCGCGACGTGGTTGTCGAGGCCGACGGCAAGGCGCTCGCGGGGGAGGAGGCGCTGCGGAGCATTCTGAAATCCAAGAACCCGGGCGATCAGCTTGCGCTGAAGCTGTTCCGTGAGGGCAAAGCGCAGACGGTGAACGTGACGCTCGAGGCGTTTGACGCTTCGAAGCTGAATGTCACGACCACGGTGACGCGTGATTCGGACGGCGATGCCCAGGAGATCGAAGAGATCCTGCAGGGCGTCGAGAAGCAGGTGCGGACGCAGATCGAGGCGCTCAAGTCGCAGTTGAGCGCGACGGACTGGAACCAGGTGCGCGATCAGGTGACGGCGGCCCTGGGCGACGCGATGAAGCAGCTCGAAGAAGCGCGGAAGCAGGCGGCCGAGGCGGGCGTGACCGGCATGAAGTGGTGGCAGGAGCACGGCCAGAACATCCAGGTTCCGCACGGCTGGCTGCAGTTGACGCCGACACCGAGTGCGCCGGCGGCGATGCCGCGGCAGGACGTGAGCGAGAAGCTTGACCGTTTGTCGGAGCAGCTTGACAAGATGAACAAGCGGCTGGACGCGATGGAAAAGCAACTCGACAAGAAGTAGCCATCCCGAGTTCGCCTGAGCGAGTCTCCCCAGCATTCGCCGCGGCGACACCTCCTCACTCCACGGACCGGTCGGAAGACCGGTCCGTGGTCACTTGACGCGTGTGCGATACTGGGCACGTGCGGAGAGGGAAGTCCGTGAGGAGTACGGACGATGCAGCGGTCTCGAGGGGGTTTTTCGCTGATTGAACTGCTGGTCGCGCTGGCCGTGATCGCTGTGTTGCTGTCGTTGCTGGTGCCGGGGCTGCGGATGGCCCGCAAATCGGCCCGCGAGATGGTGTGCCAGTCGAATCTGAAGCAGTTGAACGCGGCGTGGCAGATGTACGTGGGCGACTTCCGTGTTTTTCCCGTGCCGCGGAGCAAGGACATTGAGAAGTGGATCGAGCCGGGGAGGTATCCGCGGCCCGGGGCTCCGGCGGGGCTGATGTCGAGCGTGATGTGGTCGTGGGGCGGGGTGCACTGGTACGGCTCGAAGCCGGACGGGACGTGGACGACGCCGATGGCCGCGGCGGATCCGTTGCGGCCGGTGAATCCGTACGTGGAGCGGTCGCAGGTGATTCGCGACAAGGCGAGGGTGTTTTGCTGCCCGCTGGACAACGGGAGCTTTGACAGTTTTACGGACCGGCAGAATCTGTGGGTGAAGGTGGGGCCTGCGGCGGGCGGGGGCGTGGGGGGCGCGCCGGGGACGACGGTGTATGAGCAGCTTGGGACGAGCTACGACGCGAATGACTGGCTGTACTGCCGCGCGGGAGCGCGGATGGGGCTGGAAGTAGAGGGAGACGACAAGGCGAGCAACTTCATCTGGTGGCAGGGGCCGCAGCACGTGGTGACGACGCCGTCGCGGCTGGTGATGCTGGGGGACAGCGGGGTGATGTTGGCGGGGCGGTATCCGATCGAGTACCTGATGCAGACGCCGAAGCGGTCGGGCTGGTGGCACGGGGTGCAGATCGGGAACCTGACGTTTTTGGACGGGTCGGTTCGCCGGGAGCGGATGGGGGAAGTGACGACGGCGACGTACACGTTTTACCTGGACGAGTCGAAGCACGCGGGGTTGGACGGGAAAGGGCGGGCGAGCTACCGGGTGACGGCGGGGCACCAGTAGTTCTCGTCACTACTTACATAATGTAATACACAATGAGGTGGCCGGGGCGTTGGCGCGCGATCAAGCAATGAGAGGGGCGTTTGGGGACATGTGCGCGCGGGCCCAATAACTTGAAGAAGACGTTGGGAATTCAGGGAGGTGTTGGAGTGTGGGTCGGGGCTGGTCGATGTGGGCGAGAAGGTGGAGGAGCGGCGAGATTGGCGGCGGAGCGGCGAAGTTCTCGGACCGAAGGAAGTTTCGAAAGGTGTTTTCGATCGGCGGGCAAAAGTGGAAAGTCTGTGGAAAGCCTTTGTTTTTCGGGCCGTGCAACAAATGGCATTGACAGGGGTTAGGCCTCGATGTATGTTCAGAGACGGACAGGTCTTGTCGGGGGAGTTCGAAGGGAGATTCCTTTTTGGAAGATTCTGAGTCGTTGCTATGAAGCCGTAGCCGGACGAGAGGCGGTCTCGACGGCTGTGTGTGCTTTGTGGAGCGCAGAACTCTCGTGACAGGTTCATGTCTGTGAAGGACGAGTCTCGTTTGTGCTTTGTGTGTGGTTTGCGCAAACCCTTTTTGGAGGTGTCTCAATGGATCGGAAGAAGTTTGCCCTGATGCTCCTGGGCGCTGCCGGTGCTGCGTGCACGGTGGCTTACGCGGACGAAGTCGATCAGTCGATCGGTCGTTCCTCGCCGAAGAAGGTGCTGGTCGACCAGAAGGAGTCGTTCCTGCACCAGCCGAGCGGCACGTTCGGCGATCGTGCGATCAACATCATCATTTACAACGGGTCGTCGAGCTCGTTCACCCACAACGGCTTCTCGCTGGGTAACTGCTCGTACATCCTCGAGGACATCAACCTGACCCCCGGCCCGTACGGTTCTTCGTACTCGGGCACCCGCACGATCACGGGCATGGAATATTCCTACGGCCTGACGGGTTCGGCGGCGACGTGGGACATGCGGTTCTCGTTCTACCGTCCGACGGAAGCCACGTTCGCGGGCTTCAGCGGCACGGGCACGAGCATGATCGATCCGAGCGCGACGCCCTACTACACCCTGACGGTGACGGGCTTCGACACGAACATCTGCCCGGGCTTCACGACCCGCACGGGCTTCTTCCTGCTGCCCAGCAGCGTCGAGATGCCCGCGGGCGACTCGTCGCTGTGGCTGGCGGCGGCGTTTGTTGAACCTGGCACGCCGGGTACGGCTCCGCTGACGAGCACGAACCTGTTCCAGACCAACATCACGACGACCCGCACGTACTTCTTCTTCGGCAACAACACGGGCGCG
>JAFEBN010000133.1 GCA_018242645.1 Planctomycetota bacterium | reverse complement strand
CCCGACTGCCGCCGCGTCCATGCGAGCATTTCGTTGAGAAGCACCGACACGACAAACTGACGCTCGTTGTCGCCCAGATGCGCGATCGAAACGATCGCGCAGCGCGGCTTCCCGTCTTTCGCGTAAAGAAGCGACTGGATATCGATGGGTGCGCCGTCCCCGAGGCGCCGGAAAGAAGGTGAGGCAATCAACGCGTTGAGCGCGACGGCGAGGTCGGCCCGCTTGCGGGGCGGAAGAAACTCGTTGAGTTCCAGCGCGCCCACGCGGGTGATCGGCGGCTCGGCGATCAGACGCACGAGCGTCGGAAGATCGAGCTTGGCCCCGGTCCCCCACCAATGCTCGATCAGAGCGCCGAGATATGCGGTCGCCTGCATCGCTGTCACCGGCAACTCGAGCATGCTGATCAGGCCCTGCACAGTCGATTCGATCCGCTCGTGCAGAAGCTCGGAATCATCCATGACCTCGGGCGGAGGCGGGTCGAAGCTCTTCATGATGGAGAGCGGGAGCCCCGAGTTGCTGCCCGGCGTGAAGATCACAAAGTCCGCGGCGTCCTTCAACCGGCGGATGCGTTCGCCCCCCTGCTGCCACGATTCCAGCCCCGCTTTCCAGGTCTCGGCCTGCCTGGCGGCGTACTCCTCCGGCGACATCTGCTTGCGCTGCGCATCGTCGGTGTTGATCCAGGGCCGGAAATCGGCGGGCGACAGATCGGGAAAGGTCAGCAGCAGGTTGGTCAGGTCGCCTTTGGGATCGATGATGATCGACGGCACGCCGTCGATCGCGGCTTCTTCGAGCAGGCCGATGCAGAGGCCCGTCTTGCCCGAACCTGTCATGCCCACGCAGACGCAGTGCGTGAGCAGGTCGCGTGAGTCGTAGAGCACGAGATCGTCGGTGCGGCGGCGTTGCGCCGGGTCGTAGACCTTGCCCAGGTAAAAGACGCCGAGCTTTTCGTAGGTTTGGGACGGGGTCGGAGCCGTGGCCATACCGGGAATGTAGCGGACGGATAGCCACGGAGCCGTACGGAGCGGTTATTGTGTGGCCCATGGCGACAAGCGAAGCTACGGGTTCGAATACGACGACGGAGCCCGGGGCACCCCCCGCGAAAAGACGGGGTTGGGCGTTCCGGATCGTCGCCGCGCTTGTCCTTGTGGCGGCCGCCGTTGCTCTTGTTCCCTGGGTGAGGCTGGCGCTGACGACCGTGTCAACAGACGATGCGTACGTCAACGGCCACGTGACGTTCGTGGCTCCGCGCGTTCCGGGCCAAGTCATCCGGGTGCTGGTGGACGACAACAACCGGGTGCGCAAGGGCGATCTTCTCGTCGAGCTGGACAAGGAGCCCTACCGGATCGCGGTGGAAATCGCGGAAGCGTCCCTGGAGACCGCGAAAGCAAACGTGCTCGCGGCGGTCGCCCAGGCACGCGGAACGGAAGGTGAGATGCGGAGCCTGCGCTTCGCGCTGGCGCGCGCGATCGAGAGCGTGAACAACAACGTGGAGTTGTTGAAATCCCGAGCGGCGACGCTGGACGCACAGCGAGCCCGTCTTGACAAAGCCCAAGCGGACTACCAGCGGGCGCTCCAGACCGGTGATTCGGGAGGGTTGTCGAGAGAGGAAATCGATCATCGCAAGCAGGCCGTGCTGGTGGCGGTTGCAGACGTCGCGCAAGCGCTCCAGGACGTGCACCAGGTTCGCGTCTCGCTGGGATTGCGGGCGGAGCCGGGGCCGGGCGAGAACCTGACGAGCGTGCCGGCCGACATCGATCAGAATTTCTCGGCGGTGCGGGAGGCGCAGGCGAACCTGATCCGGGCGGCGGCTCAGATGGGGATCGTGGGTTCGTTCGAGCAGACGCCTCACGAAATGCTGGAGGCGTTTCGCAAGCGAGATCCGAGCGGCGACATCGACAAGATCTACGACGAGCTGCTGATGAAGGCGCCGAACGTGAAGCAGGCCGAAGCCAAGGTGCTCGAGGCGCAGCGGCAGCTTGAAAAGGCCAGACTGGAACTCAGCTACTGCGACATCGTGGCGGAGATCGACGGCGCCGTGACAAGACGGAACGTGAACCCGGGCAACAACGTCGTTGTCGGACAGTCGCTCATGGCGGTGCGATCGCTGACCCAGATCTGGATCGATGCGAACTTCAAAGAAACGCAGCTTGCGGACCTCTGCATCGGCCAGGAAGCGGATCTGGTCGTCGACATGTACGGCAGCGCGAGGCCGTTCAAGGGACGAATCACGGGCTTCACCATGGGGACGGGCTCAACGCTTGCGCTGTTGCCTGCGGAGAACGCGACAGGG
This sequence comes from Planctomycetota bacterium, assembly GCA_018242645.1. GTDB lineage: Bacteria > Planctomycetota > Phycisphaerae > Phycisphaerales > UBA1924 > JAFEBO01. The sequence goes on along the minus strand of JAFEBN010000133.1, from coordinate 4,021 downwards.
AACTTTGTGAAGGTGGTGCAGCGTCTGCCGGTGCGCATCGATTTGCTGGATTATGACCCGGACAGGACGCCGCTGTTTGTGGGCTTGTCGGTGACGCCGCGGGTGTGGATCAAACGCGCGCCGACGGGGCCTGATGCCGGACGGATGCTGCAGCCCTCGATCGTGCCCAAGCCGGAGCCGACGGAGCCCCGCCGGTGAATGCTCGCCTGGAACGCGAACTGCCTCCGTGGGTCGTCGGCCTTGCGGTGGTCATTCCGACGTTCATGGAGATTCTGGATACGACGATCGCGAATGTGGCGCTGCGGTACATCGCGGGTGGTTTGTCCGCGCCCGTTACGGACAGCGAGTGGGTCATCACGAGCTATCTCGCGGCGAACGCGGTCATCCTGCCGATGTCCGGCTGGCTGGGGACGCGCCTGGGGCGGAGGCGTTACTTCCTGCTCTCGATTGCGATCTTCACGCTTGCCTCCGCGCTGTGCGGCATGGCGCCGAGCCTGGAGTTCCTGATCGCGGCTCGGGTGCTGCAGGGGCTGGCGGGCGGAGGACTGCAGCCGTGCAGCCAGGCGATTCTGCTGGATGCGTTCCCGAAGGAGCAGCGCGGCGGAGCGATGACCATGTTCGGGATGGCGGCGCTGCTGGGACCGGTGGTTGGTCCGACCTTTGGCGGCTGGATCACCGACAACTACGGCTGGCAGTGGATTTTCTATGTGAATGTGCCGGTTGGTGTGCTGGCGTTTTTGTACTGCCGCGCCGTGGTGCGGGATCCCGCTTACTTGCAGGAGCAAACGCGGGCGGCCCGCGCGGCGCGAAAGCCCTTTGATATCCGGGGTTTGGGGCTGCTGGCGACGACGATGATCTCGTGGGAAGTCCTGCTCAGCAAAGGCCAGGAATGGGACTGGTTGGGCGACCCGTTCTGGCGGGTGCAGACGCTGGCGGGCGTGTTCGCGGTGTCGCTGGTGGTGCTGGTGCGGCGCTCGTGGCGCATGGCGGACCCGCTTGTGAATTTCCGCACGCTGAAGGATCGCAACTTCCGGTCGTGCTGCGTGATCCTGGCGTGTGCCTACGGGGTGCTGTACGCGGGCACTACTTCGCTGCCCGCGATGCTGCAGACGCTGTTCGGGTATGACGCGACGATGTCGGGACTGGTGCTGTCGCCGGCGGGTCTGTTTGCGATCGCGACGATGCTGGTGATCGGGCGGCTGCTCAATCGCGGGACGGATGCGCGGATACTGATGATCATCGGGATCCTGCTGATCGGCACCGGCAACTACTGGATGGCATCGATGAATCTTGGGATCAGCCCGTGGCAGATCGTGTGGCCCAGGGTGGTGATCATCATCGGGCTGGGTTTCCTGTTCGCGCCCCTGAACGTCGCGGCGTTTTCGACGATCTCGCTGCCGATGCGTGGAGCGGCGGTCGGTTTGCTCGCGCTGCTGCGGAATGAAGGGGGGAGCGTCGGCACGTCGGTGGCCCAGACGATCCTGGAGCGGCGAGAGCAATTCCACACGCTGCGGCTGAACGAGAACTTGGACGGGTTCAATCCGGCGGTCACGAATCTGCTGAACTTTGCGCAGCCGTACTTTGAAACGCGAACGGGCGACCCGGTGATGGCGAGGCAGATGGCGCTGCAACTGATGGAGAACATGCGCGACCGGCAGGCGACGGCGTTGTCGTACTTCGATATCTTCTGGGTTGCGTCGATGCTGGCGTTTGGACTTCTGGTGCTGGTGCTCCTGATGAAACGGTCGGTTTCGACGGGTGGCCACGTTGCCGCGGAGTAGCGCATGGGCAAGCGAATCCTGGTGCTGAGCGCAGCGGTTGGAGCCGGCCACTTGCGCGCTGCGGAGGCGGTCGAGAAGGCGCTGCGCGGGCTTGACCCGCGGGCGAGCGTGAAAACCGTCGATATGTTGACGCTGACCAACGCGCTCTATCGGCGCGTGTATGCGAAGGCGTATCTCGATCTGGTCAACCGGGCGCCGCATCTGCTGGGCTATTTCTACGACAAGACGGATAAGGCGGGCCCGCGAGACGGGACAGCCGACCGCCTGCAGCAACTGATTGATCGGATCAATGTGCGCGGATTCACCGACTTGCTTTCGAGCGAGCCGTGGGATGTGGTGGTAAACACGCATTTCCTGTCCGCGGGGCTGCTTGCCCGGCTGCGGCGGAAGAAGCGGACGGCGCAAAGGCATGTCACGGTCGTCACGGACTTTGATGCGCACGCTTTCTGGGACAATCAGCCGTGTGATCGTTATTACGTCGCGACCGAGGAGACTCGGCAGACACTCGGGTCTCGGGGCATACCGGAAGCAGATATTCGGGTCACGGGTATTCCGATTGATCCCGTTTTTGCCGAGCAGAAAGACCGCGCGAGTCTGCTGAAGAAGCACGGCTTGCGGGGCGATCGGCCGATCGTGCTCATGCTCGCGGGCGGGTTCGGCGTGGGCCCGATCGAGAAGCTGCTTGCCGGGCTGCTCCGTGCGGAGACCGGCCTGGAGGTCATCGCGGTCGCGGGCCGGAATGCGGCGCTCAAGCAGAAGCTGGAACGAACGCCGGTTCCTCGCCACCACTGTCTGCATGTGCTCGGCTTTACCCGGGAGATGGACGAACTGCTGGCGGTCGCGGATGCGGTGGTGACGAAGCCGGGCGGGCTGACGACTTCGGAAGCGCTCGCGCGGGGCGTCGCGATGGTGATCGTGAACCCGATCCCCGGGCAGGAAGCGCGGAATAGTGACTACCTGCTGGAAAACGGCGCTGCGATCAAGATCAACAGCCTTGGTGCGATGGCGTACAAGGTGGAAGCTTTGCTTGGGGATTCCGCCCGGCTGCGGCAACTTCGGAACCGGGCAAAGAGCCTGGGGCGGCCGCGATCGGCGCTCGAGGTCGCGGCGGACGTTCTTCGCCTCGCCGGCACGGGCTGAAAGAGCGAGCGAAGAATGACCGCATGAGCCAGCTTGCGAACACGAAGCCACGCGTGGTCATCATCGGCGGCGGGTTCGCGGGCCTGAACGCGGCGCAGGCGTTGAAGGGGGCTGATGTCGATCTGACGTTGATCGACCGGCGGAACTTCCACCTTTTTCAGCCGTTGCTCTACCAGGTCGCGACGGCGGGGCTGTCGCCCGCGGATATCGCGTCACCCATTCGCCATGTACTCCGAAGGCAGAAGAACTGCCGCGTGGTGCTCGCGGAGCCGACAGCGGTGGACTTGAACGCCCGGCTGGTGCGGTTCGATGACGGCCTGGCGGTGGCATACGACTGGCTGGTGCTTGCCGCGGGAGCGACGCACTCGTACTTCGGTCACGAGGAATGGGAAGAGCTGGCGCCGGGTCTCAAGACGATCGAAGACGCGACGGAGATACGGCGCCGGATTCTCCTTGCGTTCGAGAGCGCGGAGTACGAAGGCAGTGACGAAGCCAGACGGGCGGCGCTGACGTTTGCGATTGTCGGGGGAGGGCCGACCGGGGTCGAACTGGCCGGAGCGATCATGGAGATCGCCGCGAAGACGATTCCTCGCGACTTCCGCAACATTGACACGACGACCACGCGGGTCATTCTCTTCGATGGGAACGACCGGCTGCTGACGGCTTTTCCGCCTGATCTGAGTGAGCGGGCGCGGCGTGATCTCGAAAAGATGGGGGTCGAGGTTCGACTGACTGCCCGGGTTACCAACATCACCATTGACGGCGTGTACATCGGGGATCAGTTCGTTCCCGCCCGGTCGGTGTTCTGGGCGGCGGGCGTGCGGGCCAACCCTCTGGGGGCCACGCTTGGTGTGCCTTTGGAGCGCAGCGGGCAGGTCAAGGTGAACCAGGATCTCAGTGTCCCGGGCCACGACCGGGTGTTCGTGGTCGGGGACATGGCTTCGGTGCAACCGGGGGGCAAGCCGGTGCCCGGCGTCGCACCCGCCGCGATTCAAATGGGCCGGTATGTGGGGAAGCTCATCGCTCGCGAGGTTCGCAACCCGGCGGCGAGGGGGAAACGAGAGCCGTTCGTTTACTGGGACAAAGGGTCGTTAGCGACG
>JAFEBN010000132.1 GCA_018242645.1 Planctomycetota bacterium | reverse complement strand
GATCTCAGGGGCATCCGAGTTACGAGGGTCAAACAGAGCGCCAGGATTTTCCGCTGCGTTCAACGCGGCGGTAGAGCGTGTCGCGTTCGACCGGTTGGAAGCCGGCTTCGCGGATCGCCTTCTGCAGCGTCCAGACGTTGACTTCCTGGTGCGTTGAACTGCCGCCGACTTTGGTGATGTCGTACCAGACGACGGTGCCGTCGATGTCGTCGGCGCCGGACTGGAGCATGAGCTGCGCCATGGGCAGCGTCTGCATGATCCAGAAGGCTTTGACGTGCGGGAAATTGTCGAGCATTAGGCGCGCGATGGCGAGCGTGCGGAGATTTTCGAGGCCGGCGGGGCCGGGGAGGTGTTCGAGTTCGCTGCCGTCGGGGAAGAAAGGGAGCGGGATGATGGTTTGGAAATAACCAGGTGTCGAGGTGTTGAGGTGACCCGGTGTCGATGGGGAGCCAAAGGCGATGTGTTCGGGGAGCGGGGTGTTGGGGCGGGTGAGTGTGATGATGGGGACGTCCGAGCCCTCGTCGCCTGAATAGCCAAGGTGACCTGAACTCGCGTCGGTGTTTTGGTCTGCGTCCTTGGCACCTTGACACCTTGAAACCTCGACACCTTCTGGCGGGACACCTTTGTACCCCATCTTCGCCAGCGCGCGATCCTGCGCTCTTCGCAGCATGTCCATGTGGACAAGGCGGTCGTGGCGCTGCTCGATGTGGCCGTAGAGGATGGTCGCGTTGGTGTTGAGGCCCAGGTCGTGCGCGACGCGGTGGACATCGAGCCAGACGTCGGAGCGGATTTTGCCTTTGTAGGCTTCGTCGTGGACGCGGTCGTCGAAGACTTCGGCGCCGCCCCCGGGGAGGGAGCCGAGGCCGGCGTCTTTGAGTTTTTCGAGCACCCAGCGGATGCCGAAGGTGCGATCGTCGGCCTTGTAGACCTTGGCGATTTTGGCAAGGTGGACGATCTCGACGGCGGTGAAGGCCTTGACGTGGAGTTCGCTGCCGAGTTCGCGGGCGGTATCGCGGATGGTGCTGACGAGATCGGTGTAGTAGGAGAATGGCAAGTATGGATGCAGCCCGCCGACGGAGTGCATCTCGGTCGCGCCGTTTTCGACGGCTTCGCGGACCTGGTTCTTGACGTAGTCCATATCGCGGGTGTAGGCGCCGGGCTCGTCCTTCTTGCGATAGAACTCGCAGAACTTACAGGAGAGGGCGCAGACGTTGGAGTAGTTGAGGTGGCGGTTGATGTTGTAGAAAGCGGTGTCGCCGTGGAGTCGGCGGCGGACTTTGTCGGCGAGTTGGATGACGGTCCAGATGTCGGGCGTGGTGAAGAGGCGTTCGCCGTCTTGGAGGGAAAGGCGCTGGCCGCGGTCGACTTTGGCGGCGATGTCGGCGAGCCGCGCATCGGGGCGGGGGCCGCTGGAAGCAGCGGCGAGGTGAACGCGGCGATCGATCGTGGCGGTCATCGGAGAAGCGTAGAAAGGCGGGCGTGAAGTTTCAAGAATTTGTGAAACTTCGTGACGGCCTGTTTTCCCGATGAAAAGGTCGATTTTTGGCGTGTCTAGCCGAGGCGGGGGAGAATGAAGACGTCGACGAGTTTGTCGCCGATGCCGAGCAGCGCGGAGCCGGCGATGAGGCCCGCGCAGATGGCTTCGAGCGAGCGGACCCAGAGGGTGTGGCCGGTGGTGCCCTCGCGCTTCTCGTAATAGGAGTGGAGGAGCGTGAAGATGGCGGCGCCGACCCACATGCACATGGTGGCGCTGGGAGGCAGAACGACGCCCAGCCCGATGCTGACCGGGCTGAGCCAGAATTTGCCCTTGGTGAACATGCGTGCCACTTCGAAGACGAGCGCGGTGATCGCGGCGATCGAGAGCGACCAGATGATCGATGGGCTGAGGCCGTGGAAGCCGTGCTCGATGATGTCGGCGACGCCCTTCCACTGCACGGCGGAGGGCATGGGGAAGCGGTCGGTCGCCATGACTTCCTGCACGTTGTCGCCGGGCTTGTAGCGGGAGAGGAACATGACGTAGAACAGGGGCGTGCTGACCAGGCCGCCGGCGACGATGCCGATCAGGTGGCCGATCGCCTGCTGGCGCGGCTTGGCGCCGAGCATGTAGCCGGGTTTGATGTCGGAGAGAAGGTTGGCGGCGTTGCTGGCGACCGAGGCGGTGATGCCGGCGGTCATGAGGTTGACGCCGGGATTGCTCCGGTCGAGCATGCCGAAGGTGAACTGGGGGATCTTGGCGAGTGCGCCGGTGGGGGTCCAGCTCGTGAGCGCCATCGCGTTGGTGCAGATGAGCGAGAGCGCGAAGATCATCGGCATGGCGACGATCGTCATCCAGTAGGGCACGCCGTACCAGTGGTTGGCCATCCAGGCGATGAGCACGGCGAGGACCGGCACGCCGATGAACGAGTACTTGAGGGGCAGTTCGATGTGCGCAACCGGATCGACCTTTTCCTTTTCGCGGCCGAACAGACCGGAGAAGGCGTCGATGATGACCTTGGGCTTGGCGAAGAGGGCGACGAGCGAGCCGACAACCATGATGCCCACGCCCCACCAGATGGACCACTGGTTGAGGATCTCGCGCTGGCTGAGCGGCACCACTTTGCCGTTGACGACGCGCTCGACGATGTCGCCGTTTTTGATCATGATCGGCGCGAGGATCGCGTAGTTGATGATCATGCCGATGAGCATGCTGGTGGCGGTTCGGATGCCCATGAGGCCTCCGGTGCCGAGCATGGCGATGTCGAGCGTGGGGCGGAGGCCGAGCGTGCGGAAATCGACGCCGGCGAAGCTGGGCGTCGCCCAGCCGTGGGTCTTGGCGGCTTCGTAGTACCAGGCGTCGAGTTGCTCGTTGAAGTGATGAGCGGTCTTGGCGCCGAGCATGTGGACCCAGAGCAGTTTCATGTAGGCTTCGCCGGCGATGATCTGCACGAACGCGGCGATACCCGCGGCGGCGAGCAGGGCTTTGGCCTGGATCATGCCGATGGCGCCCTTGCCGGTGTAGAGCGTGTCGAGGACGACGCCGCAGGCGCGGCCTTCGGGGAAGGGCTGCTGCTCGTCGTTGATGAAGCGGCGCTTCATGGGGAAGGCGACGAGGACGCCCATGGCGGCGGTGACGAAGTTGAAGGCGAGGATCTGGTACCAGGGGAGGACGGTGTTGGCTTTCCAGAAGTAGGCCGCGAAGCTGGACATGAGCGGGACGGTCATGTAGCCCGCGGACGTGGCGATGGACTGCATCGCGTTGTTTTCGAGGATGGTCATGTCCTGTGCGGCACGCATGGCCGACAGGAACTTGAACATGGCGTACGCGAGGATGACGGAGGTGAGGCCGACGCCGAGGGTGATGCCCGTCTTGGCGCTCACATAGAGATTGGTGGCGGAGAGGACGCCACCGAGAATAAAGCCCGTGGCGGCCGAGCGGAGCGTGAGCTGGGGCATGTCGCCACGGAAGACGTTGGCGAGCCACCAGCGGTCCTTTTCTTCGCGGGACCACGTCTGGATTTGTTCTTCGGTCAGGGTGGGGATGGCCATGGGTGCAACAGAATAGCGAGTGAGAGGCCACATTCCCCGGAAAAGGGGGCCGGTACCGAAGGTGTGGTGCGCCCGTGTTTTACAGGCCCCAAGCGAAGATGCCGCTGAGCGTCGCGAGGACGGCGATGAGGGCTTTCATGAGGGACTCGCCGGCCACCAGGCCCGACGCGATCGGAATGTTGAAGGTGTCGGCGGACTTTCGGTGGATCAGTGTCCAGACGTAGGTGATGACAGCACCGATCGCGAAGGCAAGCGAATTGTTGAAGCCGACGACCCAGGAAAGGCCGAGACCCATCGTGCTGGGCCAGAACGGGCGGAGCTTGGCGGGGATGAAGAACTTTTCGATGCAAGGGAGGATGATGCCGAGGATGCCGCCGAGTGCGATGGAGACCTTGGCGGAATAGGCGAGGCTGTCGAGCCCCTGTGTGAGGACCTGGGCCACACGGAACCACTGATTCGTTCCTGGTGCGGGGTAGGACTCGAGCACGGCCTTGCTGGGCACCATGAGGTACCACAGCGGGATGATGGCGACGGTGCCGAAGAAGACGCCGAAGAACTGCGCGATGAACTGGCGGCGCGGGTTGGCGCCGAGCAGGTAGCCGCTCTTGAGATCGGTGAGGAGGTCGGCGGAAGAGGATGCCGAGTTGGCGGCGATGCCCGCGGAAGCAAGGTTGATCGTTGCGTTGCCGGGGTGCAGGATCGCGAAGGTGATCTGCATGACCTTGCCCATCGCGCCGATGGGGGTGGTATCGGTTTCGCCGGTTGCGCGGCAGGCCACCAGCGAGAGCACGAAGCTCATCGCGACGGCGATGATTCCGGCCCACCAGGCGATCTGGAAGGAGATGACCTGGAGGAGCACCATGGCGATGGTGAGCGGGATCATGCCCGCGAGCATCCACCAGAAAGGGACCTCGATGGCTTTCATCGCGGCCGTTTCACCGACTTCTTCCTTGCGGCCGGAGAGAGCACCGGTGATGGCCTTGCCCATGGTTTTCCACTGAAACGCGAGCGCGGTGAGGGACGACATCACCATGAGGGAGGTGCCTCCCCAAAGCGCCCAGCGATAGATGTGGAACGTGGTGCCCCCGGCGACGAGTTCGATGGAGGGGACGAAACCCGCGGCGTACTTGCCGTCCGGGAGCAGGTGTGCCGCATCGGCGGCGATGAGCGGGGGCGCGACGAAGAAGTAAAGGAGGATCGAACCGGCGAGCATGGTGAGCGAGACGCGCAGGCCCACGATCATGCCTGCGGCGATGAGCAGCACGCTAGGCTCGAACCCGAACTGGATCAGTTGCTTGGCACCGGGGACCTTTTCCCAGAAACCGTGGAGCTTGCCACCGGCCGGCGTGATAGTCGCAAAGCCGTCGGCGGGCACCTGCTCGGGCAGGTGCATGAACTTGAGGGCTCCGTGCTCACCGAACAGCTTGTCGATGATCTTGAGTGTGCCTTCTCCGGTGTTGAGAATGCCGATGAACGCGGACACAAACAGCGCGATGATCAGCGAATAGGCCTTGAGCACCGCCTCCCGGCTCTCGCTGTAGAGGCTCTTGAGTGTTTCGGCCGCTGCAATGCCCGAGGGGAATGGAAGCTGCTCGTGGTTGATCATCTGGCGCTTCATGGGGATGGCCAGGAAGACGCCCATCATGCCGGTGCAGAATGTGAAAATGGTGACGCCGACCCAGGGCTGCACGGCCAGAGTCTTGACATCGGCGGATGTGCCGCCTTCTGGGTTCGCCTGCATGAGCAGGAGTGCGCCGAACATGGTGGCGATGGTCGAGCCCGTCGAATAGCCGGCGGCAGAAGCCGTCGACTGCATGCAGTTGTTTTCGAGGATGGACATCTTGGAGAGCGCACCGCCGGAAAGCGCGCGGAACGCGTTCCAGATCGCGAAGCTCATAACGCAGGCGGTGATCGCGACACCGAAGGACCAGCCGATCTTGAGCGTGGTGTAGAGATTGGCGGCGGACATTGCCATTCCCAGCAGGCCGCCCATCATGACCGCCCGCAGCGTGAGCTGGGGCATCTGGTCGCCCTTGTAGAAGTATTTGAACCAGTGCGCATCCTTCTGCTCGGGCGTCATCCCGCTGGTGTCGGTGGGCATTTCCGGCAAGGCGTCGACTTCTTCAACAGCAAGGCCGGTTTCGGGGTGAGCCGGAGGATGGGAAGGTCCGGGCGACTGGGAACTGCTCATGTGCTCAAGATAGCAGGAGCGAGGGCTCTTGTGGAAAGCGCGGCTATGAAATCCCGCGGACGCGGACCTGGTTGGCGTCGACATGGACGACCCGGATCGCGCTGCCGCGGCGGATGAAATCGGTATCGCAGAGCGCGTCGTGGCGCTGGCCGTCGATCTCGACCTGGCCGACGGGGCGGAGATCGGTCACGGCCGTTCCTTCTTTATTGAGCAGCTGCATGCGGGAGCGGACAAAGGCGTCGTCTTGTGCGGCCTTGGCGGCGAGTTCTTCTTCCGAGGGTGCGCCGATCATTCGGCGGCCCAGAGGCGTGTTTTTCCAGATGGAGACGCCCGCGTAGAGCACGCCGGGTACAGCGAAGAGCATGCCGACCAGGCCCATGAACCCCCATAACGGGTTGTACCGGAAAAGGCAGATGAGGCCGGCGATCGCGCTCACGCTGGCGAGGATGGCGATCAGGCCGGCGCTTGGGACAAAGAACTCCATCAAGAGAAGGAGCAGAGAGCCGGCGAGCAAGCAGATGCCCCAGAGCAGGAGGGGTTCCATGGGGCAGAAGAGTAACCGGTCGAGAGCGGGGCTGTCAGACTTGCCGCACGGCATCGACGCCGATGCGGAAGGGCGAGACGCTGACTACTCGTACCTGGGCACCGGACTCCACGAAACCGAACTCGGCGACGACAT
>JAFEBN010000131.1 GCA_018242645.1 Planctomycetota bacterium | reverse complement strand
ATCGAAGGCGAAGAAGGCGGAGGTGATCCTCGCCACGGTCCAAGGCGTGATCAAGGGGGCGTTCATCGCCGATGACTGGCTCGAGGCGACGGCGACCAACTTCCCCGGCAGACAGGACGTGCCGGGGCGCTACGGGTTCGTCGGCCGCGAGGCACCTGAGCAGATCCAGAAGATGTACGTGGGCAAGCGCGTGCCAGACGAGTTTCGGAAGCGGGGCGCGGCGAACCCGATTAAGTACGCCAGCGTGACCAAATAGGGCATCCCGTGTGGGCCCATCAGCGAGCGGCCACCGCTGCCGTTCGCTCGCCAATCCCGTCCAGCGGCAGGTCCGGCAGGCTCGCCACCGCTCCCGCCACGTCGAGGAGTTTCGGGTCGGTGTAGACGTTGGCCGTCAGGCTTGGGTCGCTGTGCCGCATCGCGGCCTGGGCCGTCCGGAGCGGAACGCCCGCCTTCGACAGGTGCGTGCCGAAGGTGTGCCGCAGGGCGTGGATGTCGATGGTGCGGCCGCGGTCGTCGGTCTTGACGACGACATCCTTGCCGCCGCGCTTCTCGATGCGGGCCAGCCCGGCGAAGACGAGGTCGCGGTCGAAGATGCGGATGAGCCCTTCGGGCACGTCGAACAGCGGCTCGTCGGTGGGCAGTGCCGCCGGTATCGGGTCTTCCGCGTCGCGGGCTGCCTGCTGCGCCCAAGCGAGCCGGTCGGCCAGCCAGGCGCGGATGTCGGCCGCGAGGTCGGCCCGGAGCGGGATCTCCGACCCGCGGCGATTCTTCTCGTCGCGGGCGTGCAGCAGGAGGTGCGGCACTCCGCCCGCCATATCCACCTGCCCAACGGTGATGCTGGCGAGCTCGCCCTTCCGCAGGCCCGTGAGCACGAGCGTCTTGTAGATCAAGGCCCGCTCGCGGCCGATGCGCAGCAGGTTGTCGCGCGTCGCGGGCGTCACCTTCGCATGAGCCTGCCCCTTCGCCTCGCCGCGTCGCACGGTCATCGCGTCGGCCAGCGGGCGGCGCTGGGCGGCGTCGAGCAGGCGGGCCAGTTCCTCTTCCGTCAGCGCCCGGCGCTGCCGCCGCGAATCGGCCCGCTGGTCGGCCACCGCGACGGCCAGCAGCGGGTTGTGCGTGAGCCGCCCGGCGCGGACGCACCAGTTGACGAACGTCACGCACGCCTGCCGGTAGCCGTTCCGCGTGCCTGCGGACATGCCGGTGTCGGCCTGATCCCGGAGCCAGCGCTCGACCGTCGCGACCGTGAAGTCTCGCAATCGCTTCACGCCCCGGTCGGTTGCAACTCGGGCCACACGGCGGCGCGCCTGGATGTACCAGTGCTCCGTGCTGCCCTTGAGCCGCAAGTGGTCGCGCCACGCGTCGAGGTTGGTCTCGATCGATTCGGCCCCGTGCCGGGAGGCAGCGTCCTCCTCGGGGGTGATCACGCCAGCGCGGATCAGCTCGGCCCGGCGCACCAATTGGGCCAGCACGGCCCGCGCGGCGGTCTCGTCGGAGCAGCCTGTCGGCCGCTCGACCCAGAACCCTGCCGCGTCGCGGAACTTGGCGATGTACGACTTGGTCTCGCCGCGAATGCGCACCCGGCCGTCGGCAGCGGTGAACACCTCCGCGGTGCGGACCTTGCCATTGCGGAGTTGGTAGCGGGCGAGGCGCTTGCCGCGCTGCTCGATGATCTCCGCGCTGGGCGGCAAGGGTGCGGTCCAGGCTTTGCGGAACACGGTGCCCATCGGGCGGGGGTCTCCATCGCTCCGATCTCGGCGGGTTGCCGGGATCGGGGGTCACAGTCAGGGCTGGCCGGTGGCACGGGTCAAGTCGCCCCCCGGCGGCAAAGCCAGGGGGCGATGCATGTGGGGATGTGCGCGACTACAGGGCGCTGCGGGCCTTGGTGTGCGCCCGCTCGGCGTCACTGAGCCGCGCCTCCGCGGCCCCGAGGGCGGCCTTGGCCCGATCGATCTCAGTGTTCAGCCGGGCCTCCTGTTCCTTGCGGTCGCGGGAGATGGGGAGCATGCGAAGGTCACGCTCCAGCCGCTGCAACTCATCGCGCACGCGGTTGCGGTCGTTGAAAGCGGTGCACTTGACGGACTCCGCCTCCAGGGCCTTCCGCTCGAGCTCCCTGCGATCCATGAGCCCGAGCACCTCCTTGGGAAGCAGCGACTTAGGCAGCAGCCCCTCGTCGTACACCGTCAACACGCGCTGGAGCGCCGAGTCGGCCGCGTTCAACGCGCGCTGAGCGTCCTCGGCCGCGAAGGAGGCCGCGTCGGACTCGGCCTCGATCTTGGCGATCTCGGCGCTCGCCCGGGCACGGGTCGCTTCGGCGTGGGCCTTGGCCTTCGCCGCGGCGCGGCGCAGCGTCGCGACGCCTTCGGCAGCCTTCATGTCGGCGCGGGCCTCCGTGATGCGGGCGAGGATCTCGTCCGCATCGGCGGGCTCCATCCCGGCCTCGGCGGCGAGTTCGGCGAGGCGGTCGGGGGCATCGCCGGCCCACGCCGACTCGATGAACGAGGCGCGGGCCAGGAGCTTCTTGTTCTGGGCGATCTGGGCGATGGATGTCATGAGGCGGTCCTTTCCAAAAGAGGGACTGAGACAACGCCGCGCCGGTACAGCACCCGCGCGACTTCGACGATCTGTTCTTCGTGCTCGCCGACGAGCCGGGTGGCGAGCCGCGTGATCCACGCGTGCCGCTGCGCCCAGCGCACGGGCTGGTCCTCGATGCCTGAGATGCACCACCGCGCGAGCGAAACATGGTCGGGCACGGCGCGGGCGATGTCGACACTGAGCGCGGCCGCAGTCTCGGGGGTGGCGACGCTTTCGAGCGTGGGCATGGCACGAGGCGAGGACGATGGTTGATGCGCTGACGCTTGATCAACCTCCGGCGGCCCGTGCCGCTCGGCCAACGACTCGGCGATCGGACCCGCAGCGGTCATGATCGCCCTGTCGGTCGGCGGAAGCTCCTCGCGCGGCCAGGCCGCGCCACCGCCATCGCTGTGCAGGGTCGCCACGACACGCGTGCCCGTGAGGGCGAACCCGGCAACGGCGTGACCGGCCTCGTGGAGCGCAACAGTCCATCGGTTCATAGAGCCACCCCCCGGAGCGCCCGCTCCGCCTCGCGCTTGGCCTTCATCACCGTGCCGTAGACGCCGACGGCCTGACTGACCCCGCCGTTGTTGACGACCGCCAGGTACAGGTAGCGCTTCCGGCCGCCAGCGTGCGGCATCACCGGGACGCCCGAGATCCGCTCGAGTTGGAAGACGCGGGCGACATACTCCGCGCCGCGGCGGCCGTCGATGTGACGCCCCTCGTCGAAGGCCTTCGTCCAGTAGGAAGTCCAGCGCATCACGCGGCACCTCCCGCGGGTGTGGAGGCGGACGTGTCTACAGCGTCTACACAAACGGAATCCCCATTTGCAGCACCGCCAGCGGGGGTTCTGTAGACGTGATCGCCGGAAGCGCCGGGCAGCACGAACCTCCGGGCCTTGGGCGCACCGGGTCCGCACTGCGGCAGGTACACCCACTGTCCCTGGCCCGCATCCACCAGCCGCGACAGCGCGGCCTCGGCGTCCTTCACGGTCTTGAACTTCCTACTCGACTGAACGAGTTCCCGCCCGCTGACACTGCCGCCCTTGCGGCGGACGATGTCGAGCAGTTGCCGGGCCTCGCGGTCGTCATCGCCCTCGGCGAGGCGCGCGTACACCCGCTCGGCCTCGCGGCGGAACCAGTTCGCCAACTCGATGCCGCGACGCATCGACTCGCCGTCGATGACATCGGCACCCGCAGGCTCGCCGCCGGCGACCCTGCCGAGGTGGATGACGAGCGCGAGACGGGCGGCTCCGCCTTCGAGTTTGGAGAGCATTGCCCGAGCCCGCTCGTCCTGGCCCGCCATGAGACGGTTGAGTTCGTTGTAGTAGTCGGCCCACACCTGGCCCGCTACTTTGTCAATCGTCACGGCGCGCGGCATGGGCGTGCCGTGCTCGTCTTCAGGCATGTCGAGGGCGTAGAGCTTCTCAACCATCGCGCTGAAGGCACGCTCAACCATCGGCGAGACGCCGCCGGGTCGCCAGCGCCGGGTGGGCGTCGGGGGCATGGACAGCAGCAGACGAGCGACAAGGCCTGAGTCGTAGTCCGTGCCCGTGAGCGCGGTGGCGAGCACGCCCGGCTGGATGAGCCCGGCGATGTTGAGGGAAGCCCGCTCGATACGCAGCGGCGGCGAGGTGCGGCGATCAACCCGCAGCGAACCGGCTCGGTGCATCGGCAGCCAGCGCGCCGCTTCGCTCGCCGGACGGCTGGCGTTCGCGGAATAGCGTGTAAAACCGCCCAGCCAGGCGGCCAGTTCGTCGCAGGCCAGCAGCAGCCCGCGCGGGCTGGCAGCGAGCATGGCCGCCAACGCTTCGAGCGTCGCGTCGTTGGTCACCATCCGCTCGCACACGGGTGCATCTGGAGCGGCGGGCGGCGTGGCCGCGAGGTTGCCTTTGCCTGAGCCACGCTCCCACACGCGCATGGCCTTCTCGTGCAGGACCATCGCAGCTGCGTGCTCCTTCATCGCTTCCTTGTGCTCGCGAAGCGCCGCGGCGTCGCGGCGCTCGGCGGGACGAGTGACGAGCTCGAGCGCGGGTGATTTACCCGAACCCGATGGCGCGACGACCACCGCCCAAAGAACTGCGGGCTCACGCCAGGATGCGTGGAGCTCAGCTGTGCGGGCGTTCCCGATGGCCGCAGCCATCGCCGCCAGCGCGAGCGGCGCGAGCATGCCGGGATCGACCTGCAGGGAGTCCGAGCCGGCGCGCACCAGGTCGCCCGCGGCCTTCGGTAGCGCCTCCGTCGGGAAGGGCACGAACTCCGGGACGGGTGGCCGGTTGCCGCTCGTTCCAGATGGGATGGCCCCGTCGGCGGCCATGCTCATCGACGGCCCCCCCGCGTCGCCCGCGACCTTGTAGCGCCCGCAGCGGCCGCTACCTTGCGGTCGAGGTGCTCGCGGAGGTCGGAGAGCCGCCAGCGCACGACGCGATCGCCCAGGCGGATGGGCGCGGGGATCTCGCCCCGCTGGGACATGCGCCACACCGTGCGGGCGCTGACGCCGAGCAGTTCCGCCACCTCGCGGACGTTGATCACGGCGACGTCTGTCTTTCGAACCTGAAGTTCTTCCATGAACGCACCCAGAGTGACGCCGCGGTCGGGGTCAACCCGCCAGCAGGCGCAGTACAACGGGAACCCCGGCGCACCGTGCGGCGGGGCGGGCTGGTGTTGGATCGCGGCAGGTTGGCTGGATTGGGCTGGGTGGCTGGTTCGGTTGTGTGGGTAGGCGGGTGAGGCTCTACATCACCCATCTACGCGAAAGCCACGCGGCGTGGCGAAGACTCGGGAGGATTCTCCAGGGCGTTGAGTGCCTTGGTGCTCCCTATATCTGCGCGACCCCAGACAAGTGTCGCGCGGAATCGTGTTCCTGTCGTCATGCGTCATGGCCTGCGTCCCCCAGTACCTCTCTGACGTTCACGCCAATCTGTCGCGCGGAAGCGGCCGATTCGTACCGAAGGTGCATTCCGCCATAGAGCACCTAACCCGTTCGCGGCGAAACTGCCGAACACCTGAGTCATTTTCGTGCAGATTCCTGTCATGGCCCGTCCGCTAGCGTCCTCCTGCATGCCTTTATGCGATTTCGGCGAGGGCTGTGTCGCGAATGACCCGGTCAGTCCCCCGGCTACATACGCCGTCCAGCGGTTCCCTGTCCGCCGGGCCGGCGGCGATTCCGGCTTGAGTGGCAGGGTCAGTGCGGGTCATCGCATTCCCCTCTATGTGTTCCCTATGCAGCCGAAAGGCCATCTGCCCGGAAAATCTCGGGACCGAGCGCCGCGAGGCACGCAGAGTCGCCACGGGTCATCTCGCGTCCGCGGGTCGCGGTTCACGACGCCCGCCGACTCCGGGCGCGCGTGTCGTCTTCAAGATGTCACTTCGGGCTCGATAACCGAGACCAGACTCGTTTACCCGTAGTTGGTCGCCGTTGCACCGCGGTAAAGCGACTCTGCGTTGGACGCAGTCATGACCGCGCGTCGAACATCGGCTTTGGTCAAGTCCAGCACCCGAAGTTTGCCTGCACCGATCTCGGCGACGGCCTCGATGCGGCGGAATGCCTGCGGGTGCCTTTCCGCAAACTGAGCGAGGCCCTGCAGCTTTGGGAGCGCATCCGCGAGGTGGAACCCGTGCGGATCGACGATGTCCACTACGACGTCCTTGCCCTGCTTCGCAAAGAAGAGGAAGTCCGGCCTGAGGATCTGCGTCTCCTCGCCCAGCGTGTACGCGACGCCCAGTGAATCCTGGCTCGGCCGATCGGGGTTGCGGTACCAGAACATGAAGCCCTGCCGCGACATCTCCGCGTCAAGCACCGCCCGCTCCCAGGTCAGCAGTTCAGCTGGGTAGT
>JAFEBN010000130.1 GCA_018242645.1 Planctomycetota bacterium | reverse complement strand
GGTCGTGAAGCGCTGCGATTCAACGACGAACCGCGAGCGCTGCGCGGTCGACGACGCCCAGCTCAGCGCATCGCCCGGCAGGCCGCTGCCGCCGTTGCCGTTCTTCGAGATACTGTCCTGAGCCAGTGCCGGAGCCGCGAGGCCGGCAACAACGACGAGAGCGAGCAAATTCGCCTTCCGATCCATTCTCTTTCTCCTTACGAAATAAACTCAACCGACGATGGGGGGCTGATGGATGCGCAGTTCCCGCGCTGCGGCGCGAGAAGCGAGCGAGCCACGTTCTTGAGCAACACGAAACACGCCTGACGATAAAAGTGGGGTTCTCTCGGACTCCAGCCTTCTTAACAATTGTACCAGAAACGGTCTCCCTGCGCACGGCGGGTTTCTACCGGTTTGGCGCGAATGTTCGATGAAGGCCCGAGAGCCTCTCGGGGTGGAAGCGCTTTCGCCGGTTAGTGGTTACCAAACTCTGCAGCGATTCGGGCTCCGAGAACCGTGTTCGAGCGGATGAGGGCCAGGTTGGCTTCCAAAGTCGCTCCATCAGACAGTTCATGCAGGGCAGCCAGCGTCCGCGGGGTTGCGTCTCGACCGGCTCCCGGACCGACTCGCGATTCGGCCTCTTTCAGCCACGCCCCGAACTGGTGGGGAGGCAACTCACTCTCCCTCGGGATGGGATTGGCGATGAGCAGGCCTCGACCCGTGCGATTCAGTTCGGCTCGCACGAACGACGCCAACTCGGAAACATCGTCAAACCGCGCGTCGACTCCAACGCCCGAATCGCGCAGGTAAAAAGCCGGGAAGCGATCGGTCTGAAATCCGATCACCGGCACGCCCAGCGTCTCCAGCATTTCACGCGTCGCCGGAACATCGAGAATGGACTTCACGCCGCTCGCGACCACCGCAACAGGGAAACGTGTAAGAGCTATCAGGTCGGCCGAGATGTCAAGGTGCTGGGCAAATCCCTTGTGAACGCCGCCGATTCCGCCCGTGGAAAAGACGCGGATGCCCGCGCCCGCGGCGATTTCCATCGTCGCCGCGACCGTGGTCGAGGCGTGCTGCCTGCGGTGCATAAGAACACCAAGATTGGCTGAATTGGCCTTCGTCACCGAAGGGGATTCGAGCATTTCGGTGAGCTGCGGCTCTGTCATAGACGCGAGAGGCGACCCGCGATAGACGCCGACGAGACAGGGCTCCGCGCCGTTTTCTTGCGCGAGCCGGCCGAGTTCGCGGGCCAGCGGCAAGGCGCTTGGGCGGGGTACGCCGTGCGTCAGGATCGTTGTTTCCAGCGCGAGCTTCGACATGCGAGATTGTGTGGCAGCACAGCAGAGCGAGCAAACAGGGGAATTCAAAAAAGCAAACGCCCCGCGGAAGCGGGGCGTCGCGGAATTCGGTTCGTGGGCTGACGGATCAGACCATGGCCTTGAGGGCGCGCAGGGCGCGGACCTTGACGACCTTGCGGGCCGGCTTCGGCTTGACTTCCATCATCTCGCCCGGCTTGAACGGGTTGGGGCGCATGCCGCCCTTGGTGGCGGGCTTCTTGATGACGGTGATCTTCATCATGCCCGGGACAGCGAACATGCCGCAGCCCTTGGACAGATCGGTCTCGATGATCTTGCCCAGCGTGTCGAACACGCCGGCGACCTGCTTGCGGGCCAGGCCGGTGTGGGCAGCGATCGTGCCGTAGACGTCGCCCTTGCTGCGGACCTTGTTGGACGGGGTGAGCTTGGGGGCTTTCGGTGCGGCGGGTTTCGTCTTAGCCATGTGTCGTCTCCATTGACTCGTGTTCGCGCATCCTCCGGATGCGCCTCTCGGATTCCCCTGAAACACATTATTTCACGGGGATTTCGCGGAGTTTGTATCGCAGAACAACGCGCTCTGCAAGTCGAACGAGTCAAAAAATCGCCGTTTCCCGTGTGAAATCCTCACTTTTTTGTTCGCAAGGCGTTTCTGTGGAAAACTCGATGATCATCGCCGAATGGTCGGAAACCCCGGTTTCCCGCACGGAATGGCTGTATCTTGCCCCGCGCAGGCGAGGCAAGAGAGCGGGAGACACCAGCGCCGAATCGATGCGAAACCCGCCAGAACCTGCTGTATTTTCAGGCCTTAGGCGCGATCGCACGGGGGCGATCCACGTCCATTCGCGTGCGTCGGGCGCAAAGATTCGGAACGCGTCCGCGTATCCCAAGGTGGCCACTGCCCCCAGCTGCGCGGTGCACGTGAACGTCCGGCCTTCCTCGTCGATGTGATGACGGCCGGTGTTGAAATCGCCAAGAAAAACGTGCGGTTGAGCGCGGTGCACACGGGCGGATGCCACAACCCGTTGCCAGCAGGTCGCCCGGGCCGTGGGGTGAGAATCGTCGGGTATGTGCAGCCCGGTGAGATGCAGGTTGGCTTCGGGCAACCAGGCGTCGATCCACCGGGCGCTCAGCCCGTGCGTGTTGGGAGCGGACCCGGGCAGGCCTTCGATCGAGAACCGTGAAGCGATAAGAAGGCCGTTCTTGTGCTTGGCGGGAAGGGACGAGCACTGATGCACCAGACCATGATCTGCGAGCACGCCCCGTATCTGCCCCCCGATCGTGGTGCGGTATTCGGAGAGCAAAATAACATCCGGCGCTTCGCCGAGCAGGCTCAGGACGATCTCGGGCATGCGGCGGGCCCCGCCCCCGTGCAGAATGTTCCAGTGCAGTACGCGGATCATCTCGCCCTCGCCGCCTTCCAGGCGTGTCACTAGGCTATCGACATGACGGCAAGGGAGGCTCTCAGTTCGGCGCTGGTGGTAGCAACCCGGAAAGTTCCCGGCGAACTCGCTCTGGATGCGCCGGGGATCGATGTCAGGCTCCAGGACGGCCCGGTGAACCGGCTGGATCGCAAGGGTGTCCTGCAGCACATCCGCGGCGCTCACGTCGTCATCTCGATGTATTCCGACAAGGTGGACGCGGAGTTTCTCGATGCCGCAGGGCCGCAAATCAGGGGGGTCTGCAACCTTGCGGTGGGCTACGAAAACATCGACCTCGCGGAATGCGCGCGGCGGGGCGTGCTGGTGGGAAACACCCCGGACGCCGTCACCGAAGGCACGGCGGACATGGCTTGGCTTCTGATTCTGGCCGTCGCGAGGCGGCTCATCGAAGCCGACAAGTTCGCCCGAACCGGCGCCTGGCAAAGGCACGGTCCCTTGGGAATGGCCGAGTTTCTCGGGCAGGATCTGACTGGAAAAACTCTCTTGATCGTGGGGGCCGGCCGGATCGGATACGCGACCGCCCTGCGCTCCGCCGGTTGGGGCATGAAGGTGATCTACGTGGCTCGGAGCCGCCACCTTGAGTTCGAGATGGCGCCGCTTGCCGGGCGCCGCGTCGAACTTCTTGAGGGCATGTCCCAAGCGGACGTCGTGAGCATTCACACGCCGCTGACCCCGCAGACGCGACACCTGATCGGTCGTGAAGCCCTCGCGGCGATCAAGCCCGGAGCGATTCTCGTCAATACTTCACGGGGACCTGTTGTGGATGAGCAGGCCTTGGTTGACGCACTCAAGGAGGGTCGGCTGTGGGGCGCAGGGCTCGATGTGTTCGAACGCGAACCCGAAATTCACTCCGAACTGCTCACGATGAGCAACGTGACCTTGTCGCCTCATATCGGGAGTGCCGCCGAGCGCTTCCGGGCCCTGATGACGGAATTGGCGTGCCAAAACGCGGCGGCCATCCTGCTCGGAAAGCGTCCGCCGCATGAAGTGCACGCCTGAGAATCAGAAGCGTCGCTGACCTTTTTCGATGAACTCGATTTCGAGATAGCGCGCGACGTAATCAATGATCGACTGCGCCTCGGGGATTTCCGGGTTGCTCGTGGGGCCCATCGGCTCGAACCGCATGTTCTTGAAGCGTGCGACGGCTTCCTTGAGCGGGAGTCCGAACTGGAGTGCCAGGCTGAACGCGCGGCAGAACGCCTGGGCCATGCCGCAGATCGTCGAGCCTTCTTTGGCCATCTTGATGAAGATCTCGCCCGGGCGTCCGTCCGGGTACAGGCCGATGGTGAGATAGCCCTCGTGACGGGCGATCATGAACTTGTGGGTGAGCGAGGCACGGGTCGCGGGCATCACATCGCGGGTGGCAACCATCGTTCGATCCTTGAACTCTGCGGACGGGTCGGACTGAGGCGTTCCTTCGCCGGACATGAGCGAAGGTACCGCACCCGGGCCGTCCGGTCCACTCGGCAGGTCGGCTATTCGAATCGGACGTACCGGGAATCTCGCGTCAAATATCGGGCTGCCAATTCGGCGGTCCGGCCATAAGGATCGCGGTCTGAACCCTGTCGGCGCGGGGGCGTACGAAACAAGTCGGAGAAACGCCTTGCTTCAAGTCCGACGAGGGCCGATACTTGAGCAGCTTGGAAAGTCCTGACACAAGCCAATCTCGCTACCCGGGACGCGCCGGGCGGAGCCTTTCGGTTCTGCTGGTCGTGGCTCTGGCGCTGCAGGTTGGTCTGGGTCTTTCCGAGGGCGCGGCCCTGCTCCGGCAGTCGGCGAATCAGCCGGATGCGGTGCGGGCGCTTGCGGAAGCCGTCGTGCGGTACGCCTCCCGGCCGGTGCGGCTGGAAGTGGAGCGGCCGGCACGTGCTTCGACGCGGGACCAGGCAAAGCAGGCGGTGCGGGCGGCTTGGACGGCAGCCTTGCCGACAGATGGCGGTCCGGAACTGCTCCGGGATGGGTTAATCGCCCTTCCCCCCCCGGCCGTCTGATATCACCGGACGCGTCGCAGGTTCTCATTTGGCCAATCGCGATTTGTCGGACGCCTTTGTGCGTTGACGGCGTGGCCTCGTTTCAAACACACAGATCGGTCCGTGGACGCGGAAGCGCCCGATTGGCGGCTTCGCCGGACTTCAGGAAAGGTGCAGCATGGCAGAGCAAGGCATCCCGGTTGTCGGGTGGATTTTGAACAAGATGATCGGAACGCGCAACGAGCGTTTCGTGAAGAGGTACACGCAGAAGGTTGACCAGATTAACGCTCTCGAGCCGGAGACGCGCAAGCTGACCGACGCGCAGCTTCGCGGTCGGCTGGAGGAGTTCCGCGCCCGCTTTGATAAGGGCGAGACGGAAGAGAAGCTCATGGTCGAGGTGTTCGCGACGGCTCGCGAGGCGATGGACCGGGCCGTGGGCATCCGCAATATCTTCAATCCCGGCGCCAATTTCGATGCCTCGCAGCTTCCGCCGGAGGCTCGGGCGATGTACGACGCGGTTCAGGCCCGGATCGCCGAGCTTCCGGAAGCGGAGCCGGCTGGGGCGTTTCTGGGCTGCACGACGCCGATCCCGGCGTGGCGGTATGTGGATATCCCGGTTGAGCTGTACGAAGCCGTGCGGGCCATTTACCCCGAGAGCCGCCCGCCCTTCCGGGCTCGGCCGTTCGATGTGCAGCTGATCGGTTCGATGGTGCTCTGCCAGGGCAAGATCGCGGAAATGCGAACGGGCGAAGGCAAGACGATTGTTGCGCCGCTGGCGTGCTATATGGCCGCGGTCGAGCACTCCCGGGTGCACGTGGTCACGGTGAACGACTACCTGGTGCAGCGCGACCGCGACTGGACCTTCCCGTATTTCTGGGCCCTGGGCATGACGGTGGGGGCGATCCACCCGATGCACATGCAGAACGAAGACGAGAAGCGCCGGATGTACCGCTGCGACGTGACATACGGCACAACCGCCGAGTTCGGCTTCGACTACCTGCGCGACAACATGAAGCGCAGCGTGGATCAGCAGGTGCAGCGCCGTCGGCAGTTCGCGATCGTGGACGAGGTGGACTCGATCCTCATCGACGAGGCCCGTACGCCGTTGATCATCTCGGGTCAGGCGCACAACGACAAGCCGCGCTATGAACTGGCGGACCGGCTCGCACGGCACCTGCTCGAGAAGCAGAAGCCGTGGGCCGAGCACGACGAGCGTGTCAAGCACCTGCAGATGAAGGCGAAGGGACTCGAGGGCGACATCCGCCAGGCTCGGGAAAAGTCCAAGATCCCGGCGATCCAGGCGCAGCTGAAGGAAGCAAATGCGGAGGCGGCCCGCGCCGAGATCGAACGCAACAAGTTCACGCAGTACTTCGAGGTCATGCCCGAGCGCAAGCAGGCATTCCTGACGCACGACGGCGTGGCCGAGGCGCAGCGCGTGGCCGGCATCGGGTCGTTCTATGTCGATGAGAACATGGATCTGCCCCACCTGGTGGAGCAGGCGGTCCGTGCGCACGCCGTGTACCAGCGTGATCGAGACTACGTGGTGATGCCGATCGAGGATCAGTACACCGGGCGTTCCACCCCGACGGTGGTGATCGTGGATACCAACACGGGCCGCCCGATGGTGGGGCGCCAGTGGTCGGACGGCCTGCACCAGGCCGTGGAATGCAAGGAAAAGGTGCCGATCAAGGAAGAGACGCAGACCGTTGCGACGATC
>JAFEBN010000012.1 GCA_018242645.1 Planctomycetota bacterium | reverse complement strand
CCGTGCGTGATCATCATCGGTTTTGTGGGCGGCAGCGGCCAGGGCAAAGCCGCCGTGGCCCCCGTGACCGTGAGCATCGACGAGCAGCCCATGGATACCAACGGGCTGACCGTGGTGCGCTGGGTGTATCCGCTGCCTCCGGCGGCGCCTCCGTGGCGTGGCGCGGGCGATCAACCCTGACGAATCGGGTCAGGGCTCGAACGGCGAGCGTCCCATCAGAATCTTGTCGCGCGATCCGGTCGCGACGACGGCTGCGATGAACGCCTGGTAGGAGTCGTTGGCGCGATCGGTGTCATCGCCGAAGTACGTGCGCCAGATCTCCGGCCCCGGGCGACGCTGCCGGACATAGACCGCGGCTTTGGGGCCGAGTTTGTCCTCGACACGCTTGAGGATGGTGCCCTGCGACGCATCGGTGATCAGTCGCTCAAGCCCCGGGCGGAAGGCGCCGTTGTCGCCTTCGTGGAGCCAGTGGATCAGCACCCAGACCTGGGCGTACCAGGTGAGCGCATCGCCCCCGGAGATCTGGCTGGAGGGACTGCTGGCCATCAGCTCGCGAAGATTCATGAGCGCCCCGGCCGCGGCGGCGTCGCGCAGGCGATCGAAGCGTTCGAGGTTCGACCAGGGAAGGAACGCGAAGCGGTCGGTGCCGGCCTCGCTCCGGAACCCCTCCATGTACGTCGCGATTCCTTCGTCGATCCAGACCGGCAGTTGCTCTTTGAAAGTCGCCTGCGCGAACTGGTGCCAGCCCTCGTGCGCCGCGAGCACGAGTGTGTCGCGCGGCCCGATGTCGTAGAGCACGCTCTTGCCGCCGGCCGTGACCGCGCCCCGCTGGATGGTGAGATAGGGCTCGGCCTTTTCCGCCCAGATCATCTGGACGCATCGGGTCCACTCGGAGCGGTTGCCCAGCACAAAGGTCTCGAGCCGTTCGGAGGGCGCCGGGAGATCGACGATCGCGGTGCGATCGTGCACGAGCGCGGCTTCGAGGAATGACGGCAAACGAGCGGTGACGGGCTGGCTGGCCGTCGAGTAGATGCGATAGGAGCGGGTGGTGATGGCAACGCCCTGCACCGAGCCGAACGTCCATGCGTCGCGGGCGATGACGGGGCTGGGTGCCGCGGCGCCGGGCGAGCCATCGCCAAACGCCACGGGCTTGGCCGGCTCGGTGGATTCACACGCGGAGAGCGAGAGCGCCCCGCCGCCCGCGCACAGCAACAGAAGAGCGCGTCGCACGAGCGAGCCGATGCGCAGGACTTTGAGCTTCACAGCACCGCCAGTGCGGCCTTTGCCGCGTCGCGCTCGGCTTTGGCCTTGGCAAGCTGATCCTGTGTCTGCTTGACCATGGCGGGCGGAGCCTTCTGCGCGTAGCCCGGATTGTTCAGTCGGCCTTCGAGCGTGGCGATCGACTTTTCGTGATCGGCGATGAGCTTCTGGAGCCGTTCGCGCTCGGCGCCGCTGTCGGCGGCGGAGGCCGCGTCGCGCAGGTTGCTGAGCTGGAACTTGAGCGCATCGGAAGTCGCGGCCACGGCGCCCGCTCCGGGCGTTTCGGCGCTGATGCTCTCCACGCCCGCGAGCGTCTGCACGAGTGCCGCGGCGCTCGAATCGAGTGTGCCCACGGGCACGTGAAGGGTGATGCGCCGCTTGGGCACCACGCCATGCTGGGCCCGCACCTCGCGGATCACGGTGATCAGGCTGCGCAGACGCTCGAAATCGGTTTCGACCGCCGGCTGACGGAGTGACGGCGCGACTTGCGGCCAGCCCGCGGTGCAGAGCAAGCCGCCCTTCCGGGGCGGCGCGAGCGCGATGCCCGGGATGGGCGCGGCGGAGAGTAGTTTCACCTGCTCGTAGACCGCCTCGGTCACGTAGGGCATGATCGGGTGGAGCAGACGCAGAATGCACTCGAGCGTGGTGCGGAGCACGGCCTGCTGCGAGACGTCCGAAGCGATGGTCGGCTTGATGGCTTCGAGATACCAGTCGCAGAAATCGCGCCAGAGCAGGTCGTACATCGTCTGGGCGTAGTTGCTGTACTCGAAGTTGGTGATGGCCTCATTCACTTCGCTGGTTGCGGTCGCGAGGCGCGAGAGCATCCAGCGATCGATGAGCGATGTCGGATGTGGGATGTCGGATGTCGGATGGGAAGTAGCTCCGAGCATCGACATCGTGAAGCGGGCGGCGTTCCAGAGCTTGTTGGCGAAGTTGCGACCCAGGTCGAATTTGGGCGAGGTGTTGCGCCCCGTCGCGGGGTCCTTCACCATCGGCATCCGCACGTCCTGCGTCTGGGTGGTCATCTGACAGAGCGTGAAGCGCATGGCGTCGGAGCCGTGCGAGGCGATGATGTCGAGCGGATCGAGCCCGTTGCCGAGACTCTTGGACATCTTGCGTCCTTCGCCGTCCTGAATGACGGCGTGGATGAAGACGTTTTTGAATGGAAGCGGGCCGCGGCCTTGGCCGTTTTCATCCAGCGAGGCGAGAGCGTTCGGCTTGGTTTTCTCTGTTTCCCACCTCTCCGGCATCAGGTAGCGCTCGAACATCACCATGCGGCTCACCCAGAGCGTGATGATCTCTCGCGCGGTGCAAAGCGTGGTGGTGGGGTTGAAGGCCTGGAGGAGGCCTTCAAAACCCTTGCTGGCGAGCTGCGGGTTCGGCCAGCCCATCGTGGAGATGGGCCAGAGGGCGGAGGAGAACCATGTGTCGAGGACGTCGGTGTCTTGCCCGAAACCCCAAGTGTGCAGCCGCTTCTCGACGGCAGCGGCATTATAGAGGCCATTCACGCAAGCAAACGTCAGCGTCCCAATCGTTCGAACGCAAACCGAGTCGCGGTTCAGCCCAAGCCATTGAATTGCCTCAGGAGGCGCATTCTCCATACTCCACACCGGCACCCGGTGCCCCCACCAAAGCTGCCGACTGATACACCAATCCCGAATCCCATCGTGCCACTGCTCGTACGTCTTCGCGTAGCGAGCCGGATAAAACCTCAGTTCCCCGTCCCCATCTGCCCCTATTTGCTGCTTTGAGCTTTGTTGCTTTGAGCGTTGCTCCGCCACGAGCGCGCGATTCGCCGCCGGCGCGAGCCGATCATCCGTCACCTTCACATACCACTGATCGCTCAGGTAGGGCTCGATGATCGCCTTGCTGCGGTCGCTGTGCTTCACGCTGTGGCGATAGGGCCTGGTTTCCGCGAGGAGCGTTGTGGACGAACCGGCCAGGGTTCGGGCGGCGAACTCCTCGATCACTTTCTTGCGAGCCTTTTCACGGGGCAAGCCCACGAACAGGTGCGCATCCCCCACATCGGACCAGCCGTGCTTGTCGCTCACGGTGCCGTCCGGAGCGAGCATGTTGATCAGGACCGCGTTGCCGCAGGCTTCGATCGCCGCCGTGTGCCGCAGGCCGAGTTCGTAATCGTTGGGATCGTGCGCCGGCGTGACCTTCAGGAAGCCGGTGGCGTATTTGGCCTTGGGGTCTTCGGGTTCACTGCCCTCGCCCGTGTGCGGAGCGCCGGACCTTCCGCGCGGCTCGGGCCGGTGATGCGCCGATGGTGCGGCGCCGGCTGAAGCCGGAGCATCGGAGGCGTGTTCCCGCGGCGCGAAGTCGATCGCGTTCTCCAGACTCGCCGGGAGCACCACGTAATCGTCTTCGAGAATGGGGATAATGCGACCGACCAGGGGCAATTCGACGAAGAGTCCGCGCAGACCGTTGGCGCGAGGGTCCTTCGGGTTGACTGCGACAGCGGTGTCGCCCAGGTATGTCTCCGGGCGCGTCGTCGCGACCGTCACCCAGGCCTGCTCTTCGCCCCGGTGCTTTTCGGCGCCGGGGTAACCGCGCCGCGCCAACTCGTTCCAGGTGACGGGCTGGGCGTCTTCTTTCGGGTCGTCGCGATGCACCAGCGGGTAGCGCAGGTAGTAGAACGATGAGTCGATCTCTTCGTCGTAGCACTCATCGTCGGCGACGGCGGTCTGGAGCACCGGGTCCCAGTTCACGAGGCGCTTGCCGCGGTAGATGAGGCCGTCTTTGAACAGGCGGAAAAAGGCCTCGCGCACGGCGCGGGCGCACACCTCGTCCATCGTGAAGCGCTGCCGATCCCAGTCGCACGAGCAGCCCATCAGCTTGAGCTGATCGGTGATGATCTTTTCGTACTCGTCCTTGAATGCCTGCACCTTTGCGACGAACTTCTCCCGCCCGAGCTGCTGGCGGGTGATTCCTTCTTCCTTTTTGAGACGCCGCTCCACCACGGCCTGCGTCGCGATGCCGGCATGATCCGTTCCCGCCATCCAAAGGGTCTCAAACCCCATCATCCGATGCGAGCGTGCGAGCACGTCCTGCAGGGTGTTGTTGAGCGCGTGACCAAGGTGCAACCGATCGGTCACGTTGGGTGGAGGGATGACGATGCAATAGGGCTTGGCTTCGCCACGGAGCACACGCTGGGGGTCGGCGTGGAAAGCCTTCGCCTCGTCCCACTGGGCGCGAATACGCTGTTCGTGGTCGGCGGGCTTGTACTGCTTGGGGAGTTCCCCAATCGGGCCGCCGGAACCCTGGGCACCGGAAGATGGCTTGGAAGACTCGGTCATTGGAGGGCGAGTGTACGCGGCGCGGGACGGGCGTCCTGCGGGCGATGCGCCCCGGCTTTTTAAAGCTTGCGGCGCTCTTTGCGCTGGTGCTGGTTGCCGGTGTGATCGGCGCCACGGTGTACCTCCTGCGCGATCCTGCGGCGCCGCTGCCATGGGCGGCGCCGCTGCGAGGACTTCCCAACGTCGCTGCCTCGGCCGGCCCGGCCCAGACACCCCGTCGCGTCTCCGCGACGGACAGCCGCAAGGTCGATGAGATTCTCGATTCGGTGGACAAGCTCCTCCGGCAGGGCAAGGCAGCCGAAGCCGAAGCGGTCGTGCGCGGCGCGCTCGAGCAGTTCGCGGCCGATCAACGGCTGCATGTCGCCATGGCCGAACTGCTCCTGGGCAAGGACGAACTCGCGGGCGCTTACGAGAGCTATCTGCGGGCGCTTGCCGCCGGCGACCGCGATGCCAAGCTGGAGTTCCAGGCGGGCACCGTCGCCAGCATGCTGGGGAAGAACGATCGCGCGATCGAGCACTACGGCGCCGCACAGACCGCGGACCCGTCCAACGCCGAGTACCCGCTGTACCTGGGCCAGGTGCAATTGCAATTGAACAAGCTCAACGAGGCGCGGGCCAACCTCGTTCGCGCGGGCTCGCTCAACCCAGAGGATGCGCGGGTCTGGGGCTCGCTGGCCGAGATCGCGCTGCGCGAAAACAAGCTCGATGCCGCGGCACAGCAGATCGAGAAGGCACGCAAGCTTCAGCCGCGCGTGACGCTGTGGCGTGCGATCGATGCGAGGATCAACCTTCGTGCCGGCAAGCCCGAGCAGGCGGTGGAATTGCTTGTCGCGCTCGAGCCGGCGGAAAAGACGCAGGAGTTCTACGCGCGGGTGCTCGCAGATGCGCTCTCTGCGGCGCGTCGCGACGCGGACGCGGCCGAGATACTCGCCAACGCGTCCGACGCGGCGCCGAGGAACGCCAACCTGGCCTTCGATGCGGCGGTGCGGGCGAAAAGAGCGGGAAAGACCGAGGCTTTTGATCGGTTGCGCGAGCGTGCCAAGCAATTGCGGCACCCGGACGCGGACACGCTCGGCGCAAGTGCACCCTAACAACTGAATGCAGTAATGAGTTCTCGGACGAAAGGTTTTGATTGCCTTTTCGGCCCCAAGCCAGTTAGCATTGTGTGTTGAGGGGAGCAGGGTGCACTCGACGGGTGCGCGTGGATCGCGGACCAGGTGGTCGACACCCATCACGACGACGGATCGTCAGGCCGCCAGCGGCCGGATTGGATTGTGATGCGCGCGAACACGATCTGTGAATCAGCCTTCATGGCGCTGGTGGGCGTCCTTTGTGCGTCTGCGTCATTCGCGGCGCCGGGCCGGTTCGACCTCACGGGCGAGATCCCCGTTTCCGTGCTGGCGAACAAAGCATTCATCAATCTCAAGGGGTGGGTCGCGGCACAGACCACAACCGGGCCTGTCGTCTGGAAGGGCGGCATTCTGCAGTCCGTGCCGAGCAAGCCCGGACGCACCTGGACGCAGGTCACCGGCATCAACGACTTCGGCGATGTGTGCGGCACCTATCAGGAAACCGGAAACACCATCAACCGTGCCTGGTCGTGGGTGAACGGTGTGCTCGTGGACGGCCCGACAGGTCCCGTGTGGATGGCCAATAACCCCACGGGCATCAACAACAAACGCGAAACGGGTGTGTTTGTGGTGCCCTTCAGCGTTGTCGATTGCGGCAATGGCAGCACGCAGTGGTACGGCAAGGGTGGTTACGGCAAGACCAACGCGTGGAAAACGGCCGGGCCATGGTCGCAGCAGTGCACCTCGGCTTGCACGGTCTATTCGAGCGTTGCGTACGCGATCAACAACGCCAGCGACATCCTGGTCAACGGCTATGGCTCCCAGACGCGCGTGGGCGGCGGCTGCTCGCTGATGAGCAGCTACTACGTCTACAGCGCCAACGGAACCGTCGCGACGGTTCCCGATGTCTACTACTCCTCCGCGCCCACGATGAATGACGTCGGACAGGTACTCAGCAACGCGAGCTGGGTAGAAAACGGCGTGACCAAGGTGGGAATCCAGCTGTTCAGCAACGGGGTGGCCAACAAGATCTACACGTTCGGACCGCTCGTGCAGGGCGTGACCGTTCCCAGCGGGCCGCTGCGTCTGAACTCTCTTGGCCAGATCATCGCCACGAGCGTGGGCTATCCGACGGGTCTTTACCAGGATGGCAAGTGGTACGACCTTCGCACGCTCGTGAACCTGCCGTCGGACGTGACCATCAACCTTCTGCTGGATATCAACGACGTGGGGCAGATCGTCGCGAGCGGCAAACGAGGCAACGTGTCCCGCCTGTTCATCCTGACCCAGCGTCCGCTGTGCGCGGCGGATCTGAACTTGGATGGCGTGGTCGACGACCTCGACTACGTGCTGTTCAACCAGGCGTACAGCAAGTACGCCTGCCCAGCGGCTCCGGAGGAGTGTCCGGGTGACCTCAATCTCGATGGCGTGGTGGACGACGCCGACTTCGGGCTGTTCCTGATCTCCTACAACCTGACGGTTTGTCCGTAAGAGCAGCTAGCGGATGCCGGTGAGGCGGAGATCTTCGAGCGTGCACTCGACGGATCTACGCCCGTTCCATGCATTTATCTCCGGGGAAAGCAACAGCTCGAGTTCAACGCCCGGTCGAAGGCTCAACGGCGCGATGGCTTCCGCCCAGTTCCACGCCTTCACACGCATGACCGCGTTGTCCTGACGCACATCGAAGACCAGGTGCTTGCCGGTCTGTCCCAGCATCCGTGGCGGGGAAAGCAGGGTGGCTCCCCGGACCAGCACACACGGTTTTTCGTTGTCGCGTCCGAACGGCGACATGGCGTGTAATTCCTCGGCGGAGTTCAGGTCGAGCTCGCGAAGTCGGCATTCCGCATCCGCTCGTAGCGTGCGGACCAGATCGTCGCTCTTCAGGCGTTCGTTCGCGAACGCGACGAAGCGGCGCGTGAACTCGTCCACGCGTTCGGCTCGGATTTTCAGGCCAGCCGCCATCGTGTGTCCGCCGAAACTCTCGAGAAGATCGGCGCAGTGGGCGAGTGCCGCGTGCAGGTCGAATCCGTCGATTGAACGGCCCGATCCGTGGCACAGGTCGCCGTCGCGTTGAAGCAGCAGGGTGGGGCGGTAGAACTTGCCCACCAGTCGCGAGCAGCAGATGCCGACCACGCCCCGGTGCCAGTCCGGATCGCTCAACACGATGGCCCGGTGTTCCGGCGCCGTCATCCCGCGCTCGATGGCGAGCGACTCGGCCCGCTGGGTGATTTCCGCTTCGGTCTTGCGACGCTCATCGTTCCAGCGTGTCAGCGAGCGCGCGATCTCCATCGCACGGGCTTCATTGTCGGTCGTCAGCAGTTCGAGCGCCTCGCGAGCATGCCCGAGCCGGCCGATCGCGTTGAGCCTCGGCCCGAGGCGAAAACCCACGTCGGATGCGTCCACATCATCGCCGCCAAGCTTGGACTCGTCGCGTAGTGCCCGCACGCCGACCAGTGAACTGCGCCGGATCTGGTCAAGGCCGAATTTGGCGATGACACGGTTTTCGCCCCGCAGCGGCACCACATCCGCGATCACGCCCATCGCGGCCAGCGCCAGCAGCTCCACCAGCAGTTTCCGAAACTCCGGGCTCGCCCGTTCGCCCCCGCTCACGAGCGTCGCGAGACGCCACGCCAGTTTGAACGCCACGCCCGCGCCGCACAGATGGGGGAACGGATAGGGGGGCTGACCCGGCACGCTCGGGTGGACAATGCTGTGGGCCCTGGGCAGACTGGCGGGCTCGAGCGGCGGGGTGTGGTGGTCGGTGATGATCAGGTCGATCCCGCGCTCGCGAGCAACGCGTGCGGGGGTGACGGCGGTCACGCCGCAATCAACGCTCACGATCAGGTCGTTGCCGTCGCAGAGATGGGCGATCGCCTCGCCGTTCAGCCCGTAACCCTCTTCGAGTCGATGCGGCAAATACGTGGAGACGGCCGCCCCGGGTGCGATGGCACGGAAGATATACCACAGGATGGCCGCGGCGGAGACCCCGTCTACGTCGTAATCGGCGTAAATGACGATCCGCTGGTTTCGCTGCAGCCCCAGCAGGATTCTCTCGGCTGCAGCGTTGATCCCCGGAAGCAGCACCGGATCGTGGAGCTGGAGAAGCGAGGGAGACAGAAAATCAGGTTCATCGATCCCGCGCGATGCAAGTATGCGTCGGATCAGGGGTTCCGGCGAAAGCTGCGGAGCCGGGAGCTTCCAGACGCCCCGCACGCCGCGGACAACCGATGGCGAAACACGAGCGTCAACCTCGACGGGTCGGATACTCTGTCTTGCGGTTGGAAGAGGCGTTGTCACGAGGGAAGCCGATCCGTGGTCAAGTTGAACAAGATATACACTCGAACCGGCGACGACGGCACGACGGGGTTGGTCGGGGGCCAAAGGGTCTCCAAGACCAACATTCGAGTTGAGGCCTACGGGACGGTGGACGAGGCCAATTCGTTCATTGGACTGGCAGCCCTGCACGTTGCGACCGAATCCCCGATAGGTCAGGCCCTGCGGCTGGTGCAGAACGATCTCTTCGATCTGGGCGCCGATCTGGCCACGCCTATCCATCCCGGAGAAAAGCCCATGGCCGCCCTCCGAATGACGCAGGGGCAGGTGGACCACCTGGAACAGTTGATCGACCAGTGGAACGAGTCGATCCCCGCCCTCACCAGCTTTGTGCTGCCCGGAGGCACCCCCTTGGCGGCGGCGTTGCATGCGGCCCGGACGGTCACGCGTCGGGCGGAACGGGCGACGGTCGCCCTTCACGAGGCGGAGCCGGGTGCAACCAGTACGCAGACGATTCACTATCTCAACCGTTTGAGCGATTTGCTGTTTGTCCTCGCCCGTGCGGCGAACGGAAACGGCTCGACCGATGTACTCTGGCGACCGGGTGCGGGACGGAAGAAAGAGGCGTGAAGAACTCGCGGGCCCAAACCAGATCGCTGCACACCTCCGAATTCGCCGGCGAGTTTGAAGCGCACACGCTTCAACTGTTGAAGCAGCGGTTCGTGATTTTCTGCGCGATCGGGGCCATCTTCGGCACGGCGGTCACGGGCATCAGCCTGATCGTCCGCGTCGTGGGCCTGTATCAGGAAGCCTCGGACAACACCGCCCAGGCGTTGAGTTCCCTGTGGAAGGAAGGTTTCCGCGCTGCCGTCGCGATCGCGGCCAGCCTGATACCTGTCGTCGTGTTTATCACCGCGCTGCTCTGGACGCAGCGAGGCAAGGTGCGAGAGCAGTCGCTGCTGAGGCTTTCGCAGGTGGTGGTGGTGCTGGTTGGCGCGTATCACCTTCTGGCGGCGCAGGCGGGCATCGGCAGCAGCGTGGGGTGGCTGGCGGCGTCGATCACACTTCTGCTGGCGTGCGTGCTGCTGCCCTGGGCGGCCCGCTCGGCGGTGCTCGCCGCGACGGCGCTGGGCGGGCTGTTCATCGTGCTTGGCGTGGTCCAGTCCTTCTCGGTGGGCCGTGCGATCGGCTGGTTCTTCATCGCCGTGGCAATTTTCGGGCCCAGCGTTGTGATTGCCTGGCTGAAACACTCGCAGTACGCGAGTCAGTTCAAGATGGCGGTGCTGCAGCAGCGCTACGGCGAAGTGCGGAGGGAACTGACCGATGCCCGGCGCATTCACGAAGCGCTC
This sequence comes from Planctomycetota bacterium, assembly GCA_018242645.1. Classification (GTDB taxonomy): domain Bacteria; phylum Planctomycetota; class Phycisphaerae; order Phycisphaerales; family UBA1924; genus JAFEBO01. The sequence goes on along the minus strand of JAFEBN010000012.1, from coordinate 24,952 downwards.
TTCCCGGCCCGGATCGACGCCGGCCCGTTGCGACTGGGTTATCAGTACGAACCCATGCGACAGATCGGCGGCGACTATCTCTATGCGCACATCGGCGCGGGCGTCAGCGGGGGGCAGAGGCTGAGCGTCGTCCTGATGGATGTGACCGGGCACGGGATCCCCGCGGCGCTCACGGTCAACCGGCTGCACGGCGAGTTGGAGCGCGTCTTTGCTGAAGACCCCACCATCGACCCGGGGCGCGTGCTGGCGCTGTTGAATCGCTACGTCCACCTGACACTGGCGACCCATTCCGTGTACGTGACAGCCCTGTGCATCCGCATCGACTCGAGCAGCGGCGTGCTGGAGTTTGCCAGCGGGGGCCATCCGCCCGCCTTCCTCATCGGCGTGGATAACACCGTTCGGGAGTTGAACTCCACGGCGCTCGTGCTCGGGGCCTGCGATGCCAAGGAATTCGATGCGGCGCCGCTGGTGACGGAGTTTGGACCGGGCGATGTGCTCGTGGCGTACACGGATGGGGCGATCGAAGCTCGCGATCGCTCGGGCAAGATGCTTGGCGTGCAGGGTTTCCTCCGGCTCGTCGCGTCCATGGCGGGCGCACCCGCGTCGGATCGCTCGTGGAGCCGCGACCTGCTGCGGTCGGTCGAGGAATTCCGCTACGGCCCTCCCGCGGACGACACGCTGGTTGTCGAAATTGCCCGCTCCATGCCGCACGAACACCTTGAGAACGCGGGCGTTCGCATCGGATCGCTGGTGCAGGGGCGGGGTATGGTCTCGGTCAACAGTTCGCTCAGTCCTTGACGCCCTGGACCAGACCGGGGATGGTGTATTTCTGCACGCATTTTTCCCAGTCAACGCCCGTGATGTTGGCGATGGTCGCGAGCCAGGCCAGCACGTCGGCGAATTCCTCTTCCAGATTGGCCCGCTGCTCGGGCGTCGGGGTCTTTCCGGGAAGATTGGCATGCAGCGCGGTCGCCAGCTCGCCAAATTCCTCGGTCAGCAGCAGGAAAGTGGCCGCCGGGCCGCGCTTGCTGTCGGTCGCGTAATATCGATCCCGAATCAGCTGCTGGAAGCCAACGAGAGTCAGCGGCGGAGTGTGACTGGGTGTGTTCATAACGACCAATTTAGGAAGCATCGCCGCTCGCGGAATCCCGGTGTGCCTTTGGGCGATCGGCGCCGCCTGCTTGCTCGCGGGCTGCGCATCGCCCTTTGACAACCTCCAGAGCCAGCTCCGAAGCGAGCACGAGGCGGGGCAGTTTGTTGCGGCCGCGAAGACGCTCGACGAACCTGCATCCAAGGAAACCTTCGGCGACCGCAACCAACTGCTTTGGATGCTCGATCGGGGCGGCGTCGGCCTTGCGATCAACGACATGCCCACGACGATCCGGGTGCTCGAGGATGCGGAGCAGCGAATCGATGCCCAGTGGGCGCTGCGGCCTTCCGAACAAGCGGCCCAGTGGTTGCTCAACGACACCGTCGTGCCGTACGTTGCGCCCCCGTACGAAGACATCTATGTCAACGTCTTTAAGCTGATGGCCCAACTCGAGCTGGGCCGGGTTGATGGCGGCGCGACGGTCGAAGCGCGTCGCATGGCCAACAAATCCAATCTGCTGCGCGATCGATACCTTCGCGAAGAGCAGGCGCTGAAAGAACGGGCGGGGCAGGGGTACGCCGCGGCCGAACGCGCCGGCGTTGCGACCCGGTATGCGACGCCCACGGGAGGCGAGTTCATCGAGAGCCCGCTGGGAACCTATCTCGCGGCCATCACCTTCATGAAAACCGGCGATCGCGAATTCCAGCGTGTCGCGGGAAAGCGGCTGTTGCAGGCGATGGAGGCGCAGCCCAAGCTCTTTCCGGACGTCAACCGCAACGCTTTCGCGAACGTGGGCGATCTCGATCCTTCGGCGGGCAACGTGCTGATGGTCGCGCTCACCGGCTGCGGGCCATACCTGGAAGCCGAACGCGTCGGACCGATGGCCATTTTCTCGTTACCGGTGTACTTCGAACTGCCGCGGATGAAGCAGCGGGGGAGCCGAGTGGTTGCGGCGCGTATCGAGGTGCAGGATCAATCGGGGACTGTGCGTGACGGCGGGCCGCTTGAACTGGTCGAGAACATCGGTTCGGTTGCGGAAGAGAACTTTCGGCGCGAGTTGCCACTGATCTATCAACGCACGATGGTGCGCTATCTGGTCAAGGCGGGCGCCACGGTGGGGGCGTCCGAGGTGGTGGCTCAGACCCAGCAGGACAACAACACGCAGTGGCTTATTCGGTCGCTTGGCGGGCTGATCGGCCTGGCGGTGCTCGGTGCCACGGAACGGGCCGACCTCAGATACTGGGAATTCCTGCCCGCCAAGGCGTTTGTGGGGCTCACCAAGCTGCCGCCAGGGGCTTTCCGGGTGCGGACGGTGTATCTGGGTGTCGGCAACGTGCCCCTCGGGACATCGACCTGGCGGGAGGTTTCGATCCCCCCAGGGCCCGCGGCAGGGCAGTTGGCCACGGTCGTGCAAACCACAGCCCAATAGAGGGTCAACGCGACGGATTGAGGAACCTCAAGGAAGTTAGTGCGTATAAACTTGTGAGCACGCAGGCTCGTGCGGGAGAGGAACCATGGCAGGCGGAAAGGTGTTCTGTGTGACGGGCGTCGCGGCGATCGTGCTGGGTGGCTGCAACGGCGGCCCGTACGGAAACTGGAACGTCCAGCGGGTCGACACCGACCAGAATGTCGATGTGAACTACCGCTGGCAGGACGACGACGCCCGCCAGACCTACCAGAAACTCATCGGCGACTGCCTTTCGCGGCCGTGGGTGGAGAACTTCCGCCAGGCCCATGGTGGCAACCGCCCGGTCGTGTTTGTCGGCACCGTTCGAAACGAGACCAGCGACTACATCGACACGAAACTGGTGACGAAGCGCTTCGAAGAGGAATTGATCAACTCGGGTCGCGTCCGAGTGGTGGCGGATCGCGATCAGCGTCCGGAGGTCCGCGACGAGCGGCAGCAGGGTCAGGCATGGAACATGCCGGAGACCGTCAAAAAACAGGCGATGGAACTCGGTGCCGACTACATCATGCTCGGTCGCATCGGCGAGGTGAAGCAGGAGAGCAACGACCGGCGCACGGTCGTGCAGTACTACCAGATCAACCTCGAGATGATCGACATCCAGAGCAACGAAAAGGTCTGGATCGGCTCCGCGGACGTCAAGAAGGTGGCGCGGCGGTAGCCGGTTTTCTCACATCGCCGAAGGAAGCCCGAAACACCTGCGCCAGGTGCTGATCTGGCCCATGTGCATCATCAGGTGGCTGGTGAGCATGAAGTTCACCGCGATGCCGGACATGGGAAAGAACTGGCGATATCGCTCGTCCGGAGTTGGCGTGAAGAGCAGGGCATCATCGAGCGTCGCAAGGCGATCCAGCGCGGTGTCGTAGTTCCTGCCGAACACGCCAACGACTTTGTCCATGGCTGGGTACAGACGGCCTTCGGGGTCGTCTTTGCATTCGGCGCCGGCCTTGAACAGGTCGGTGTATTCCGCCGGCGCCGCGACGCTCGTGCCGTCAAGGCCCAGAAGCGAGTAGATCCGAGCCGGATAGAGCGACAAATGTCCGAACACAAAGGCGGGGTGGTTGCAGTCGATCACCTTTGTGCCCGCGGTCGTCTCGAACCGGGGCTTGCGCGCGAAGATCTGGGGAGTGACCCCGACCAGCATCTTGTCCGCAAGGCCCCGTCCCCGGCGCGACGCCGTCACGATCTGCTCGAACACCTTTCCCATCGCAAGCTCCTTATTCTCAGGCTCCGACAAAGCGATCGTACAACGCTCGAGCTTCGCCTTCGTTCGCAACCCCGCGGATCACGGCCCGGGCATCCGCGAACACCGTCAATTCCACCCCGTTGCGGGGTGTGATGCGCACGAAAAACTCGTTTGCCCGCACCGGTGCAACACGAGCAACATTCCCGGCAAGGACGCCCAGGTCGATGCGCGACTCCCGAGCGGGAATCTGGAACGCACCCCGGCCGCAAAGCGTGACCGTGCCGCGAGACCGCAGGCCGGAAAGGAACTCATACCGCTGTTGACCGCAGCAGATGCAGCCGGCGCGTTGCTCGGGCGCTGCCAACGCGCTCAAGCCGATTGTGCGGAACCGGCCCGTCTCCAGATCAAATTCCGTGAGCGTCGCCGGGCGATCCGGCTGCCAACCCACGAGGAGGTCGATCACGGCGGCGGCTTGCAAGGACGTGACGATCCCAACCGCTGCACCCAGCACGCCGGCGGTTTCGCACGTCTCAAGCTCGGCGTTGTCGCCGGGCTCGGGAAACACGCAGCGCAGGCACGGTGTGCTGCCGGGTCGGATCGTCATCTGCATGCCGCGCCGGGCGATCACGCCTCCGTACACGAGCGGAATGCCCTGCTTGACCGCGATGTCGTTGAGCAGATATCGCGTGTGCAAATTGTCCGTGCCGTCGAGCAGAACCGTCGGCGTTGCGGCATGCCACAGCAACGCTTCGGCGTTCTCGGGGGTGAGATCGGACACAAGCGGCACGACGCGGATATTCGAGTTGATTGAGGCGATACGCTTGGCCGACGCGATCGCCTTCGGCGTGCCCGCTTCGGCGTCCGCCTGGTCAAAGAGCGTCTGTCGTTGCAGATTGCTCCATTCGATCACATCGCGATCGATCACCGTGAGCGTGCCGACGCCCGCGCGAGCGAGCTGGTCGAGCACGCCGCAGCCCAGCGCCCCGCAGCCGACCACCGCGACGTGCGCCGCGGCGATCGCACGCTGGCCCGCCTCGCCGATTCCAGGCAGGATCATTTGCCGCGAGTAGCGCTCGAATGGCTGGTGTTCCGGCACGTCGAACAGTATCAGTCGCGGGGTTCGGTCCGCTTGAGCGTGATCTCCACGACTTCCGGCGGAACCAGGAACCGGAACGGCACCAAAGACATCCCGACCCCACGCGAGATCAGCACGCGACACGCCGGGCCGCGCACCAGACCCGCGGCATACTTGTCCCCGAATCGCGAAACCATCCCCGTCCCGGTTCCGAACCCCGGGATCCGAACCTGACCTCCGTGGGTGTGCCCGCTGATCATTACGTCGATTCGGGGCGAGCCAGGCAGGGAAACTCCGGCCTCCTCCGCGCTGTCGGGATTGTGGGAGAGCACGAGTCGCGGCATGCTCGGATCGACTCTTGCCAGTGCTTTGACGGGGTCGATGCAGTGCTGCTGCAGGTCGCCCAGTCCGGCGAGGCAGATGCAAGATGCCTCCGGCGCTGTCGCGATCCGGCACACGCCGCCCCTGCCCATGCTCAGAAACCGCCGGTCGTTGTCGATCATGCACACCCCGGCTTCCGACATTCGGCGCGACATGAGGCGGCCGTCGTTGAACCAGTCGTGATTGCCGAGAACGCCGAGCACGGGCTTGCCGGTCTCCGCGAGCGTGGCGAACTGCCCGGCGGCCGGCGTAACCCACTCGAGACCGCAGTGCACGTAATCGCCAGTGAGTAAGAACACATCCGGCTTGAGCCCGATCGCGAGCCGCATCGCCTCGTCGATCAACTCCCGGGGCACGCGGGGGCCAAGATGCGTGTCGGTGATCTGTGCGAGGCGCAGCCCGTCGAACGCTTCCGGCAAGTTCTCGATCGGAATCGTGTACCGCGTCACGCGGAGCCGCTCGGGCGCAAAGCAGGCGGCGTCGGCGAGCGCCGCCGTCGTTCCCACTCCCGTGCCGAGCACCAGGCCGTCAGCCAGGAGTTTCCGGCGCGAAACCAATATCCCTCTTTCGGCGCGTTGCCGTTGCTGCTGTGGCGTAGGAAAGCCGCCGAGCACTCGCCGCACCTTGCTCAGCCAGACGAGTACAAGCACGAGAACGAGTGCCCCGACAGCGCACGCGACGAACGACGCCAGCAAGTCGCTTTCGCCCCAGGATCGCAGGAGGAGCCGAGCCGTCAGCCACCCGGGAAATGTGAGCACGTGCACCAGGTTCCCGATCGGCTTGAGCAGCCAGCCGAGCGGCTCCATCGAGACGACAAAGCCGTTATGGAGCCACAGAAGCAGATGAACCGTGTAAAAGAGGGTGAAGAGGGCGGCCCAGCCAACCAGCCAGCGGAAGAGGGCGCCGCGCCCGGCGAATCCAGCCATCGCCCTCGTACGGCGAGCACGCTCGCCAAGATCGGCAAAAAGAAAAGCCCGCCGGAGGGCGGGCCTGTTTTCGGTCGTTGGACTCTGGTCAGTTCGCGAAGTGGGCGAACGCGCGGTTGGCTTCGGCCATCTTGTGCGTCTGGTCGCGCGTCATCATGGCCTTGCCTTCCTTCTTCGCCGCTGCGTAGAGCTCATCGGCGAGACGGTTGGCCATCGGGCGGCCCTTTTCGGAGCGGCAGGCTTCGATGATCCAGCGGAACGCCAGCGACTGCTGACGCTTGTGGTTGACCTGCATGGGCACCTGGTAGTTGGCGCCGCCGATTCGCTTCGAGCGCACTTCGACAAACGGCTTGACGTTCTCGATCGCCATCCGGAAGAGCGCCAGCGAGTTCTCCGGCTTCTCGGGAGCGGTTTCCTTGGTGAGCTTCTCTTCGATCACGTCCATCGCGTCGTACACCACGCGCTGGGCGACCGACTTCTTGCCCTGCTTCATCACGCAGTTGATGAAACGGGAAAGAACCTTGTCGCCGAAACGGGGATCGGGACGGAGCTGAATATCGGATTTGGTGAACTTGCCCATCGGACTCGAAACTCCCTTTCAACTTCGCAGTTGAGGTTCTCGGCGTTTCCGGTGCAACGCTGCCCCGGACTTTTCACCGCTCGCGCATCGTGGGCTCACGACGCGCGGCGATTACTCGCCGCTTGAGGTCTTGGATCAGCCCTTCTTGGCCGCCGGAGCGCCGCCCTTGGCGCGCTTGGCGCCGTACTTCGAACGGCTCTGCTTCCGGTTCTCGACGCCGAGGCAGTCCAGGCTGCCGCGGACGACGTGGTAGCGCACGCCGGGCAGGTCGCGGACGCGCCCGCCGCGGACGAGGACGATCGAGTGTTCCTGCAGGTTGTGACCTTCGCCGCCGATGTACGCCGTCACTTCGCGGCCGTTGGAAAGGCGCACGCGGGCGATCTTGCGGAGAGCCGAGTTCGGCTTCTTGGGGGTCATCGTGCGCACCACGAGGCACACGCCGCGCTTCATCGGCGACAGGTTCAGATCGCGAACCTTCGACTTGTTCGCGGGGCTGCGACGGGGACGGCGGACGAGCTGGTTAATCGTGGGCATGGTGACTACCGACAGGGTAATTCCCTCCGGGCACACCGCCCGGACAAGGGCCGAAATACTAGGCGCAAGCCTTCACCCGGGCAATCGGTCCGCGTGATTCTGCGCCGGTCGCCCGAATTCCCCGTCAGGCCCCGCCCTTGTCGCGGAATGCCCGGAGCTGCGACAGTGTTTTCTGCAGTTCCGCCTGCATCTTGCTGATCCGAACCAGCGACTTCACGCGGGTCAGCAGCTCCAGCTTGTTGACCGGCTTGCTCAAAAAGTCATCGGCCCCGCACTCGATCGCCCGTTCGACATCGCTGACTTCGTTCAGCGCCGTGACCATCACGATCGGGATGTCCTTGGTCGCACCGTCGCCCTTGAGCTTGGCGCAGACCTGGAAACCGCTCATTCGGGGCATCATGACGTCGAGCAGGATGATGTCGGGGTGCTTGGCCCCGACGGCCTCCAGAGCTTCCATGCCGTCGCGGGCCAGCCGGAGCTCGCAGGACAGGTCTTCCAAGTAGGCTTCCAGAAGCTCGAGATTCTGCTCGTTATCGTCCACAATGAGGACGTTGACCGTGGAGCCATCCCAGCTATCGCCAAGGGGCTGACCGGGGCTCGAAGGGGGGTGGGAAGGGTCTGCAGGCATTTGGAGCAGGATAGCGGCTATTACCGGGCCGTCCGATGGCCCTTCGTTGTCATCCGGAGGGCACCCCCGGCAGGTCCGAGACTTTCGGTGCACCCAAGGACCGGGGAGACGGTACTTTACCGGAGTGTCTTTCGGGTGAATAATTCCCGGACGGGTTTTCCCGGAGATTGATTTCCGGGTGGGCTCGCCGCGTACGTCGGGGAAAAAGTATCTCGGGGTTGGGTTGCCACAGCGCGGAGTGTGTATGTCCAGCGGCACGGTCGCCCGTTCAGCGTGGAATGATCGGTTTCGCAAACCATCTGCGGAACTGCTGATTTCCGAAATCACCAAATCGCTTCAGCCGGCGGTTGAATCGCTGCGCGGGCAATTGCTCGACGCGGACACCGCCTCTGAAGAAATCTGCTGGCAGGGCGTGCCATGGCGGTGGTCGATCGTGCTGCGCCACGACGCGATCCCGGGTCGCGCGTGGGCGTACATCGTGCCCCAGCCCAGCCAGCCGCTGCTGGTGGTGCCGCTCACGGCCGAGGGAATCGCGGCGCTGCCGATGCGCAAGCTGCTCAAGCCGGTCCGCGACGCCATCACCCACGCCAAGCAGGTGGACGGCATCCGCTGGGCGCAATGGGAAATCCAAAGCAAGACCCAGGCGGAAACCCTGGTGAAGCTCGCTCGTATCCAGCTGGAGACCCTAAGCCCCGCGGCCGTGGGCGCTGCGGGCTGATCCGTCGGTTCCGATTGCAGCGGGGTTCGTCGGCTTGCCGATACCCAGCCATCGTCGGAAACCACTATGACCACAACGAAGAACTGGCGTTTGTTCCCTGTCGCGCTCGCGCTGTGCGCCGCGGCTGCCTGCTCCCTCCCTGTTGCGGCCCAGGCGCTGCAGGGCGAGGTGGATCGGCTGCTCCACGGCTCCAAGCTGGGCAAGTCCCGCGTCGGCATCAGCATCGTGGATGCCCGCACGGGCGAAATCCTCGCCGCCAAGAATTCGGAACAGGAGTTCTGTCCCGCGTCCAACATGAAGCTGCTGACGACGGGCGCGGCGCTCTGGACACTGAAACCGGACTTTGTGTACAAGACCGAGCTGCGGCTTGATGGCGACCGGCTCGTGGTGGTCGGCTCGGGCGATCCCGCGTTCGGCGACCCCGAGATTCTTCAGAATGCCTCGCCCCGCCTCACGGTCAGCGACATGATGAACACGCTGACCGGAAGCGTGACCAAAGCGGGCGTGAAGCGGCTTTCCGAGATTGTGGTTGATGATCGGATCTTCGACCGCGAGTTCGTCCACGCGACCTGGCCCAAGGACCAACTCGACAGGTGGTACTGCGCCGAAGTGTCGGGCCTGATCTTCCATGCCAACGTGCTCGACGTGTACCCCCGGCCGGGTTCGGACGGGCAGCGCCCGAGCGTTTCGATCGACCCCGAGACTTCCATCGTTGAGATCGACGTTTCCAAATCGCGCAGCGTGTCGACCGGCAGCAACAGCGTCTGGCTCAAACGCGATGCGAGCGACAATCGCTTCCAGTTGATGGGCGACGTGCGGTTCCCCTCGACGCAGCCGGTTCGGGTCACGCTCACGCAGAACCCGACTTTCTTCGGCCAGCTGCTCGCGGATAAGCTCGAGCACGCCGGCGTGGTGATCTCCGGAGCTCCCTCGACCGTTCCCGGTGGAGGCGGCACGGGCCCGGCCGTTCGAGTGGCCGATCCTGGCGAGAATCTGGGGGCGGAGCGAACAATCGCTGTCATCACCACGCCTTTGGCGGATGTGGTTCGCCGCTGCAACGTTGAGAGCTACAACCTCTATGCCGAGGCCATGATCAAGCGCATCGGTCACGACGTCACCGGCCAGGCGGGTAGCTGGGAGAACGGCGCGTCGGTCATCCGGATGCTGCTGAGCGAGAAGGTTGGCCCGGATGCCGCGAAAGAAACGATCGTTCGCGATGGATCGGGCATGTCGAAAGACAACCGCGTTTCCCCGGCGACGATGACCCGCTGGCTGGCGGCACTTGCGAACGACAAGAACGTCAGCCAGATGTTCATTCATTCGCTTCCCAAGCCCGGCGAGGGCACGCTGGAGCGACGGTTCAAGAACCGGCCCCGCAACCAGCTCTTCGCCAAATCCGGCTACATCCGCAACGTCCGATGCCTTTCAGGCTACGTGATCGACGAGAAGGACGGGCACGTGATCACCTTCTCGATTCTGGCCAACGATGTGCCGGCGGGCGAGGAAGACCAGGCCGCGCTGCAGCTGCACGAGCAGGTGGTCGCCCTGATCGACGGGTATCTGTCGAAGGACGACCTGCCGGCCAAGGGAACCGACAAGCCGGCACGGGGCTCGGGCGCCAAGCCGCGCCGGTAACCGATCGAGTATGAAAAAAGGGCCCGGGGAAACCCGGGCCCTTGTCGTTTGAACCGAAATTTCTGCCTTACTTCGCGGGTTCGATGTCACCCGCCTGCAATTCGAAGAAGTGAGCGCCCGAGAATCGTCGCTTGATCGTGTCGTTTACCTGCGTCACGTTCATGGCATCGATCCGGTCCAGAAGGTCGGCTTCCCACTTCATGGTGCGGCCCAGGTAAAGGCCGCTGGTGAGCATGCCGGCAACAACGTTGTCCTCGTTGAGCTCGGACAGGAACTCGAGTCGGTAAGCCTTTTTGGCCTCGCTCAGTTCCTTGTCGTCCACGCCCTGTTCGACCCAGCGGTTCATCTCTTCCCGCATTGCGGTGGCAGCCTTGCCGGCGTTCTGCTTGGCGCAGATCGCGAAGGCGGCGACCGTGGTGACCGGGTCGGTCGGGCTCACCTGGATATTGGCGCCCGCACCGTAGGAAAGCCCTTCCTTCTGGCGCAGGCGATCGCTCATCCGGTTCTTGGCGCCGCCGCCGAGCATGTATCCGCCGATTTCAATCGCGGCGGCATCCGCGTTGGTGTCCTGCATGTCGAGCATGGTGGCCATGGCAACCGTTGCCATCGGCTTGTCCGGCGTCACGATCACCTTGCTCCCGGCCTCGTTGGCCAGGAACGGGCGGGCGATCCGCGTGAACGGCTTCTTGACCGACCAGTTGTTGAGCAGCGACTTGAGGGCGGAGTCGAAGCTGGTGTCATCGAACTCGCCGACCGCGGCGATCTGCACGCTCGAAGGGCCGACCTGCTCCTCATAGAGCTTCTTGACGTCTTCGAGCTTGGCGCCCTTGATCTCGGCGAGCCGTTCCTCCATGGTGGGGACGTAGTGGTACGAATCCTTGGGGAACGGTGACATCGCCCGCTGGATCGCGTTCTGGGCGAGCGCCTGGGGCTGGCTCATACCCGCCTCGATCCCGGCGATGCGTTCCTTCTGAATCGTGTCGAACTCCGCGGCCGGGAATGACGGATTGCGGAGCATGTCGGTGGCGATCTCCATTGCCTTGGGCAGGTTCGCTTTGTCTGAGGTGATGTTGACGCGGAGGGCGCCCGGGGTGGATGAAATGCCGACCGTGGACTGGATCTTGTCCAGTTCGTCGGTGATCTGCTGGAACGAGCGCGTCGTGGTGCCCCGACGCATCATGGCCGCGAGCATCTCGCTGGGCACGCGCTTGTCGGTTAGGCTCTTCTCATCGCCGAAGCGGATGGTCATTGCGACGTTGGCGGCTTCGCCTCGCGTCTTCTTGGTGAGCGTCGCGACCTGGACATTCTCGCCGATCTTGCTGCGCTTGACGCGGGCCTCGATGTTGGCGGGCGTCGGGTCGAAGGTCTCACCTTCGCTCACGGTTTCCGTGCCCTTGTAGTTTTCGACCACGGGGGCGACATCGGGTCGTGCGGGGATCTCGGCTCGCACGGGGTTCTTGGTCGGGATGAACTGGGCCGAGGTGCGATTGTTCTCGACGAGGTAGCGCACCGCCGCCGCCTGCACTTCCGGGGTCTTGATCGACTTGATGCGGTCACGCGCGATGAAGAACAAACGCCAGTCGCCCAGCGCGGCCGACTCGGTGAGGTCCACGCCGATGCGGTTGCTGTCGGTCATCGCGATCTTGATCTGCGACAGCTCGGCGGCACGTGCGCGCTCCACTTCCTCGTCCGTCACCGGATTTGTGGCGAAGCTCTCCACGACTTCCTCGAGCTTCTTGAGGGCAGCATCGGGATCCTGACCTTCTTTCAGCGTGGCCACGATCAGCATCTGCCCGCGCTCGGCCATGCCGAAGGGCAGCACGGTCACGGCCGCGGCGAGGTTGCCCTCAACCAGGGCCTTGTACAAGCGACCGGCCGGCCGGGCGCCGAGGACCTGGCCGAGGATTGTCGCGGCGGTCGCGTCCGGATGCGATCCGGCCGGAAGGTGGTACAGCGCGCCGACCGACGCCTGAGAGCCCTCGCGCCGGACTTCGACGAACCGGGGACCGTCCTGGACAGGTTCGTCGGTCCAGGTGTTCACGATGGGCGTGGCCGGGTTCTGGAGCGGGACGAAGTACTTGTTGATCAGTTCGATGGCCCGCTTGGGCTCGAACTTGCCGGCGACCACCAGCATGGCGTTGTCGGGTCGGTAGTACTGCTTGTAGAAAGCCCGCAAGTTGTCGGCCGGAACACGCTCGATGTCGGAGCGGTTGCCAATCGTTGAGTCGCGGTAGGGGTGCCAGGTGTACGCCTTGGCGAACAGCTCCTTCATCAGGATGCTGAAGGGGTTGTTCTCACCCATCTCAAACTCGTTGCGGACGACCGACATCTCCTTCGCCAGCGCTTCGGCCGAGATGAAGGAGTTGACCATGCGGTCGGCTTCCAAGCGCAGCGCGAACTCGAGGTTCTCATCGCTCGCGACCATGGTCTCGTAGTAATTGGTCCGGTCCGTCCAGGTCGTGCCGTTGAAGTTGGCGCCGTGATCCTGCAGGCTCTTCCAGGGATCCGGGTGGGTGGGGGTGCCCTTGAACACCATGTGTTCGAGCAAGTGGGCCATGCCCTTTTCGCCCCGGCCCTCGTGCCTCGAGCCCACGAAGTAGGTGATATTGACGGTCACGTTGGACGAGGACTGATCGGGGAAGAGCAGCACTCGCAGCCCGTTGGGCAGGCGGTACTCCGTGATTCCCTCGACCGAAGTCAGGGGGTTGGTCGCCCAGACGGGCAACTCACCCGCCGCTACCTTCGGCGCATCCGCGGCCCACGCCCGGTTCATCCCGCAGCAACCAGCCAGCGCCAGGGCGCCAGCGAGAGCAATCGTCGTCAACTGTTTCATGCCGTCCTCCAAGCGTCGGTTCCGGACCGGCGTCAACCGGTGAACGCGACGCATTCTGCTTCCGGCTCAAGGGTAGTGCCATCTCGTGGTTGCGTTGCACAAAAGCCCGTTTGCACACGGTGTTTGGGGGGGTTACACGCCCAATTGATGCCATCGGCCCGCGATACGTTCCTTGACATCCAAAGCCATGGAAATCAGGGGGGGCCAGTCTCGCACCGGCTGGCCGTGTGCGTCGTCGCCGGGGAGCTTTGGCGTGGCGTCGAAAGCAACCCGCCGGCCGCAGAGGCTGATCGACCGGTCGCGGTCTGGGGAGAAGTTGGCCATCCAGTGGAACAGCGGGGTGTCGAGTTTTCCAAGGTCGGATTCCGGACCGACTACGAGCGTCCAGCGTGGCAGGTCGCATTCGGTGGTGAGGCCGCCGATCGCCTTGATCATGCGGGCCCCGTCACCGGCCTGCTTTTTGTCGATGCGGAGAATGAGCCACCAGCCCCCGAGTTCCTCAGGAACTCGGGCATCCAGGACGCCCGGGAGTTGCTTCAGCCGGATCTCGGTGGCGCGTGCCGCGGCCGCGGTCACAGGCTCAAGCGGACCGGCATCGCACAACTGCTGCGCCCGTTCATCGAGCGAGCGGAAGGTCTCGGCAATATCGCTCTTGCGGGTCGCATCGATACCGAGCTTGCCGCCCGCGCCGAGGAACGGCGCGGCGTGATCCAGGATGTCGACGGGCCCGCGGACGAGTTCGCAGTCTCGCGCCGGCACGCAGTGTTCTCCGATCGCCCGGAGAACCGCGGCCTGATCGTGCACGTCGACGTCGTGATCGACGATCACGATGGTCTTGGTCCACGACATCTGCCCCGCGCCCCAGATGGCATGCATCACGCGTCGAGCGTGCAGCGGGTATTCCTTCCTGATCTTGATGAAAGCGCAGTTGTGAAACGCGCCGAACATCGGCAAGTCGTATTCCAGGATGTCCGGAACAATCGTGCGGAGCAGGGGCAGAAAAATCCGCTCCGTCGCCTTGCCGAGGTAGTAGTCTTCCTGCGGCGGCAACCCCACGATGGTCGTTGGATACACCGGATGGCGCCGGTGGGTAATCGCCGTGACTTCCAGTAGGGGATACCGATCCGGCAAAGAGTAGAAGCCGGTGTGATCGCCGAAGGGTCCCTCGAAGATTGCGCCCGGTCCGAGTAACGCGCCCCAGTCCGGCTGGTTGCCGATCGCTGAAGGCGAAAGCCGCCCAGACAACTGCTTGGGATCGAAACCGATCCCGCCGGCTTCGCTGCTCACCCAGCCTTCGATGACGATCTCGGCGTTGGCGGGCACGCTCAGGGGCACGGTCTTGCAGTCAACCAGCGGAATGGGTCCGCGGTTCAGGAAACCCGCGAGCAGAAGTTCGGAGATGCCCGGCGGCATGGGCGCGGTCGCCGCGTAAGGCAGAACACTTTCACCCCCCAGTGCGATGGCGACGGGCATGCGTTCACCCCGCGCCTTCCACGAACGCCAGTGGCGCGCCCCATCGTGGTGCATGTGCCAATGCATGGCGAGATGCCGCTTGCCGAAGAGCTGCGCTCGGTACATGCCGACATTGCGCGAGGGCGGCGCGTCCATTCCAAGATCGTCCGCGTGGATCGTGTGGATGGTGCCAAGCGTGATGTAGCGACCTCGGAAGTTTGTGTCCCATTCCGGTCCGCGACCGAGCCCGTGTGCCGCGATCGCAGCATCGTTCACATGGGGCGGATACCCGAGCGCCGCGAAGTCGCCGTCGTGAGGCCAGCAACGGATGATCGGGAGACGCGTGAGGTCGACCTTTTCACCCGTGAGCACGACTTCCTGGCAGATGCCGCTGCGGACCTTCTTCGGGGGAATTTTCGCGATTTCGAGCAACTCGGGAATCTTCTGAATCTTGGCAAGCAGCGTCGGAGGCGGCTCGGGCTTGACCAGTTTCTCGATCTTCCGAGCCAGTGCTTCAAAGCCGCCGGGGGTATGTCCGGCATCGGTCCCTTGCCCTGCCTCGTTGCACCCCAGGGCCATCTCGACTCGGCGGTACGAGCCCCAGCCGTTGATGAGAACCGGGATGTCCGACCCCTGCACATTTTCAAAGAGCAGCGCATGTCCGCCTCCCCCGTAGAAGCGGGGATCTGCCTGTCGCGCGCTCTTCGAGGGATGGTGGGGGGCCGCCGACTTGCTGACGCGGTCGGCGATTTCGGTGATTTCCAGCACCGGTGAGACGGACGCTTGCACCCGGCGCAGTTCCCCCGCACGTTCAAGGGCCTGGATGAAATCCTGCGTATTCTCGTACATGGAGGGTCCTTGGCGACTTCAGGCGGGCAATCTATCCCCCCCAATCTTCCGATTCCCAGGCGAAGCTCGCTGCTTCCGGATTATCAGCGTGACTGGCCAGAGTACTACACCGCGGTCGAGGGCAAGCCGCCCCGCGACACGCTGCTGAGGGCGCTTTCGCTTTTCGAAGAGGAGTGGAGTCAGGATCGCCTGGCGCTCGACGTCGGATGCGGTTCTGGGCGCGATGCGCACGAGCTGCTGAAGCGCGGGTGGTCTGTGTGGGCTTCGGACTCCAACGAACTCTCGGAAAAGCTCACGCTGGCGGGCGCCCCGCCCGGCACGTCCGAAAGGTTGACGTACATCCGAAGCACCATGGAAGCCTTGCCGGGTCATTCCCAAGTACCCCGTGGCCTGGCGCTCATCAACGCGAGCTTTGCGCTGCCGTTCTGTCAACCGGAGTCCTTCCCCGCAGTGTGGAGCTGGATCGGTGAGACGCTGGTGCCCGGTGGGCGATTCGCCGGGCAGTTCTTTGGAGATCGCGACGAGTGGGCCTGCGTGCGACCAAAGAGCCATTTCACCCGGGCTGAGCTGGAAACGCTTCTTACCGGATGGTCCATCGAACACCTTGAGGAAGTCGAGAAAGAAGGCGACGACGCGACCGGCAAGCCGAAATACCACCACGTTTTCCATGTTGTTGTGCGCAAATCGTCCGCACCCTGAATCTCGATGACTCTCCGGAGCCCCTTGCGTGACCACCGCAACCGCCGATCTGGCTATTGATCTCAAAGGTGTGGATAAGACCTATACGGGAGGCTGGTTTCAGCGGGGGGTGCATGCGCTCCGCGGGATCGATATGCACGTAGGGCGTGGTGAGGTCTTTGGACTGCTCGGCCCCAACGGTGCGGGTAAGTCCACGCTCGTGAAGATTCTGATGACGGTCATTCGTCCCTCGAATGCTACCGGGCTGGTGCTGGGAAAGCCGGTGGGCCACAAGCCGACGCTGGCACGAGTTGGCTATCTGCCGGAGCACCATCGCTTTCCGGATTACCTCACGGGTCGCCAGGTGGTCGAATTCTCCGGCGCCATGTCGGGCGTTCCGGCGCGTGCGTGCCGCAAACGGGGGGCGGAGCTGCTCGACTTTGTGGGCATGGGGCGCTGGGCCGACACGCGCGTCCGGTCGTACTCCAAAGGCATGCGCCAGCGGGTCGGCATCGCTCAGGCGTTGGTGAACACGCCGGAACTTGTGCTGCTCGATGAGCCGACGGACGGCGTAGACCCGGTTGGACGGCGGGAAATCCGGGAGATGATGCTCGAACTCAAGCGGCGCGGCACCACGGTGTTTCTCAACTCCCATCTGCTCAGCGAACTCGAAATGGTCTGCGATCGCGTGGCCATCCTGGTCCAAGGTCGGGTTGCTTCCCAGGGCACGATCGATCAACTGACCACGCATCGCAAGCGGTATGAGGTGGAACTCGAGAGCTCCGACAGTCACGTGGATTCCAAGATCCGGGAGGTCTTTGCCCGCTGGATTCCAGCCCAGGCGACCGAAGGCACACTGCCGGACGGTTCGGCCGTTTCCTTCCGCATCGAAGCCCCGCACCAGCCGGTGCAGGTGCGGGTGGGCTCGGTCGAGGCGGCGTCGGTGCAGCCAGTGATCGATGCGGCCCGCGCCGCTGGGCTGACGATCCGCTCGGTACGCCCCATCCGCCCTTCGCTGGAAGATCTGTTCATGGAAGCCGTCACCGATCCGCTTACCGGCAAGACGCTCGGCCCGGGCGCCAAGGAGGGCAACTGATGTTCCTCCGCCAAACCAGCGCGATGCTGCTCGACGCCTATCGCGAACTCAACGCGAAGAAACTCTTCTGGTTCACCGTCGCGCTCTCGACGCTCGTTGCCGCGGCGGTCGCGTGCGTTGGGCTCAACGACCGCGGTTTCACCATTCTGTGGTGGACCATCTCCGCGGATATCTTCAACACCAAGTACGTTTCTCCCGCGGCGTTCTACAAGCTGGTATTTGTCCAGCTCGGCCTCAAGCTCTGGCTTACATGGATTGCCGCCATCCTGGCACTCGTGTCGACGTCTTCGATCATCCCGGACTTTGTCGCCAGCGGCAGCATCGACCTGTCTCTCTCCAAGCCGATCGGGCGGCTCCGGCTGTTTTTGACCAAGTATTTCACCAGCTTGATGTTCGTCACGCTCCAGGTGTCGCTGTTCACGCTGGCCTGCTTCCTCATCATCGGTCTGCGGGGCAAGCTCTGGGCGCCGACGGTCTTCCTGGCGATCCCGCTGGTCGTGCTGTTTTTCAGCTACCTCTACTGCGTGTGCGCCCTTGTCGGGCTGGTGACGCGTTCGACCATCGCTTCGCTGCTCATCACGATGCTGTTCTGGTTCATTTTGTTTGTACTCAACAGCGGCGAGCAGGCCGTTCGCACCTTTCAGTACTCCGCGGAACTACAGCTTGCTACCGCGGAAAAGCAGGCCGCGCCACTTGCGGATCAGGTGAGCAAGGCCAAAGCCAAGGTCGAACAGCTGCAGATCGCGCCGGAGAGGGAAACCCCGGACGACATGAAGACGCGTCTCTCCGACCTCGCGACCGAGCAGGCCCGCCTCGCGGGTCTGGAGCTGCGCCAGCAGAAGAAGGAGAGTTCCGTGAAGGAGCTTCGGACCTCCTTCGACACCCTGACGTTGTGGCACCGGGGCCTCTATGCCGTGAAAACCGTCCTTCCGAAGACCGCCGAGACCATGACCATCCTCGAGCGCAACCTCCACTCGCTTGACGACATGGCGGCATTTCGCGAGGCGGAGGAAAAACGCGTCGAAGAGCGACGAGAAGCACGCCGTCAGCAGCGTGGCGCCAAGCCCGATGAAGATGAATCCCCGCGCGAAGCCCGCGAACTGGCCGACCGCACGATCGAAGCCGAGTTGCAGAACCGCCCGCTCTGGTGGGTCTTGGGCACGTCGATCGCGTTCGAGATCGTTGTTCTGGGTTTGGCCTGCGCGATTTTTTCTCGACGCGATTTCTGAGTGTGGAGCGATCAGATTTGCCTGGACAGTTCGCGTCCTCGGGCCGCGGCGGCATCAATGGCTTCGGCGATCGACTGCATAACGCCCCGTTCTTCCCAGATTTGGAGGGCCGCGGCGGTGGTTCCTCCCCGGCTTGTCACCGCGGCTCGGTGAGACCCCGGAGCGAGATGTGCGTGGCGCGCCAGAAGGGAGGCCGAGCCTTCGAGCACCGAGCGGACGATCGCGTCCGCGTCCGTTGGCTCGATCCCCTGCTTGATCGCTCCGGCAACCATCGCTTCCGCGAGCGCGAACAGATACGCGGGGCCACTCCCCGCAATCGCGGTGAATGCGTCAAAGAGCTCCTCGCGCAAGGCCACCACCTTCCCGAGGGTCGCGAACAGCGCGACGACCTGGGTTTCCTCGCCCAGCGGCATCGATACGCCTCGCGCAAACGCCGCGGTGCCCATCCGGATTTGCGCCGGCGTGTTTGGCATGACGCGGACCACATGAGCGCCGGCTCCCAGTGACTCCTCGATTCGCGCCGTGGTGACACCCGCCATGATCGAGCACACGCGACGCGGAATCCGCTTCAGTTCTTCGCAAAGCCCCGGCGCCACCGCGCCGTACATCTGCGGCTTCACCGCCAGCACGATGTGTCCATCGCCCGGGTGCCGCTCGATCGAAGCGAGATGGGCAAGGCCTTCGCGCACGCCCCCAAAGTTCGCCACGCCTTCGCGGGTCCAGCCGTCCCGCTTTTCTGCATCCGCCTCGACGATCACGAACCGGTCCGCTGCCATCACGCCGGCATCGATCGAGCCGTGAACGATGGCAGACGCCATGTTGCCGCCTCCGACCAGGCACCAGGTCGAGTCGGAAAGCGATTTGGCGGGTTCGTCAAGATTTGCGTGGGTACGGGCCTGCGAGCGTGGGTCGGGAGGAGCCATACCCAGAGCCTAGCGGCGGCCCGCACCAGAGGCCGATCCCCCGTAAACTTCCGGGCAATGGCGACGTATTACCAGTTGGACTTTGAGAAGCCGCTCGTCGAGCTCGATCAGAAGATCGAAGACATCGAATCCCGTATCCGCGTGGAAGAACCCGATCCGGCGCAAGCCAAGGGGGTCGATTCGCTCCGCTCGCAGGCGGAGTCGCTCAGAACCCAGCGGGCGTCGATGCTCACGGATATCTATTCCAAGCTGACCGCTTGGCAGACAGTCCGTGTCGCTCGGCACCCGCTCCGGCCGCAAACCCGCGATTACATCGAACTGATGACCCGCGATTTCGGCGAGATGCACGGCGACCGCCGCTTCGGCGATGACCCGGCGATTGTCTGCGGAATGTGCCGCATCGGTCCTGTAAAGGTCATGCTCATCGGGCATCAAAAAGGACGGGAAACGAGCGAGAAGATCGCTTGCCACTTCGGCTGTGCACATCCGGAGGGATATCGAAAAGCGCTGCTCAAGATGCAGCTTGCGGAGAAGTTCGGTCTTCCGATCGTCACGCTCGTCGACACGCCGGGGGCGTATCCCGGGCTCGGTGCCGAACAGCGCGGCCAGGCGGAGGCGATTGCGGTCAACCTGCGGGAGATGAGCCGGATCCGCGTGCCCATCGTCAGCATCGTCATCGGCGAGGGCGGATCGGGCGGGGCGCTCGGCATCGCCGTGGCCGATCGGGTCGCGATGCTCCAGCATTCCTGGTACTCCGTGATCAGTCCGGAGGGCTGCGCCGCGATCCTCTGGAAGGAAGCCAACGAGCAGACCAACACCGCAGCCGCCAAGAGCCTCAAGCTCACGGCGGCAGACAACATGGAGCTCGGCATCATCGACGAGGTCGTTCCTGAACCGGTCGGCGGCGCTCATCGAGACCCGCGCGGCACCGCAAACAACCTCGCCGAATGGATCGTCCGCACCCTCCAGACACTGAAAAAGGTCGATCCCGACGAACTGGTAAACGCCCGTTACGAGCGCTTCCGCCGCATGGGTCAGTACTTGGAACAGGCTCCCGCCTGAAAGATTCAACATCCCGATTCGGCCTTTGACCGGTCCCGAGGGTGTCACTACCCTTGCCCCACGGTTTGTAACCCCGCGCCGGAGGATCGGCGTCAACAGCCCGGAGGGATTTCGTGGCGCAGAAACCAGCGAAAGCAAAGTCCAAGCCCGCTGTCAAAGCGGTCAAGCCGTCTAAACCCGCGCCCGCTCCCGCCAAGAAAACCGCGGCCAAGGCGCCGCCTGCAAAGGCGGCCAAGCCCGCTCCTCCGCCCGCTGCTGCGGCCGCGGCCGGCAAGAAGCCGCTGCGCAAGGGCATCACGATTGTGACGCCCAAACCTGTGAAGAAGGTCAAGGCCAAGCCCACGATTCCGTCGTCGATCTCCAGCCTGGCGGGCAATCTGCTGGGCGCGGGCAAGTCGCGCAAGCCGCTGATTCCGTCCGGTCCCACCCAGAAGGGTGCGGGCGTGCCGCTGGGCTATCAGGGCGGCGTGCAGGAAGCCGAGATGCCCGAGATCAAGGCGAAGACGCCGTTCGACAAGAAGCAGCTTGAGCATTACAAGTCGGTCCTGATCCGCAAGCGTCAGGAACTCGTGGGCGATGTCTCGAATATGGAGCAGGAGGCGCTGCGGGGACAGTCGGGCTCGCTCTCCAATCTGCCTCAGCACATCGCCGAACAGGGCAGCGACACGTTTGATCAGTCGCTGGCGCTCGACCTTGCCGCGGCCGATCGCAAGCTCATCAAAGAAATCGAAGACGCGCTGAAGCGCATCGAAGACGGCACGTTTGGTATTTGCGAGCTGACCGGCAAGCCGATCAAGGCCGAACGGCTCGAGGAACTGCCCTGGGCACGCTACTCGATTGATGCCGCTCGCATGCTGGAGCGCCAGCACATGACCCGTCCGTAAGTGGTCGCACATGACCGAAACGACCTCTGACACCACCGCGACCCCGCCGGCCATCAACAGCCGGCCCGCGTGGCGGTCGCCTCAGGCGTGGCTGTTGCTGCTGACGGTTGTGGTCGGTGGCTTGGTCTTCGATCTGGCCAGCAAGTCCTGGGCCTTCAAGCACATTGCGGGTTTCCCCGTGGAATTCACCCGCGAGCAGGCTCTGACGACGGTACCGCTTTCGGCGTTGCTACCGGCGCATCGGCCGATGGTCATCATCCCGTCGATCCTGAATTTCACGCTGGTCCTCAACCCGGGCGCGGTCTTCGGAATCGGCGCGGGAAAGACGATGTTCTTCATCGCGGTCACGATTGTCGCGGTCGCGTTTGGGCTCGGCGTGTTCATTCTCGCGACTCGCGAACGCGACCGTGTTTCGCACATCGGGCTGGGCCTCATCCTTGCGGGCGGCTTGGGCAACCTGTACGACCGCCTGGTGTTCGGTTGCGTGCGTGATTTCATCCACCCGCTTCCGAAGGTGACGTGGTGGGGGACCACCCGCGAGGTGTGGCCTTACGTCTCAAACGTCGCCGATCTGCTTCTGCTTATCGGCATCGCGATGCTGCTCTGGCACGCGTGGAGAGGTGAACGCGCCGCGTCCGTGGCGTCAGGTGCTTCCACGCCGCAGGCACACTCCGGATAGTCGTTTCAGCTCCCGGGTGTCGGCTCGCCGCAGTCGCGCGTGACCGGGACCAGGCACAGGAACCGCAGACCCGCTGCGGGGTCGGCCTTGAACTGGTGTTCCTGGTTCGCGGGAACGTAGATGACATCGCCCGGCTTCACGGCCTGCTCTGAACCGTTGAGCAGCACGGTTCCACCGCCTTCCACGATGAACACCTCGTGTTCGTAATCGTGGCTGTGCCGCGGCGTGTTGCCGCCGGGAGTGACCCGGAAGTGGCGGAGCGAGAAGTTCGGTACGCCGTGCTCGCGCCCCACCATCACAGCCATCTCGGCGCCATTCACGCCCGCCATCTGCACGGGCTTGGTTGGAACGGTGTGGATGTTGCGGATGACGCCTTGCGACATGTGATGTTCCTCGACTGGTGGCGAGATCCTATTCTCGGCCATGCCCGAGCGCTCGCCTCTGGAAATCCACTGCGAAACCCTGGGGCCTTTCGGCACCAACTGCTACATCGTGTCCGAGCGGGGATCGCCCGGCTGCTTCGTGGTCGACGCGAGTTTCGGGGGCGAACGGCTGGCCGAGTTGCTTCGCGCGAAGGGACTGCAGCCCAAAGCACTGGTCCTGACGCACGCTCATCTCGATCACATCGCCGGTGTTCGCACGTTACGCCAGGAGTTCCCCGATCTTCCCATCTGGATTCACGAGATCGAAGCCCCCTGGCTGCCGGATCCTGAACTCAATGGAAGCGCCGCCTGGGGCATGCCTGTTACGGCGCCCGCGGCGACCAGGACCCTGCGGGACGGGGAAGAGCTCGAACTGCCGGGCGGAAACTGGAAAGTGCTGCACACGCCTGGCCATTCACCGGGTTCCATCACGCTGTGGAATGCCGACCACGCGGTCGCATTCGACGGCGATGCGCTGTTCGCCGACTCGATCGGTCGAACCGACTTCCCGGGCTGCAGCTTTGAGCAACTGGAAAAGAGCATCCGGGAGAAGCTCTACACGCTTCCGGGCGAGACACGGTGCTTTCCGGGGCATGGGCCGGGAACCACGATCGCACGCGAGCGCAAGGGCAACCCGTTCGTGAAAGCATGAGCCTGATCAGGGGCACGCCAGGAGCGAGTCGTACGCCGCGGCGAAGATCACAAAGTCAGCGTCATCTGTGAAACCGTCGTTGTTGAAATCGCCGTCCGTGGTCAGAAACGCGTCGTACGCCTCCGCAAACAGCACAAAGTCCAAGTCTTCCACGAGTCCGTCCGCGTTCAGGTCGCACTGCCCGGCGACCTGAAACGACCAGATGCCGCTGGGTGAATTTGCGGCGCCGGCGCGGTTGTTCGCCTTCACGGTCCAGTAGTAGGTTCCGCAGTAATTGAGGGTGTTTGCGGGCACGGCGAGGTTGAACGGGCCGGCCGCGGCGACATTGGTCGTATAAACCGGTGCTGAAAGATCGGCATTCTGCGAAATCACCAGGGTGTAGTTCGTCACCCGGGTACCCGCTGTCCATGACACCGTGGGCTGCTTGGGCAGATTGGCAGCAGCGTTTGCCGGTGCGACGAGGTTGTGCCCTGCGGGCAGCGGGGGCACCGGCAGAATGAAATCGGCGACCACCGCACGGTGATCCGTCCAAGACGAGATGTTGAACCAGAGACCTGGATAGAAAGCCAGCTCCGGCGGCGTCGCGGTCGATGGCATCGTGCTGGGGCGGAAGACAAAGGACCGACGAAGGGTTGCGATTGAATCCTGCCAGCAGATGAAATCGAGCTTGTTGTTGGAGTTCGAGCCTTGGGTGTTGCGGTTGTTGGTGAACGGATCGCGTGAATCGTCGTAGCTGCTGTCGCTGCGATCGCGATCAGTGCCGTCGGTCCCGCCGGGGCTCGCGGCCGCTGCCCTGGTCATCCAAAGAGCCGGCCCGTCGCGCCCGTTGGTCAGTTCGTCCTCATTGAAATCGCCCGACCAGATCACCGGAGTCTGGGCGGTGAGCACCTTATTGGGACGGGGAAAGTTGCTGCACCGCACGTGCGGGTCGGGGGTCGAAGTACCTAAACCGTTGTAGATCGCGTCAATGAAATACGCGATGCGCTGGCTCGCCGCGAGCCGGTCCGCAAGGTCCTGGGTTGCCGAGCCGGACTTGAGATGGCCTCCGCCCATCACCAGATCGCCACCGTATCGATCGTCGGGGAGGTTGTATTCCGCGAAGAGAAAACCTCTGATGCCGGCGTTTCCGGCGGTGTAGTACGGAACGGCGGCGTCCGCGCTGAGCGTGAACGTGCCGATGGCCGTTCGGTTATCGCCGTTCAGATCGCTCAGCGGGAATCGGCTGAGAACCACGTTTCGGTTGAAGCTGTCATCCTGGTCGGACACATAGACGTAGGGGAGGTCGTAGCCTGGGGCGTACTTGGTCACATACGCCGTCACAGTCGGATTGCCGGCGACATATGGGTCCACGCCGCCGCGCATAAGAAGATTCAGGGTGTCGGTGAGCCGCTGAACCGTGTCGACAGTGTTGTACCCCTGCGCCGCTCCGGTGCCGTTGCCGCTGTTGTCGCCGCACTCCACCATGACCAGGACATCCGGCTTCAGCGCCGCGATCTGCACGGCGATCGCGGTCCAGGAATTGGCGCCTTCCTGCTTCCCATTGGTCGAGCAGACCCGATCTTGGATGTTGAAAGTCGCTACGCGGCAATCATCCGCGTCGTCCTTGCCCCATTGGCGGTTCGCGGGGTTCCACTGCGCCTGGGCGAGCGAAGCTCCGGCGGCAAGCGCGAGCACAAGAGCGGTATGCGTGGACTTCAAGACAGACTCCTCCAAAGCCTCCCCTCGCGGGACCGGCAATGTCGATCACTGTTTGTAAAGCCGCCCCCGGGCGGTCAGGCCCGGGGGCGGGATGAGGCTTACGTCTATCCGAACGCGTTAGTTCGGCTGCAGCGTGCACAGCAGAGCGTCGTACGCACCCGCAAAGATCACGAAGTCGGCGTCGTCGGTCAGGTTGTCAAAGTTGAGGTCGCCGAAGGTGTCGAGCAGGTTGTTGTACGCCTGAGCGAAGACGACGAAATCGGCATCGTCGACGAAG